>JBKHHU010000022.1:0-26019 GCA_046539045.1 Phycisphaerae bacterium
TCGATTCCTGCCATTTGCCGTCAAGAACCACCAGCGTCAACTCCAGATCCCGGAGCCGGTCCTTCTTGTCCTTGACCGCATCGGTGAGCTTCAGGTCGACCCGCGCGTTGTCGGCAGAGAGCTTTTGAATGGTCTCGCTCAGGTCGACTAGCGCCCTGGCGGAAATGACTTCAGGGATACCTGCCCAAACAGGAGTGACGCTCATCACCACGGCTGAGAGCAGGCAAACGGTTGCGATGGTGCGAAATGAAGGAAGCTGCATGTGGATTCCCTTGTTCTATGGAGCTTTGGACGGGACGGCGCCTGTCACGGCGTCGGCCTCTCATTACTGTAACAGATTCACTGGCGAGTGGGTATCGCCCGTCCGGGGATTGTTTACCCGCCTGCTGAGGTGCCGGGCTTCCGGGACAGCAATAAATCAGCAAATTCCCCATAACGCACAGGAACCAGCGGCACGCAATCATGTTCAAATGAAGACCCGGCGGAGTATTGGTGCCGTCGGGATGCTTGGGATTGAGGAAGATGTCGGGCCGGAGCACGCCTGTCCTCCGATAGCTGAGGGAGCAACCTGCCGGCTGTTGTGCTATCGCCGCGAAACCCCCGCCGAAAATCCGTGTTCAAGCTTCTCCATGGTGAGTAGGGTTTTTGCCCTATTCGGATAGAAGGGATGCGCAGATGAACAAGCTGTACCGACGTCGAGCCCCGATCGTCTGGACGCTGGCCGTCGCAGCAGTGTGCCTGCTGGGCGAACCGGTGCTGGCTGGACGCGGGGATGATTCCGAAGTCAATTTCTCCAATAAAGAATTCGCCAAACTGGAACGGTTCGAAGCCCACGCCCTGACCAAGGCGGACAAGTCCTTCAACACCGACCAGTTCCGGCAGGCTGCCAGCCTGTATGAGGCATTCATCCTCGAATACGGCAAGAGCAAAGCCGTTCCCTACGCCCTCATGCGGTGGGGACGCTCGCTCCACAAGGACAACAAACGCAACGAAGCAGTCAAGCAGTACCAGGAGGTGCTGGACTACTTCCCCAACGCCGTGCAATACGCCGCAGCCGCCCTGTACTACAAAGGTTTGGCCCATTACCAGAACGGGGACAAGAAACTGGCGGTCAAGGCCTGGGCCGAGATGGCAAAGGACAAGGATTATTCCCGTCATTTCCTGGCCGCCGGTGCGATCAACAAGCTGGCCGACTACTTTCGCGAGCAGAACCAGCCCGCGGTGGCGGTCAAATATTACGAGCAGGTAGCAGAGGATTTCCGTCGGTCCAACGAATCAGCCAGCCGCTCTGCCATCAGTCACGTGATTTACCACTACATCCGGATCGCCCCAAACGAGCCGAAGCTGCGAGAATTTTACAAGACCGTTAACGGCTTCGACTGGGGCCCGAGGAAAATCCCCGCGGATCTGGAAAAGGATAAGGAATATTGGGGCCGGGTGCTCCGTTATGTGCGGGAAAAGGCACACTTCGACGAAAATCAGGGAGAACTGCGAGCCAACTATTTCCGCTACTGGGCAGAGCAGATGGACGGTCGTTTCCCGCAGTGGGACGACTACCAGATCGCCCTGGCCAACTACAAACGGCAGTACGAAAAAGACACCGGCAAATGGATGCAACGCCTGGACGAGCAGTTCAAACGGACCCACAAGGAAGGCGACTACGCCCACGTTGTCAAATGGATCCGGCTCTTCCATGAGCAGAAGCCGAAGGTCATGCAGTACTACGGCATGCTCGATTTCTCGAAGATGAAGGCCCCCACTGTCGTGGAGTTGATGTACGTTCTGTACAACGACGTTCAGGACAAAGCCATGGCCGACAACGTCTTCGGGAAGATCAAGCTCAAAGAGCTCTCCGACAGCGCCAAGGAAAATCTGGCCAACGGGCTTCAGCGCCGCATGCCGGATCTGGTGCCCAAGGTCTGTGCCGCTTTCGAAGACCCCGACTACGGCAACTGGGTCCTGCTGCAGCATTACTCACGACAGAAGGATCTGGAAAAGGCTCTTCCCCTGGCTGACAAGATGGCCCTGGTGGAAGAATATGCTGCCGAAGCGATCTGGCTGAAGGCCGAGTTGCTCGAGCGGGCGAAGAAGTACGACCAGGCCATCGCAGCCTATCGACAGTCCGATCGGGCACCGGAAAACGCGTACAAGATTGCCTCCTGCTACGCTGCCAAAGGCAAGCTCAACCCCGCAATCAGCGAATTGCGACAGATCGAGAACTTTTTCAAGGACCACCGGGCCCGGGCGGCCCTCCGGATCGCGTTCCTGTACCGCGATTTCAAGATGAAAGACCAGTACATCGCCGCGCTGCGTTCGGTAACCAGCAAGTACCCGGACTCCGGGGAATCCAGCACGGCGCACACCAAGCTCGAAGAAATGGGCGTTACCAGAATCAAAGGTGGAGTGGATGCAGACTAACACATTCTCCAAGCAAGTCAGACCGTTGCTGCTGGCTGTCGCGATGGTGCTGGGCCTGACGCAGATCGCCTCGGCCCAGGAGCGAGAGTCACGCCGACCCGTCATGGGCGGAGTGGACAACTACGCCGCGCGAGCCATGCTCAAGAAGGCCACCGATCTGATGGCCATGCAGGAAACCGACCGAAGCGTGAAGATGCTCGAGAAACTCATCGAGCAATACCCCGCCAGCCCGGTCCGCTACGAGGCCTACCTTGAGCTCGGTAAGCATTACATGGAAACCGGCGAGCGTATCAAGGGCATTGATTATCTCAAGCGGATCCGCGATCTGGAACGCAAGGACGGGAAGGAACTGACCGGCAAGAGCAAAGAGATCTTCCTGGAAGCCCTGTACCGCATCGGCGTCGGCCACTACAAGATGCGTCAGTACCCTTCCGCCTTCCCGGTGCTCCGGAAGATCACCCGGGACTACCCCAACAGCATCTGGGCCAATCAGGCCTACTACTACATCGGGATGTGCCACTTCTCCCAGCAGAACTGGAACAAGGCCATCGAGGCGCTGAAACTGGTCGGCACCTTTGTCGATCCGGACAGCCCGACGGCGGAGTACGTCGAAGCCGGCCGGCGGTTCTTCGTGAAGATCGAAGACAACGACCTGCCCATCCTGCACCGGCTCGGCAAAAAGACCAAGGTCACGCTCAAGACCAGCCAGGGCGACGAGGAAACCGTCGAATGCGAACCGCTCAGCGAGAAACGCGGACTGTTCATCGCGCAGATCGGTACGGAAGTCGGCCAGGCCAAGAAAGGCGACGGCACGCTTCAGGTTATCGGTGGCGATTCGATCAAGACCGTCTACCTCGACGACAACACCGAGGAAGGCGAGAAAGACCTGCCCCGGGACGCGCAGGTGAAGGTGGTCTCCACCGCCTCGGTGAACTTCACCCTCGGCACGCTCGATACGTCGGCCTCTGCCGCCTTCCTCGGCCAGCCGCTCCATATTGTCCTGAGGGACGTGGACAGGGACCGGAGCCCGCGCAGAGACAGTGTCCGGGTGAAGATCATCTCGCGATACAAGTCCGATGAGGAATCCGACAGCGGCGAAGAAACTCTCCGCGAGGACCTCAGTTTCGACGAGCAGAAGAAATACAAGATCCGCGACCAGGTGACGCTGGAACTGCCCGAGCGCGGCGAGCAGGAACCGCTTCACTCCGGCAATTTCGCCGGAAAAATCGTGATCAGCCCCGCGGAAGCCGACGAGATCATCGACAAGACCGACGACAAGCTCAAATGCGTGCTGGGCGATGAAGTCGTGGCGATGTACATCGATGAGTTGCACATCGCCGGGGAGAGCCCGAAACAGGTTTCCGCGAAGATCAAGGTTTCCGGCGAGGTCGACCCGAGCCCGCGGGCGACCCAGAACGTCGTCAGCGACCCTGTGCTGCGAGCCGAGAAGAACATGGTCGAGGCGACTGCCTATCGCGAACTGGCCCGGATTTTCAAGAGCCTCGGGCTCCGCAAGGGAGCGGCCCTCAAGGCAGACCAGGGTCTGGAGCGCGTCGAGCCGGTGATCCGCAGCACAGATGCGATTCCCGCCGACCTGAAACAGCAGGCGTTCAAGCTCAAGTGGCAGTTGTACCTGGCCCAGGAAGACTACGCCAACGCGGTAGGCACATGCACGCTGTTCAGCAAACTTTACCCCGAAAGCCCGTTCGTGGACAACGCCCTGCTCGAGATCGGCAAGATCCGCATGAAGCGCGAGGAATACGGCGAGGCCATCGGCATCTTTCAGAAGATCATCTCGCTGGAGAAATCGCTGGCCAAGGCAGAAGCGCAGTTCCTGATCGCTCAGGCGACCGAGAAGAACGCCAAGAACGGTGTGGAAGCAGCGATCCGCCACTACAAGCTGTGTGCGGAGAAATATCCGGAGAGCGAATACGCCGGGCCGAGCCTTGGCAAGCTGGTCAACTACTACATCGACACCAAGGACTATGTCCAGGCCGAAAGCCTGCTGACACAAGTATTTGAGGACCACCCGGACGCGGCATTCCTCGACCAGATGCTGATGAAGTGGGCGCTGGTTTCGGTCCGTCAGGGAGATCTGGAAAAGGCCGCGGGCAAACTGCGGGCATTGATCAGCCAATACCCGGACAGCAAGTACGCCGAAACCGCCAAGAGCTACCTTGAAAACATCCAGAACCGTCTGAACCAGGGATAATCGTGATGAACGTGACAAAAAGACTTCTCACCGCCGTTTTCGTCGCAGGTTTACTCGCTTCCGTCGCGTCGGCTCAACCGGCAGAGGATGCGAAAGCCAAGCAGTTCGAGGATCTTCTCAAGAAGATGCTCACCAATCCGTCCGGCGCCTCCGAAAAAGACGCCGTGACGCTGTTGAAGCTGGCTCGTCAGACGGGCAAGGAATACAACGCCGGACTGGCCATCAAGAGCTACCTGTCGCACAACTTCCGCACCAATCCGGAGTTGACGCTCCTGGCTGCGGACAACGCCTTCGCCTGCGGCGATTACCGTCAGGCAGCGGCCCGCTACAAGTCCTATCTGCGGCTGGCCAACGGAAAGGGAACGCCGGAGGTCGCCGCGAAGCTCTATCGCGTGCTGGATGACTTCCTCGGCGATTCCGACGGACTCTACCAGTACATGACCGCCAACGGTGCCAAGTACCGCAACTCCGATGCTACCCGACGCTTCGACCTGTGGTACCTCAAGCAGGCCCGTCGGCGGAACGACTACGCCAACGCCGCCCGCTGGCTGGTGCAGGTCTATTCCGACAAATCCCCCGCCGCCAGGAAGGACCTCTACTTCGGCCCGACCCTCGAGTGGCTCGCCGATGAACTGACCCGGGCGAACAAGGATCAGTTCGGAGCGGCTGAGGAATTCGCCAAGCTCGCCGGGATCGTCGAGGGCGACAGGGCCTTCCGCGCCAAGATGGTTTTCTATGCAGCCAATTTGACATGGGCTGCCGAGAACGAAGGCAAGGAAGAGAAAGTTGCCGACGCGAAATTCTCCGCGGTGGTCGAGGCAGCCAAGGATTACATCAACCAGGCCCCCACCGCCCGAACCGTCCGCGATGTGTATGATGTCCTTCTCGGCGGGCACGGAAAGTTCAGCGGAACCCGGGCAAATGCCCAGAAGCAGCAGCGCGGGGAGATCTTCATCCATGCGTTCGCCAAGCTCGATGACGCCGATCGCAACGCCATTCTCGGCTGGAAGGATCGGTACCACACCTACCATTACTACCTGGCCACGCCTTCGCAGATGAACTCGCTGGCGATCGCCAACAGCAAGTTCTTCCGCTCGAGCCCGCAAACGCACAAGCTCCGCTTTGAGTTGACCGGCGACCTGGGCCAGATGCGGAAACTCGCTGCGGTTTTGAAAGATGTGCCCAGCACACACGCCGCGGCCGTCAATGCCTTCGTCGCCACCGACGGGACGGACCTCACCAAGGCCGTGCACCATTTGGCCGACAAGGAATCCTGGCACCTGAAGTTCACCGACTTCCACGAGATCCTCGACCGCAAGATCTGGCCGGTATACAAGGCCCTGAAGGTCAAGAACCGACCGGAACCCAACGAAGACTACTACGAGAAGGTTCAGTTGGCTTTCGGCAAGAAACTCCTGCTCAACAGCCCGATTCCCGTCTTCGATCCCCGCGCGACCCGCGATTTCGTCGAAGCCGCCTGGGAACATGCCGACTCCGACGGTAAGTCCAAGAAGGACTTCATGGCCATTCTCGAAGGCCTGGCATGGGTCCCCTACAGCCGCGACGACGGCAGGGAAGCCTTCAACTCCACCTACAACAAGTTCAAAGGCTGGGCCCAGAATTTCCGCAAAAAGAAGAAGGACGAGGTCTCCAAGGAGCAGATCGAACTGATCAGCAAGATGGAAGACACCTTCCGCAAATGCATCTACGCGGAGAAATCCACCGGCAAGGCGCCCAACAACTTCTCGGCTATGATCGCCGAAGCCTCCGCCCACGACGATCGCGAACAGACGATGGACAAGTTCGTAAAGGTCGCCGAGAAGCTCTACTCGAGCGTCAACCAGTGGGACAGCAAGCGCACCCCGTTCGGACGGGCAACCGTTGATTACCTCCTGAACCCCGGCCGGCACAAGGGGCTACAGGACTTCTCCGTGTCGGTCGTCGAGGACCAGCTCAAGCGGTATGACCACAACGGACATAACCTCGCCCTTCACCACGCGGTGGAGACCGTATTCGAGAACCAGAAGATCGAGCCGTGGCGCACCCGCGACTGGTATCAGGGGACCTCGGAGAAACTCTCCAAAGCGTTCGGCGACGCGCTGATGCGTCTGCTGGACAAGGGCAAGTTCTCAGCAGAGATCTGCGACTGGTTCCGCGGCACGCGTGACGGCAACCGCTGGAAGGCTGAGCAGCTTGGGCTCGACGTTGCCGAGAAGCTCATCACAACCCGCGCCCTGTTCAAGCACGACTACCGCATCTCCGGCAGCATTCAGTCCAAGGCCGTGAACTACATGGCCCTGGTCAGGTGGGAATTCCCGCAGTTGGCACGCAAGTACCCGTGGGAAACCGCTTTTGATGAGATGTTTATCGAAGAGGCCAAGGACACCAACTACCTCGACGCCGACTATTGGGAGTTCGGCACCGACAGCACCGGGAAGGTCATTGACCAGGCTGTCGGCATTCTCATGGATTACAAGTCCTGGCCGCTGCGTTACCGCACCCCGGACCGTCGGACCTACTCTTCGGCGGAAATCGACACCTGGATCGGGCGTGCCCTAAGCAAGGGCGATCCCAAGCAACAGCAGGCCCTCCGGCAGAAGCTCGAGAAGACCTACGGCGACATCACCTTTGGACAATATGCCTTCGGCGGATACTGGTTCGAGAGCGAACGTAAGCTGGACAAAGCCGCCGTCCGGAAGGAATTCTTCGACCGCCTGAAAACCTACATCGCCCGGGCAGCCGAAGCCCCCACTCGCATCGGCCCTCCGGACATGATCTCGCTGAAGAACCTGGACGCCAAGACTCTCACGGACGATGAAATCGCCGTGCTGAAGTCCATCCTCACCGATATCGCGCCGAGCTACTGGCGGCACGAAGACAACGCAGACTATCTGGCAGAACGTTTATTCATAGCCTTGCGGCACAACAAGCGACTGCCGGAATTGTTCGAACTGGTGGGCTACTTCTGGAAGATCGACACGAGCGACCGTGGCGATCGCGTGACCGAACTTCTCAGCAAGGCGGCCGATTCCCTGGAAGATCAGGGGCAGACGGACCTGGCGATGTCGATCAGTATCATCGGGCTCAACACGTTCCCCAGCGCCTTGGACGACGACGCCAAGAGCCGCCTGACGGCGGTCCGCAGTAAGTCCCTGGCGAGCATCAGTGGCGTGATCCCGGTCAGCAAGACCGACCCACGCTACTCGGTCTTCGCCGCACAGGCAGCCTACTTCACAGGCAAGTACGACACCGCCTGGGAGAAATACCTGGATAACCGCAGCCGCGTCATGACCTACTTCAAGGATCTCGATCCAAGGTTCATGATCTGGCTGATCGACAAGAACACGGCCATTCGTCAGTTCGAGGAAGCCGAAACGCTCGTTCGTACGATGAGCCAGTGGTTCAGCAGCGTCCGCGGCGGGTTCGACCCGGAGACCCGGGCCCAGCTGGCGCTGGCTGAGGCAAACATCGCCTTCGCCCGGGAGCAGTATCCCGTGGCCCGGGCCAAATACCAGTCCATCGCGAATAATCGCGACTTCGAGGGCAGTGCAGGCGAGGTCCAGGCCCAGATCAAGACGGCCGTGGTCGACAGGGTCACCGGTCGCTTCGATCAGGCGATGGGCATCCTTGAAAAGCTCGCCCGCCGGCAGGACCGTAGTGTTCAGGCCGACGCGATCTTCCACATGGCGTGGGTCAAGTACGCTCAGAAGGAATACGCCGACGCCAAGGACATGATCCAGAAGGTCTTCAGTCTCGCCCCCGATCACGCTCAGGCGCGCCTCCTGGAGGCGAAGATCAGTCTGGGCCTGAAGGAACTGGAAGAACCGACGGACATCCTCATCGGCAGCGTCACCAATAAGCGCACGCTCGTTCCGGGCATGCCGCTGAAGGTGACACTCGAGGACCGCAACCTGTCGGTTGTCGGCTCGGAAACCAACATCGAACTGCGTGCATGGACCGACGGCGGAGATGAGGAATACTTCACCCTCATGCCCGTGGGCAACTCCAAGACCAAGTTCAAGGGTGCCCTGCCGACCGAACTCGGCCCGGTGACCAAGGACGATCACGTTCTGCAGGTTTTGGGTGGTGGTAAGGTGCACTTCGATCTGTCCGAGCGGTTCCGCAAGGAACACAAAATCGAAGAAAGCCGCAAACAGATGCTTACCGTCGTCACCAATTCGCAGCTGTTCGCCTCCTCCGGCAGAATCCTGACGCCCGAGGAACGTGAGCAGATGGCGATGGAAGAGATGATCCTCAAGAATATCGGCATCCAGAACAAGCAGGAGACGGATGTCGCCCTGAGCACCGTTCGCGCATTCGACCAGATCAAGCCCGGCAACCGCATCAACGTTCGCGTGATCGACCCGGATCGCAGCACGACCGACAAGGTCGATACCCTCACCGTGCGGGCGGCCACCGCCAGCGGCGATGCGATCGAGGCTCTGGAGTTGACCGAGACTGATACGCACTCGGGTATCTTCGAAGGTTCGATCCCGACCGCTTCCGGGCAGGCCGTCGCCTATGCCTCCGACAGCACCCAGGGACGCGAAGCCAACTTCGTGATCTCGGCTAACGAAGAGTATCCGGCCTGGGTCGGACTGGCCGACAACGTCCGACCGAAGACATTCAGCGTTGACCTCAACGACAACCTGCCGTTGGGTGTCATGACCGTCAACGCTGATGTCCCGGGACGGAAGCTCAAGAAGTTCCTCGTCCAGAAGTCCCTCAACGGGCGAGACTTCCAGACAATCGGCGCCTATAACGCCGACTGGAAGCCGTGGGATGGTTCGCCGCGGCTGCAAGCCGTTGAGCTGGGTCGTCGCCCCGGAACGAGTCTGGAGGCCCTCAAGCTCTACCTTGAGCAGGGCTACCTGCGCGACAGCAGGAAAAAGATCACCCGCACGACCAACGATATCTCCGGCGAGTTGGACAACAACGGCTCGATTCGGAAGGACCTGGGCGTCGGCAAACATGATCACTACGTGGTCCACTACCGGGCGGCCTTCTATCAGGATCGTCGGCGAATGCGGAGCTTCTCCGTCGAGGGCAAGAACGCCCAGTTCATCCTTGCAGTAAACGGCCGGTCTATCTCCAGCCGGAAGGAAGAGACCGACTTGAAGCTCTCGCTCGGCAAGGGCGTGCACGTGATGGACCTGTACGTTATCACCCAAGGCGGCAACGACGCGTCCTGGAAGGTCATGCAGGATATTGACGCCGAGCCGTTCATCGCCCCCTGCCCCGCGGAGATGTTTGATCCGAAGAAACATCCGGAAATCACCGAGGGCGTCAAGCTGAGCCCGGCCACGGTGACCGCCGGTTCGGACGGACAGGTGTTCAGCATCCAGTTCCCGGAAGGGACGCAGACACGCATCGTGCGTCTGCTGCTGCTCGACTTTGAGATGGACGCCCCGGCGATCCGCAAGATCTCGCTGAAAACTCCCACGGGCAAGGTTGTGCTTCCGACCAAGGAAGACTTCATGAGCCTGCGGAAGAACGAGCAGTTGGAGATCGTCCCCGGTGACCGCGTTACGATTACCTACGAAGACCCGAGCGTCCTGGACGGCGGGAAGGACATCCACGAATCGTTCCTGACCGCGACCTACGCAAACGCCGGCCTCAGTGCCTGCTTCGTCGAGTACAAGATGCGCGGCAATGACCGCACGGAGCGGTACATCCCGATGCGGCGGTTCAAGCCCGGCGACCGCGTCAACGTCTTCATCAATGATCCCGACGGCGACGTGTCGGAGAAACTCGATACGCTGAAGTTCACCGCCCGCACCAGCGAGGGCAAGACGGTCGAGCTGACGGCCCTCGAAACCGCCAAGCACTCCGGCGTGTTCGTCGGCCATTTCACCCCGATCGAGGGCAAGGCGGAGCGGAAGGATCACATCGAGATCCGCAAGGGCGACGACATCATCCTGTCCTACATGGATAAGGAGAACACCGATCCGGGCATTCCATGGCGCCGCACTGCCGTGATCGAACAGGTCTGGTATGACGAACCGGAAATGCGGATCTACGACGTCGTGTCCAAGCCCGCCGAACCGGAAAACCGCCAGATCGACGAAGAGGACAAGGACGCCGCAATGGCGGCCGGTGAGGAACTGTTCCCCCCGACCCGTGCCATGCTGGCCACCTGCCCCGAGGATCCGACGGAAAAGCCCGCCAAGGCGCTGATCGACGGTCCGGTGCTGGTGGAGATCACCTTCCCCTCCCAGGCGCAAAGCCCGGAAAGCACGCTGGAGCTGTTCGTCCAGACCACTTCCGGACGCAAAGCCGCGGGAAAGGATCTCTCCGCAGACGGTAGCTTCGATACGACCGTCCCCGGAACGATTCGGCTGACCTCCCGCCCGAGCGATGCGGACAGCTTCGACGCACCGATCGGTTACACGCAAGTCATGATCCAGAACAATCCCTACCGCATGACCGCACTGGACGACGGCAGGTTTACCTTCTCCGTCCCGGTCAAACTGGGCGAGACGCCCTCCCGGAGTCTCGTGCCGTCCAAGGAAGAGCTTGAGGCTCGCGGCCGGAGCAACAGGGACAAGGATCAGGAGAAGACGTTCCTCGCGATCAACGGAAAGGACGACATCTTCGTCGGCTTCCGTTACCAGACGCCTGAGGGGCAGGTCAAGTGGCTGACACGGAAGATCGAGATGGGCAGCGACGCCTTCTTCGACATCATGGAACGTCGTTATCAGGAGCCTGTGGACGGTCTCTACGTCGGCCAGACGCTCTACTACCGGGTGGTTGATAAGTCCCGCGATACGAGCGACGACAAGGACACGCTGACGCTGGCTGTCAAGAGCGTCACCGGCAGCGACAGCGAGGTCGAGCTGACCGAAACCTTCCGTCATTCGGGCATCTTCAAAGGTCTGGTGAAGCTGGCCTACGCCGACGACAAGCAGACGCTCGATACCGCCAACACCATCGGCGTGCTGTACGGCGACAGGCTGACCAGCAAGTACAGCCGCCCCGGTGACAGTGAGACCGAACTGACGCGTATCATCGGCGTTCACAAAGGCTCCGACGGGAAGGTCCTGCCCTTCACCAAGCGGTTCAAGGACCCGGAAATCGCCGTGCAGACGCAGTTTACGGTCGCCGAGGCTTACTTCGAACTGGCCAAGAAACACCGCGAACTGAAGCGGAACGATCTGGCCAAGGAAGAGATCGCAATCGGAAAGGATACTCTCGAGAACGCCATCCGGGACTATCCCAACACCGAGGCCAGAGCACAGGCCGATTACCTGCTGGCGAACCTTGCGCTGGAATACGCCGACGAGAACGAAGACGTCAACCTCAAGAAGAAGTTCTATCTCGAAGCGGTGCGTCGCTTTACGGACATCACCAGCAACTTCCCAAAGAGTGCCTACGCCCCGAAGAGTCAGTACAAGAAGGCCATCGTCTTCGAAAAGATGGGCCAGATCGACCAGGCCTGCGAGGAATACGTGAAGTTGTCCTACCGATACCCGGACAACGAACTGGTCCCGCAGACCATCGCGCGGCTGGGCCTGTACTTCCTCCGCAAGGGTCAGGGAATGGTCAAAGAGGCCGAGACGCTTGAGGACAAACTCGAGAAGGGCAAGCTCGCACTGCAGTCCCGCGAAATGTACACTACCGCCGCCGAAGTGTTCGGCCGCCTTGCCGAACGGTTCCCCGACCACAAACTGGCGGGTAAAACCACCGTCCGGTCGGCCCAGTGCTACATGGAAGCGGAGAAGTATGACAAAGCCGTCGAAACCTTCACCAAGGTCATCGAAGATGAGAACATGGACAAAGACCTGCGGGCCGAGGCCATGTACTGGTGCGGCGAAAGTCACTTGAACAGCGGGAGTTATGTGGAAGCCTACCGCATGTACAAGAAGTGCGAGTGGGACTTCCCGACCACCAAGTGGGCCAAGTTCGCCCGCTTCCGCCTGACCGATAAGCGTCTGGCGAAAGTCGAGCAGTAACGGCTGAGCGGGCCGGCGGGTCGCTCCCTCGCGAAAGCGTGGAGAGGCCCTTCGGCCGGCCAGAGAACACCCGACATGACGATATCCCAGAAGACATTCAAGCCTGCCCTGCCCAGCCCGCGACGGGAGCCGATTCCGACAGCGGGACTGCCCTGCGGTGGAGCGGAGTTGCGACTGATAGCCCGGAAGCTCAACCGCCGGCCGGCGTTGCTGTACGGTGTGAAAACCGGTACCCGGATCGATACCGGCGGGTGGTGGTTCCGATGCAACGTCTACGCGTATACGACTCGAGACGAGCTGATTCTGCTGGCTTGGGGCCGGGACGAATACGTGGAAGTCATTGCGTTACATGAACTTTCAACAAGCACCTACAACCCGCTGACCGGCGAGGTGGTTCTCGGACCCGGCTGCGGGAAGAGAGTATCGAAACTCAAGCTGAACCCGTTGGCCGGCTACCAGTTGCTGGCTCAGATCTTACGAAGTGATGAGGAATCCTCAGAATGATTGAAACGCTCTACAAGGGCGGGTACATGATGGTCCCGCTGATTCTCTGCAGCGTGCTGGCTGTGACGGTCCTGATCGACCGGGCACTGGCGTTCTACAAGAATCGCCAGATCGACAACCGGTCGCTCCGCGCACGCGTGATGGAACTGCTTAGCCAGGGCCGACTTAACGAAGCCATCGAGCTGTGCGATTCCACACCGTCGCCCGTCTCTGCCGTGCTGATGGTCGGGCTGCAATCCTACCGCAAGCACCGGGCCCTCAGCAAGCGGCCGGAAGCGATCACCAGCATCATGGAGGAGTCCATGGACGATTACTCCATCCATGCTATGTCCAATGTTGAGAAGCGTTTAGGCGTTCTCTCGACCATCGGCAACGCCGCCCCGCTGCTGGGGATGACCGGAACCGTGCTGGGCATGATCACCACGTTCGAAACGCTTTCCAGCATGAAGGGCATGGACATCCAGGCGCTGGGCGTCGGCATCGCCGAGGCGCTGATCACGACGGCCGCCGGGCTTCTGATCGCCCTGCTGGCGGTGATCCCGTACCGCATGTTCACCTCCATGGCCGACAGGATCGACCTGGAGATCGAGGAATCCCGGAGCGAGCTGCTGGATTTCGTCGCGACGCAAATGGAAACGGCTGAGTAACTTACGACGATGGCACGCAACAGACGCAAAACCCGAGGCAGGAAAACGCGCGAGCAGGACGGCGACATCCCGGTCGACAGCTTCTCCGATATTGCGTTCCTGCTGATCATCTTCTTCGTCTTTGCTGCATCGCTGGCCAGCGTCGTCGGGCTGGAGTCCGACCTGCCCAGCGGCGAGAAGACAGAGGCTACAGAGCAGGACGAAGATGATACCGTCCGCCTGAACGGAGACCAGATCCGCCTCGGCAAGCGCCAAGTCACCATCGAGGAGCTTCGTAAGGAGCTTCAGGATATGCAGTTAGAGACGCTCTCCGAAAGTGATCGCATAATCAAGGTCGAGGCCAACGGACAGGTCAACTTCCAGCGGTACAGTGAAGTCATGGCCGCGATCAGCAGTGCCGGGGGCGAACTCGGTCTGACCATGGACGCGGAGGAAGGCGAATGAGCAACCGATGCGGACGAGACAGACGCCGCAAGCGACGACGCGGTGGAGACAGCCTCATCGTGCCGGTCGCCTCCATGGGCGACATCGCCTTCCTGCTGATCATCTTCTTCGTGATCTGCTTTAACCCACTGCGGGAAGCGAACTTAAAACTAGAGAAGCCGGAGTCTATCGACTTCGTCCAGCTGGAACAGCGGGCCATTACCGTCACCATAGACCAAGACGGCGACCTGTACCTCAAAGGCGTAAAGGTCGACCCGGACCTGTTGGAAGACACCATCAAGCAGGAGCTGGCCGTGCTGGGAGATCAGCCCGGCGCCGATACCGTCCTGCTCAAATGCGACAAAACAATCGACCAGGAAGTGTATCTGCCCGTAATCGAGTCCATCGGAAATGCCGGATGCTCGGTGGCCGTCTGGGGCAAAGAAGTCGGCAGATAGGCCCGCTGGAGACCCGCTAATTCCCTGAATAATCACAATACTCCGTCCCGAACCTGCGGAAAACTACGAAAAAACCCGCGGAGCAAACTGAGCAACCGTTGCAGGAACCGAGACGGACGCCAAAGGAACGTTCATGATTCAGCCAAACAGCCCTCACCAGGACAAGAACCCCGATCACCTGATGAAGAATTTCTCACGCTCGCGGATTCTCCCCGGCGCGCTGCTCGCGCTGGTAATCCACGTGATCGTCATCGGCGTGTTCTCCATCGGCACCTTCGCCAAGTGGCTCAGCCCACCGGAAACCAGCGAACCCGAGAACACGCTCACCACCCAACCGACCACAAGCCCTGCCACCCAGCCGGCAACCCAACCGGACGACGGCGCCGAACAGGCCAATCCGGAACAGGAAGACGAGGAAGACAAGAAGCTCGATTCGATCAAGGACACCAAGATCGGCAAAGAGTTGACCACCAAGGAAAAACCGCCGGAGAACCCGCTGGGCGGATTCGATCTGGACGACACCGAGTAACCGACCACAGCGAGATTCCGGAAGCAGTCTTCTGAATGGACAGGCAACGTAACATAACGATCTCCGCCGTGCTCGGCGGGCCGCTGATTCTCCTGGCCGCCATCGCCGGTACGTTCGCGATGCAGGCGCCGCTGTATATCAATGTCGCGCTGGACGGGGAGTACCTCTCGCAGGCAGCGGAGAAGCTTTCCGAGACGCGGATGGAGAGCATCATCACGCAGATCCGCACGGTCTCCGAGATCGTCCGCTGGATCGTCGCTTTCTCGGCAGCGGGCATGGCGGTCGGCGCGATCGGAAGCTTCATCCTCCGCCGGTGGGGGTTGATCGCCGTCCGCATCGGCTACGGTCTTGCCTTGCTGGCCGGGCTGGCAAGTGTCTATGGCATCGTCAGCTATTACGGCACGTTCCAGGGCATCCAGATCAACGGGAAAGAGATCGTCCCGCAGTACGAAGTCGACGCCCAGAAGTTCTGGCTGGCTGTGCCGATCGTCATCGCCATGGCCTTCTCGGCCGGGCTGATCCTCTTCACGTTCAAGCGGGACGTGGTCGCCCTGTTCACGGGCGAGAAGGTCCGCAAGATCCTCGTCGGCGACCGCTTCTACGAGAACGTCCGCACCCACGGTGCCGATCCGCAGTACCGCAAGAGCCTGCTGATCAGCATCGCCCTGCACATCCTGCCGTTCGTGCTGATGTTCCTGCTGGGCCTGCTGGGATGGGTCAAGAACTACGAGCCGCCGTTCGGCAGCGGCAGCCCGCGGGTGATGGTCACCAAGATCTACAAGCAGAAGGAAAAGAAGAAAAAGAAGAAGTTCATCCTCAACGAGAACTCTTCGATCATCTGGCGAGTGGCCACGCTGAAAGACTCCGAAATCATCAAGGAGATCGATCAGGAAACCCTGGAAACCTACGCAGCCACCGACCCCAACGCCAAGGCGGGCCGGCTCGGAGCGGGCGGGGGCAAGCAAGGCGGCTGGCCCGACGGCACCAAGCGGGGCAAGATCCGATTCATCCGCCTGAAGTACCGCGGACGCGGCTGGGACGACGGGATGGACACCCTCACCAACGCCGATCGGAACTTCCTTCGCGAGTTCCACAAGCTCACCGGTTTGAAGGTGGCCGACAAGGGCGAATACCACGACGTCCGCCTGCTCAAGAAGTACGACCCGGGATACGCCCCGCCGTTCGTGTACATCACCGGAACCGGCAATATCCACATGGGCAGCACGGAGCGGAAGATCCTCCGTAGTTACCTGCTGGACGGGGGGATGCTCTGGGCCGACGCGGGAAGTCCGCAGTTTCACCGGGCGTTTGCTTCGCTCATGCGGCGAGTCTTCCCCGAAGAACCGCTCCGCGTGATCGCCGATGACGACGCGATCTTCCAGCAGCCCTATGCCTTCGCCAACGGGGCCCCACCGCTGTGGCACCACGGCGGCAGGCACGCCATGGGTGTCAAAAAGAACGGCCGCTGGGTCGTCTTCTACCACCCCGGGGATATGAACGACGCCTGGAAGAAAGGCCGCTCGGGCATGAGCCGATCCCTGGCCCAGCAGTCGGTCTACCTCGGCGTAAACATCGTCTGGTATTCGGTAACGAACTACCTCCAGGAAACCCGGAAGTACCGCAAATGAGCCGCCCCGCCAACCCACAATCCACCCTCTGGCCGTTACTGCCTGCGTTGATCGTACTGGCGCTGGTCGCCCTGCTGCCGGCGCCGACGGCCGTCGCCCAGACCGACGACGAGGCCGAGGCGCTGCCCTCTGCCGAGGAGTTGCTCAACCAGGCCCCCGACGAGGAACCCGAACAGACGGACCCCGCGACCACCACACAGGCCGACACGCAACCGACCACCGCACCGGCAGACGATGTCCAATCCGGCCCGAAGATCCCCCAAGGCGGGCTGGCCCGCCTGAGTTACGGCATCACCCATCTTCCGATGTACTTCGGCCCGCTGGGCATCTCCGCCGTCGCACTCTGGGTTCTGGCGGTGCTTACCCTCATCGTCTTCTGTCGCAGCCGCCGACGAACCATCGCTTACCTGATCGCGCTGGGACTGGCGATCCTTGCGATGGTGCTCAGCGAGTTCAGCAGCGACCGCGTGTCCGAGTTCGTACCGGACCAGACCGCTCTCCAGGCCGAAGGCATAGCCCGGCAGGAAGCCGCCCGCCAACGCGAAGAAGCTGCCGCAAGCCAGCCCACCGCCAAGGAGCAGATGTTCTCCGACATCAAGATCGTCGACGCCGAACAGCTTGAGAAAGAAGCTGCCGCGACCGACGATTCGGAAACACCCGCCTACAAACTCCAAGGCAAAGAGCAGCGGGAAGCGGGTTCCATCCGAACCGACGCGGTGACAGAGCAACTCACCGAACAGGCCGGGCCGCTGGAGGCGGAGACCGAGAGCGAGTACCGCACCATGCCCGAAGAGGACGTGTATCTCGCCAATCGCATGGACGTCCTGAACCTCTCTGCCGCGGAATATGTTCTCTGGACCTGCCTGCTGATGATTGCCCTGGACTACATGCTGCGGTTCAATTCCACCTTCAGACCGCTGCTGCCGGTCCCGATCGGCGGCAGGACCGTCGACTCCATCTTCCGCAAGAGCCGCCTCGTGCGGGTCAAAGCCGATGTCGCCGACGCGATGCCCGCGATCCGCAGCTTCCTCTCCAACACTCTTCGGAAGCGGGAAAACTTCATCTGCTTCGCGCCGACCGACGCGGCGATCCACACGCCCTGCTCCCGTCTGCCGGGCGGGATCATGGCCGTCGACCGGCAGGACATCTCGGCGGAGACGGAAGATTTCGACAGCGAATTCGCCTTCGAAACCGCCTGGTTCGGCCGATGCTGCATTGTCTACCGTGGCAGCGACGGATCGTCGGCGATGCTTGACGAATTCATCGACGACCTGCGTCGTCGCGTGGCGAGCAAGGCGCGGGCCTTTCGTACGCTGAATCTCGTCTGGGCCCTTCCGGATGCGATCCCCGCAGCGAAACTCTCAGAGCTGATCGCTCTCTGCCGTGAAGCCAACTGCCGCCTCGTCTACGTCGGCGACCCGCAAGCGGATGTGACATTCGACGAGCAGTACACCCTGGACGCCAAAGCCCAGCCGGTACGGCAATCGCGATAACATTTCGTGATGTAGGTCAGCCCGCGCCGCAGGCCGGTCTGCGGCGGAATGCGCTTGCCATGCACGGTGCCTTCCGGACAATCGCTCTATGAAGTGAATCGCGGGCCACCTCGCCTCGCACCCGTAAGAAAGGAGCAGCGGCCGTGCCATGTGAGCTTACCGTACTCGTAGAGAACACCGCCCTTCAGCCCGAACTGGCGTGCGAACACGGATTGTCGATGCTGCTCGAGGCCGAGGGGCTGCGGGTCTTGATCGACACCGGACGCAGCGCCCGAGCGCCGGCCGGCAACGCCGAACGCCTCGGCGTGGACCTCGCTTCCGTGGATGCGACCGTTCTGACACACGGGCACTACGATCATTCGGGCGGGTTGCCCCTGCTGATGGAGCGATGCGATCGGCCGGTCCTGTATGCCCACCCCAATGCGTTCGCCCAGCGATGGTCGGACAAGCCCGACCAGCCGCGCAAGGATGTCTCCTGTCCCCACTCGCTGCAATCGCTTGTCGATGCGGGCATGCGGTTCCGCCCGGTCACCGAGCCGACGCGACTGGCCGAGGGATTGATCCTGTCCGGACCGATCGGCGGAGACTACAGCACCCCCGAGAGTTTCCTGATCCGAAGCGCCGGCCGGCTGCAGAGGGACGATTTCAGCGATGAGCTTTGCGTCCTGGCCCGCGGTACCGACGGCTGGGCGGTGATTACAGGGTGCTGCCATCGCGGTGTGCGGAACACCTTGCAGGCCGCTCGTGCCCTGGTTCAGGACGAGCCGCTGACTGCTCTCATCGGCGGTCTCCACTTGCGAAGTTCCAGCCGGGAGGAAATCGCCGCCCAGGCCGAATTGATCCGGGCCTCCGGCATCGCCCGCGTTTTCCCTTGCCACTGCACCGGCGACCACGCCATCCGGACACTCAGCGAGGAACTGCCCGGCCGGGTCACGCCCATCCGTGGCGGCAGCCGCGTCAGTCTATAACTGCTTTTTACGCTTCCTGCGGCACGTCGATTTCGTCCAGCAGCCGGCGGATGATTCTTTCCAGCGCCGTCAGGGAGAAATGCTCCCGTGCCAGGGCGAAGTTTTTCTCGACGGCATCGCGGCGGGCGTCGGCGTCCTTGAGGTAGTGGATCACCCCGTCGGCGGCCCCGGTGAGGCGCTGGGGCGGAACCTTCACGAGTCCCCGCTCATCCTTACCGGCGATCTCATCGCCCAGAGAGACGACCTCGAAGCCGACCCGCTTGAGGTCCGACACCCACACCGGGTACTCGAACAGCACCACCGGCAGCTTGGCATAGACGGCTTCGATGAACTGGTTGCCCCAGCCTTCCCAGACGCTCGGGTAGGTCACGAAGTCGGCCTGCACGTAGCTGTCCCAGAGGGAGTAGATCTTGTTGCCCTCTTCGTCGGCCCCGCGGCTGTGCTTGACGCGATCGCCCACGAAGCGGAGGTCCACGCCGAGATCCTTCGCCTTGGCCTGCAGGGCATCGGGGTAGGACGCGCTGAGACCGATCCCCTCCACATACCCGGCACACAGGAGGACGATCTTGTCTTCCGGCCCGAAGGTCCTGCCGTCGTAGAGCGTGCCTTCCAGCTTGCGGCGGTTCTCCGGTTTGCTGATCTCCGCGACGACGTCGATGGCCAGTTCGATGGCTTTGCGGTCGAGAATGCGGGTCGCCTGCAGGAACATCAGGTCGGTCGAGGAGAGGCCCATCGCCCGGCGGAAGTCGCGGTTGTACTCATCTTCGGTCCAGGTCGGGCGGTCGAAGTCGAACACGTTGGGCACCACGCGGGAATCCAGCCCGCGCTTCTCCTTCAGAGCAGCCTGGGCAAGCCGATTGATCACCACGTGGCGGATGTTGTCATACGCCGGCGGGGCGTGCTGCATGTAGATCTCCACCACCTCATCGCAGGTGGGATACACCTCGCCGGAATCCTCCCACCAGAAGTCGTGATTGTGGCAGATGGTCTTGATGCCGGTCTCTTTCAGGGCCTCGCTCAGTGCCAGAATGCCGGGCAGATTGTACCCGACGCTCAGGAGGTTGTTCGGCACCATCACGTCGACCTTGCACTCGTCCATGTACTTCAGCAACTGCGGCTTGATGCGGTCGCGGTGGGCGTAGATTGCCTCCAGCAGCTCTTCGGGGGAGTCGTAGTCGGTCAGCTCGCGCGTGCAGTTGCGGATGATCTTCTCGGCCTCCGGGTGGAACGGGTACAGCTCGGGAATCGAGTGCCCGCCGGGAACGTCCTCGTTACCGGCGAAGTAGTGCACCGTATGGCCCATCTCCTCCAGCACGCGACGCCACTTGTCCACCTCGAGCGAAACCCCGTCCGTCCGGCCGAGACGATGCTGCATGAATGCAAAAACTGCCATATCCGCGATTCTCCCTTTTCAGGTAAATAACTGTACCGCATGAGTCTACCGCTTCATCGCCGGGCCGTCAAGCGGGCCTCCGCGGCCATTCACTCCACGGTTTCCAGCACGATCGGCTGCATCAGGCCGTGGTCGTTGAGCTGATATTCGAACGTCCATTCCGGGGCTTCCGGGTTGAAATGTCCCGGACCGGTCCAGGCTTCCCACGGCCGGTGGAGCGGGCCGAGAATGTTCTTCCGCCCGCCGATGACCTCGATCTCGATGTCATTCGCGCCGTCGGTCAGCGCGTCGGTGATGTCGGCAGAGAACGGCTGCCACGGCAGGACGAACTCAGACCCGTTGACGTGGACCACCGCCATCGTGCAATCGACTCCGGGCAGCGACAGACGCAGACGCTTGCTCCCAGCCGGTTTGGTGACCGGTGCGGAATAGCGCACGCCCGCGCCATAGAACGGAAGCCCCTGGGCTATCCATCCACCGAGGTCCATCTTCGAGACGGGCGAGACGATTGTGACGTTGCCCGGCTGGTACGGCTGGGATTCGTCCAGTCGCTGCACGGCGAAATCGCCGACGAGGTACATATCCTCCAGTTCCATATCCGGCCGATATCGAAACGCCCACTGGACCTCATTGTCGCCGGTCCGGATCAGGTCGGAAATGTCGATGGTGCGGATGTCCTCGTCGACCCAGAACCCATCCGGCTCGGCGACCGGCTTGCCGTTGACCGTGATTTCGTAGTCATCCGGATTCTCCACGGCCAGCTGACACGACTCCGGCGTATCGGTCACGTGGAAGGTCCACTGCATCCGGACCTTGTCCCGCGGGGCGGTGTCGACCACGCCGGTCGCATAGAGGTACCAGGGCTGATGCTCCTTGCCGAAGCGGGTTCCCAGATCGTAGCGGCGGCGGATATTGCCGTCGGCCTGGAGGGTCGGGACCTGCTCGGACCAATCGTCGCCGGCTACGCGATAGCGGCAGTAATCCAGCGGCAACGTGTTGGGCTCGCTTCGTCGGATCCGGAACGGGCCGCCGATCTCGGACCGCCCGGTTACTTTATGTTCGTGCTCCGCGGGCAGGGCATCCTTCATCGAAAGCCCGGCCGACAGCAGCGCCGACCCGGTCGGCGGGAGGTTGATGTCGAACTCGATGAACTTCCCGTCCACCTTCGATTTCACGCGGCGACGCGTCCCTGTCAGCGCCTCCCAGAGGATCACCGGCTTGTTCGCCCGCACCCGCACATGAAGCCGACGGCCTTGCTTGCGATCGTGACTCTGAATGAACAGCAGGTGGCCGCCGGGCACCTTCCGGAGCATCGACCAGACGGTATCGGCCGGCGCGTCGCTCTCGTCGACAATGTTCAGCCGCCGCCCTTCCAGTTGCTCCTCGACCGCCTCGGCCAGAGCTTCGGTCTCCGCGTCGCATGACCGGCACTCGCCGAGCACCTCGTCGAGTCCATCGGTGACCGTGCCGTCGATCATCGTCGGTCGGCTGCCGCAGAGCAGAACCCGGCCGCCGCTTTTGATGAACTTCTGCAGCAGGTTCACCGTGGATTGCCGCAATGTCATCGTCGAGGGGATCACCACAAGCCGGTAGCTCATCCGGCCGACTTTGAATTTGCCCTTCGCGGCAGCGCCGTGCCTGGCCAGCAGGGATTCATCGCCGAAGTCCCAGTCGAAGTGCCTGCCGGTGAGCGTCTTCATGACCACATCCAGATCCCGCTGCCAGCTCTCGGTTCCCTGGTTTCCGATGGCCTCGAACGTGCCCCAGGCGGTTTCGATCGGGTGGATCACCAGCACATCCCGGATCGGCGTTCCTTGGGTGAGCATGTAATTCAGGCGTCCGAAGTAGTTCTCGACGGCCTGGTAGTACCGCCACCACGGGCTGTGGTTGAAGATGCTGGCGGGGTAATCCCGCTTGGCCCCGCCGGCCAGACTGTAGTGAGTCAGGTGCGGACACCGGAAGTTGATGCCGACCGCGGCGTGCCAGTCGCCGACGAACTTGTGCCCTTCCATCGGCCAGTCCCACCCGGTGCAGCCGTAGAGTTCGCTGAGGCTCCGCTCCTTGCCGAGTTGATCCATTACGGAGCTGCACTGTTTGGCGGTCGCCAACTCGTGATCCTGGTCGGTCAGGATGTCGATGCCCGGCCATTGCATGAACTCGTAGTGCGGCATGCAGGAGCCGACGGCCCGGATCTGGCTTTTGAGCGTGGGCTCCTCCAGCATGTGCCCGGTCAGCGCGATGCGGTGCTTCTCGCACCACCGGCCGACCTGCTCGGAAAAACTCTCGACGAACAGTTCGGTGACGGTGCGGCGATAGTCCATCCGAACCTTCGAGAATTCCTGACCGGCCAGCGGGTAGAACAGTTCCGGCAGATGGTCGCGGAGATCGTACCCGCGGCGTTTCTTGAATTCCCGCGGCAGTTGGGGCGTCCACTGGATGCCGACGGAGCTGCCTCCGCTGCCCCATTGCGACCACATCACCCCGTAGTTCGGCTCGTCGGTGAAGATCGCGGGGATCAGGTCACCGAAGTTTTTCCCATACCGATCCGCGTAGGCCTGGTGCGTTACGTGAATGAATTCCTGCACCGCTTCCGGGTTCATCGTGTCCAGATAGGCTCCGTCGTTGTGCCACCCATCGTCTCTCCCGATGTGCACGACGAACGCGCGGGCGATGGTCCCTGCCGGTTTCGGCGCGTCGATGGCATCGATGGCTTCATAGGAGACCAGCCGCCCCTCGTCCATCTCCAGAGCGAAATGCGACAGCGGCTCGCAGTTCACATCCGGCTCGTCGCTGTCGGCACAGAGCAGGTAGTGGATGCGGTACTCGGGATTGTCGCGGGTAACCAGCCCCCCGGCAGCGCCGCTGGGCCAGCGGTCTTCGTCGTAGAGATACGCCTTCATGTCCAGTTCGCGTGCCTTGTCAATGCAGGCGCTGACGCACTGGAACCATTCTTCCGAGAGATACGGCGTCTTGAGCCCATAGCGGGAGTGCATGAAGAATCCGCCCATCCCCGCCTCGTGCATGCTTTCGATGGCCCGACAGAGCCGGTCGGGGTCGAGCTTGCTGTTCCATGACCAGAACGGGGCCGACCGGTAGATCGACGACGGGCTGAGCCACTGCTGCTGAAAATCTCTGGCCCTTTGCATCCTGCGTATCCTCTCTGAAGCTGCAGCGGATCATGTAGATCCGACAACGCCTTGGCGGGCTCAAAATGAAAACCGCCGAAGCGGGTCTGGTCCGATCCGGCGGGCGGTTTTGGCTTTGGTTTGCCGCACAGAAAGGGTATTCTCCGCCGGTAACGGCTTCAAGAGGAATGTACGTGACTTACGAACAGAAAATCCGCCGCTTCTACGCCCCCGATCTACGTGCCGCAACGGTCGCTTTGCCCGAACAGGAGGCCCACCATGCGCGGACCGTCCTGCGCGTCCGGCCGGGACAGACCGTTGAGCTGTTCGACGGCTCCGGACGCAGCGCGCAAGGAACCGTCGCGCACCTGGGCCGGGGCGAGATGACGGTGGACGTCGAGCAACTTCATCCGCCGACCGCCCTGCCCGACCCGCCGGTGCACGTGGCGTTTGCGGTGCCCAAGGGAAAGCGCCTGGACTGGCTGCTGGAGAAATGCACCGAGCTGGCGGCATGTCGGCTCACGCCGGTGGTCTTTGAGCGAAGCGTGGCCGGCGGAAATGAACTGAAGCCATCCAAACGCACACGCTGGGCCGGGCATTGCATATCCGCCGCCAAGCAGTGCGGCCTGAATCACCTGCCGGAACTCGGCGAACCGACCGATCTGCCGGACCTGCTGGAGCAAGCGGCAGAGTCCCTGCTGTTGGTGGGTGACCTGACCGAGGCAACCCAGCCGCTCGGACGGGCCGTCGCCCAACGTCAACCGGGACAGGCAATTACGCTGCTGATCGGCCCCGAAGGAGGGCTGTCCGATGCCGAACGGCGGCAGTGCGAATCCGCCGGAGCCCTGCCGGTCCGGCTGGGCTCAACGATTCTGCGGATAGAGACCGCCGCCGTAGCGCTGCTTGCCGGGGTGCGGGCGGTGGCAGAATCCGCCAACGGAACCCGCTGAGGAGCGTGGAGTTTCCCCCAAAGGCTTTACCTTTTCCTCCCATCAAGTAGAATCGTCACGGATGACTGAGAACAGTGAAAAACCGACGTGCACGTTCAGCTTCGTCGTTCCCGTTTACAACGAGCAGGACGGGCTGGCTGAGAAATTTTACCCGCGATTAAAGGCTGTCGCCGACGATCTGGGCGAGCCGCATGAGATCATCTTCGTCAACGATGGTTCCAGCGACCGGACCCCGGAGATTCTCCGCGAACTGGCGGCAGGAGACCCGAGCGTGCGAGTGGTCGAGTTCGCCCGCAATTTCGGCCATCAGTGGGCAGTCACTGCCGGGTACGACTACGCCCAGGGCCGGGCGGTAATCAGCCTCGACGCCGACTGTCAGCACCCGCCGGAGATGATCCCGCAGCTGATCCAGAGGTGGCGCGACGGCTATGAAGTCGTCTACACCGTCCGAAAGGATAACGAAGGCACCAGCGGTCTCCGCACCACCGGCGGACGGTGCGTCTACCGCGTGATGAGATGGATGAGCGGGGTCGACCTGACCGACCAGGCCGATTTCCGACTGCTGGATCGCCGCGTGGTGGACGTGGTCAAGCAGCACCGCGAGCAGGCCCGCCTGCTGCGTGGGCTCGTGCGGCACGTCGGGTTCCGACAGACCTCCGTCCCCTACACCGCCGAAAAGCGGGCCGCGGGCGAGAGCGTCTACACTCTCAGGCAGTTGATCGGCATGGCGGGCGCGGGCGTGTTCAATTTCTCCACCCGTCCGTTGCGATTGGTCGCAGCCGCCGGGGGCGGACTGGCGGCCGTCGGGCTGGCCGGGATGATCGCCTGGGGCATCCTGGCGGCGTTGGGTCTGGGCTCGGCCGCCTGGTCGCTGGGGATGCTGATGATCTTGCTGGGCGGACTTCAACTGATCGGGATGGGCCTTGTCGGTGAATATGTCGGCAGGATATTTGAGGAATCCAAACGCCGCCCGCTCTATATTGTGCGGGAGGCCTACGGGTTCAAACCCGCCCAGCGGCAGGAGGATGCGCCGTCCGAAGCAGAGGAAGAACCGGAACCGGAGCCCGCTGCCGCACCGGCCTACCACATTTACACATAATTCAGCGTGCGGCATCGGTCGGAGTCGAGACGTGGTGGGTCAGGAGACCCACCACGCGGCAAGAGGCGGCCGGTACAAAGCACCCCCGCAAGAGGTTGGCGGGTCTCCCGACCCGCCAACGGAACGGGATATCCGATTGGCCTTTCCCGCAGACGTGCATCGTGTAGACGTGGTGGGTCAGGAGACCCACCACGCGGCAAGAGGCGGCCGGTACAAAGCA
>JBKHHU010000154.1:0-8442 GCA_046539045.1 Phycisphaerae bacterium
TTTCCTGCATGCTTTTCGCTCCATGGACAAAGGCCCCAAAGCCGCACTGGGAGGGGGCGAAATGGCTCCGCAGGCGGACCAGAACGGCCGACACCCCCTTCAAGAGGGGCTAAAAAGGGGGTGAAACCGAGAAAAGCCCCGTTTTTATTGGCTCAAGTGAATTTTTTGTGTTGACGAAACCTGTCGCGGGGCGGAACATGCACGGGTCGGGTAATCGACGCAATTCTGTTGTAAGGGGCCACGGCAGTTAAGGATGCATCCGCCGTGGTGAAACAAGTGGAGATCCGGCGCGTGCCGGATTCGGAACCATGTTCAGAAGGAGCGAATCACATGGCCAAAGCTGCAAAGAAGCCGATGACCAAGGCCCAGATCATGACGGCCCTGGCCGAGAAGACCGACCTGCCCAAGAAGGACGTGAAGGCGGTCGTGGAAGAACTGGTCCAGCTCGCCTACAAGCAGGCCAAGGTCGGGTTCACCGTCCCGGGTCTGGGTAAGCTCGTCGTCCAGACGCGTAAGGCCCGCTGGGGCCGCAACCCCGCCACCGGCGAGAAGATCAAGATCCCTCGCAAGAAGGTGCTGAAGTTCCGCATCGCCAAGGCCGCCAAGGACGCCTGCCTCTAAGCCGTCCAACGCAGTCGAGAATTCAACAGCCTGCCCGGGTCACACCACCCGGACAGGCTGTTTTTCATTGTGCTTCTGTGGCGCCTGGGGTGCCGCCATGTCAGGGGCGGAGCCTTCCCGCAGGGGCTCGACAACCGATCGCGGGCCCGGTAAAATATGCGCATCAGAGACATCTCTGTCGAAAGGGGAAATTGATGAAGAGATTTCATCTGGCAATAGCGGTGGCGGCTGGGGTTGTTCTGTTGGCGCTGGTCGTAGGGTGGCAATTGGCCGGCGGGGCTCCGCCCGACGTGCCGCCGGCGTGGCAGAAGACCGTGCTGCTCCCAGAGCCGGACGCTTCGCAACGGGGGCATGCGACTGTAGGAATAGTCATCGGCTCGGGTGGCGACCTTGCTCAGGAACATGTCAGTAATCAGCCCGGGGCGTTGGACGGAATCGTTCCGCCGGGAGACCGACGGAAACTGTTTCAGGCGCTGAACGGCAGGTGTGGAGTCGTCGCCCGCGACCGTTGCTGGTCCAGCGTGAATATATGGAGTCGCGAGCCGGAGTATCTCTGGGTGTTTGAAGATCAACAGGCCGTCCCGGAAATCCGCGTCGTCGGCCAGGCGGAGGGCACCATACCGGCGGGCGAACCCGGCACGGCCGGCGCTTTGGAGTACCGTCTGCAGGCAGAGCACCTCAAGACGGTGAAGGATCGGTCCGAGACCCAGCCGTCGGTACCTGTGTCGCTTAAAGTCGGCGACGAGGTGGATACCGACCCCGACGAGCAGAAGAAATGGTGTCAGATTCGGTACACCCTTACGCTGCGAAACCGCTCCGACAGCTCCGCTGAGCCGAAGACCGTCAGCTGGGACCGATGGCACAAGGTGCGGGCGTGTCCGCCGAACCTCGTCGGCGAGAAGGTTACCCCACTGGCAGCGCCCATGACGCCGGATCAATACGAGCCGGGCGACGGGATGGAGTTCTGCTCAGCCCCGGTCAGTTGGTTACTGGCAGACCATCGGCAGACCGCCCACGTCGTGATCAAGGACTATCATCTGTTCCCGGAGAAGGCCTGGAACGGATTCGTTGCCGCGATGGATCAGCGGGTGTTTATCGCCTTCGAGGATCAGGTGGAGAAGGTGCCGGCCGACGACGGGGATGGTTCAGCCGCCGGGGAATGGCGGTTTGTGAACGGTTCGGAGCCGGAAGTGAAGTTGGTGGGCGCCACGCAGGGCATCTGCGATACGAAAACCCTCGGCTGCCCGGAGTCGCGACAGTTGCGTTACCGCATGCGCGTTCGGTGGATGGGCGAGTCCAACAGGGCGAGCAAGAAAACCGGCTGGGCGTTCCTGCAGTTGGATCACGTGTATTTCCCGGAGAATGTCCCGCCGCACGTTGTCAGTAAAGGCGTGGGCCTGCAGGCTGAGGTGGGGCCGGGCCGGGCGACGCTTCTGCCCGAGCGCTTCGGAGAAGATCCGGAGGAATAGACGGTGTGAAATGGATGGCCCGAGGAGCGAAAAGGAAAGCCCCGCCGCATGATGAATGCCGGCGGGGCTTTCCGTTGGTTCGCGTTGGGTCAGTCGGTCGGTTTACCGCACTTCCAGCGAGCGGAGGAATTCCTCATTGCTCGGGAACTTCTCGAGTGCCCGGAGCAGTTGGGGCATTTCCTCCTCGACGTGCAGCGTGCTGAGGAAGCGGCGGAGGATCCGCAGCTTCGGCACCATCCAGTCGTCCACCAGCAGTTCTTCTTTTCGCGTGCCGGTCTTGGGGATGTCAATCGCCGGCCAGATGCGACGCTCAGCCAGTTTGCGGTCGAGCTGGAGCTCCATGTTGCCGGTGCCCTTGAACTCTTCGAAGATCAGGTCGTCCATCCGGCTGCCGGTGTCGATCAGGGCGGTGGCGAGGATCGTCAGGCTTCCGCCGTCTTCGACCTTGCGGGCTGCTCCGAACATACGCTTGGGCGTTTCCAGAGCGCGGATGTCGACACCACCGGTCATCGTCCTGCCGGAGCCTTCGACGTAGCGGTTGTACGCGCGTCCCAGGCGGGTCAGACTGTCCAGAAGGATCACGACGTCCTGGCCGGACTCTGCCATGCGCTTGGCCCGCTCAATGGCGAACTCGCTGACGCGGACGTGGTTGGAGACTTCCTGGTCATTGTTGGAGGCGACGACCTCTGCTTTGGGGCACTGTCGCTTGAAATCGGTGACTTCTTCGGGGCGCTCGTCCACCAGCAGGATCATCAGATAGCATTCGGGGTGATTCTCCGCGATCGCGTTGGCGATCTGCTGCAGGAGAATGGTCTTTCCCGAGCGTGGCGGGGCGACGATCAGGCCGCGCTGGCCTTTGCCCACGGGGCAGATCAGATCCAGCACGCGCATCTCCATGGGCCCGCCGGGGGTCTCCAGGGGCATCCACGGATGCGGGTCCACGACCGTCATCTCCTGGAAGGAGATCACGTCCTGGTAGCTGTCGGCCGGCTCGCCGTTGATCTCCACGATCTCCACAAGTTTGGGTCCGCCCTTCTTCTTGGAAGGCGGGACGACCTTGCCCTTGAGGTGCAGGCCGGTCCGCAGTCCACCGTGGCGGATGAAGTCCTTGCCTACAAAAGTGTCGCCGGGGGTCGCCCGGTAGTTGTTCTGGGATTGGCGAAGGAATCCGTATCCCTTGTCGGTGACTTCGAGGACACCTTCTGAAAGGTCGCCTTCCTGTGCTTTTTGTTTCGTTTGATTGTTCATAGTCGCTTTGTGTCTGGGCAGATGAACAGAAGCGCAACGGGTCCGATGGGACTGACGCCGTCACCGCAGCCTTCCATTGCTGAGTGAACTGCCACTGAAGAGAAAAAGAGTTTGAGACCTTTGGACTGCAGGTCTCAGCGGGAAATCCCGCAGAAGAAAACCTATTCCGTCCGAATTGTCAAGAGTCTAGTAACTTTTCGTAAGCTATTTGTCTGCCGTTTCACAGGCAGCTTTCAAGTTGATTCTCCCCTCATAGTAAGCTTTTCCGATGATCGCGCCTCCACAACCGATCTGCCTGCACCGTCGAACATCGTCAATGTCGCTGACTCCGCCCGACGCAATGACCGGCACGTCGGTTGCCTTAATGACCTCAGCCGTGCCCTCGATATTCACGCCCTCGAGCATGCCGTCTCTGCTGATGTCGGTATATACGATCGCCCCGAGCGGCCAACCGGTAACCCGGGCGGCGATTTCCGTCGGGCTTGCCTCGACCTGCTCGGTCCAGCCGTGAATCGCCAGCCTGCCGTTGCGGGCGTCCAGCCCGAGAGCAATCTTTCCGGAAAGGTCATCCCGTCGCTGGATGAGTTCCTCAAACCACGCCCAGTCTTTCAGGGCCGCGGACCCGACTACCACGCGGGAGATGCCCAGTTCGAGCATCGCGTCAATGGTCTTCTCATCGCGAGCCCCTCCGCCCAGTTCCAGTCGGGCGTCGACAGCCTCTGCCACGGACCGGACGGCGTCTGCATTGGTCAGCTTTCCGCTCCGTGCGGCATCAAGGTCGACCATGTGGATCCACCGCGCCCCGGCATCGACGAACTGTCCGGCGATCGAGGCGGGGTCACTGCTGTAGGTGGTTTGCTTGTCGTAATCGCCGCGCAGCAGGCGAACCACTTTTCCGTCACGAAGATCGATCGCGGGGTAAATATCCATGGGCGAACAGAGATCCCTCGAGAGCCAATATCCAAAGTTTGACGAAATTGCTCAGAATTTGCAAGCCAATGCTTTGACTTTTTTCCGGGTGGAATTGCGTTCCGAACACGTTGTCTTTCCAGACCGAGGAGCAATAGTCCCTGCCGTAGTCGGTGCGGGTGAGGATCACCGCCTCGTCGGAAGGGTCGGCATAGAAGCTGTGGGCGAAGTACACGTAGGAGCCCTGCGGGATGTCCCCGAGCAGCGGACACTCCCGGTCCCAGCGGATCTGGTTCCAGCCCATCTGCGGAACGCGAAGACGGTCCGCTTGCGGCTGGTCGGAGAAATCGAACCGTCGCACCTTGCCCGGGAAGATGCCCAGTCCGGTGTGCTCGCCGTCCTCATAGGATACGTCAAAGAACATCTGGAAGCCCAGGCAGATGCCCAGCAGGGGCGTGCCGTCGTTGACCGCGGCCAGGATCGGCTCGGCCAGACCGTGATCGCGCACCCGGGCGATGGCGTCCTTGAAGGCGCCCACGCCGGGCAGGACGATCTTCTCTGCCTCGGGCAGCTGGCCCGGCTGATCGATAATTTTCGCATCGCCCCCGACGCGCTGCAGGGCTTTCTGCACGCTGCGGAGGTTTCCCATGCCGTAGTCGACGATGGCGATCATGGTGCTTGGTTTCCACGTAACGGTTTGCGGTTCCACAACTCCCGCCCGCGGCGGGAAAGCGGGCATTATAGAGGTGTCCGGGGCAAGTGGAAAGGCAAAAGGCAGAGCAGGCGTTGGGCGGGAAACAGTGAGGGGACATGACAAAAAACGCGGCGACCCGGTGGGGCGCCGCGCAATTTCTGTCTTGTCGGCTCGGCCGGTGCTACTTCTTGACCGCGATGATCTCCACGCGGCGGTTCTTGGCTTTGCCTTCCTTGGTAGCGTTGGTCGTTACGAAATTGGTCGCGCCCATCGCGATGGTCTCGATCCGGTCGCGATCGACGCCCTGTTCGATCAGGTAGCGGCTGACGGCAAGGGCTCTTCCGGCAGAGAGTCCGAGGTTGTCGGTCCAGATTTTTTTGGTCCGCACCAGTTTGTCGCTGTCGGTGTAACCGTACACACGGACCGGCAGGCCGGAATACTCGCGTTTGAGGTCGTCGGCGATCTGGCTGAGGGCATCCCTGCCGGACTTGGTGAGCTTGGCACTCCCGGAGGAGAAGAGGATGTCGCTTCCGACGGTGACCTTGTCCCCGACCAGACCCTTCTCCCATCCCTTGGCGGTATCACCGGAGGGTGCTGCCTGAGTCGGTTTGGCGGCCAGCTCGGTCTTCAGGTCGCGGATGGTGTTGTTGGCACTCGTCAGGTCCTGTCGGGCCTGCTGGAGTTGCAGTTCCATCTGGTTGACTTCCTCGCGGTGGTTGGCCAGAACGGTTTCGGAACTGTTGAGCTGGCTGCGAAACTCGTCGTTCTGGGCGGCCAGGGCGTTGTAGTCGTTCTGCAGCGCGGCCAGCTGCTGCTTTTCCTTCTGGCAGCAACCAATAGCCAAGAAAGAAGTTAGCACAAGGATTACGGCGGATTTGAAAGCAAGGTTCGTCATGGAGGTCTCCTTTCCTCGCAGGTTCAAGTTAGGAGTCGGTGTCGGTAAGCTCAATCGAATTATAACGCTACGTCACGGTGACGATACACGCAAGCTGCATTTTCCGTTTTTGGGAGCGGTTGTCCGGAGTTCTCACCCGTCGGAGTGGTGCCGATCGCTCCTGTCTGTATGGGCCTCAGGCTCTGGACGGGCCTGAGCCTCCTGCTTCTCTTCCTTGTCCAGCTTGAGCTTTTTGTCTTTGCGGGCTTTCTCTGCCTCGCGAAGGGCCTTCTCTGCTGTCTTCTGGCGCTGCTGTTTGTTGCCCTTCCTCAACGAGCCGACGCCCCGCAGCAGAATGACGGCGGCTATGACCACGATGACTCCGCCCAGCCCGCTGAGGAGCATCACGGCGATGGTGCTGACCTGCAGTTGCTTCCACCAGTAAATAGAAACCGGCGAGGTGGTGGCGCCTTGGCTGATGACGAACAGCACCGCTGCCAGCAGGAGCAGTCCGCCGAAGATGATATAAGTCAGTCCTTTGGCTTTCTTCGCATTCATTCGATTGGTCCTTTCCCCTTCGGTTCCGGCGCGTCGGTCAGGGCGCCTGCCCCGCGATAATCCGCGCTGCCGGTCCGATGAAGTCTATCAACAGGTCGTAGGCCAACATGACAACAATCGTTCCCGCGGCCAGGCCGGGACCGTACGGAAGGGCCCGGTGCTTCCTGCTGCTCATGGTCCAGAGGATCATCAGCAGCGTCACCAGCGGGGCGATCCAGAACGTCAGGCTCGGGACGATCCAGCCGGTAACGGCACCGACGGCAGCGAGCAGGTGAACGTCGCCCATGCCCATCGCTTCCTTACCGACGCCCAGCGTGCCCAGGATGCGGGCACCCCAGATCCACAGCCCGCCGATCAGGAACCCAAACAGGCTCGACAGCAGGGCGTTGACGTGCGGAGCATACCCGCCGGCATCGCGAGAGGCGACCGACGTCCACCAGTGATCCAGGCCCGACCAGTAGGTCAGCGCCGCCCATGTCAAAACCGCCAGCACACCGGCGGGGGCAAGGAAAACCACCTCTTTGACGATTTCCAGACGCGGGTTGACGCCGTGTTCACTGGTGACGACCATTTCCTCGGCCCGGCGGTCGCGTTTGCTCTTTTTGTCGGAGGTCTCTTCGCCTGTTTGGTTCTGCTCGGATTCTGCGCCCGCGCCGTCGGCATCGATGAAACTCCGCTCGAGGAACCCGAATTTCACAGCCAGGAGCGAAAGCACCAGCCCCACACCGGCAGCGATGCTCATCGCCCCGACGACAGGGGAGACGGCAGGCATCCACGGGTGCGGGTCGGCAGCGGCCATCGCCGCGCCGAAAAGGGCGACGATCCAGCAGGCTTCGATGGGCAGGATCCAGTATTCCAGGTCGATCAGCGAACAGACCAGCAGCGCCAGCAGCAGGGCACCGTGAGCGGCGAACATCATCCATGAATCGGCCCAAGCCGCCGGAATGGTCTCGCCGGCGCCCACGCCGTCCCGAACGCCCAGCAGGTAATAGGCCACCCAAAGCCCCGCCACCAGGCAGCCGGCCATGGTCTCCACGACTATGTACCGAGCGGAGATCTTCACGCCGCACTGGCGGCACCGGCCTCGCAGGATCAACCAGCTCAGCACGGGGATGTTGTCATACGCGCGGATGGCCTTGCCGCAGGACGGACAATGGCTGCCCGGAAAAACAATGCTCTCCCCGCGCGGGTACCGCCAGACCACAACGTTCAAAAAGCTGCCGATGCTGGCGCCCAGCACAAACAGGAATATCAGCCAGAATATCTCCACGCGTCATCCTTACATTCAGGTCATCCAAGAGCGGGCCGCCGCAATGTGCGCACACGCCCGGCCCCTATTGTGGTATCGTACCCAACGCCTGTAAAGCTTGAGGCAATGGTGCGACTGCGAAATTCCGATCGGGAATGTTGATCGTGGAGGTCCGCCTGACCATTGCCGATCGGGCGCCCGCTACAGGTTCCACGCCTTGGCGAAGGCTTCGAAGCTACGGTCGCGGGTTGTTTCGGTGGCAGGCGGGAAGCAGCCACTTGTCAGCTTATGCTCTTGCGGTACTCGCGGGGCGAGAGGCCCTGATGTCGGCGGAAGGTGGTGGAGAAGCTGGCCGCGCTGGCAAATCCGCTGCTTAACGCAATCTGCAGGATCGGCATATCGGTCTCCCGTAGCAATCGGCGAGCGATGCTCAGCCGCGCGGCGCTGAGCGATTCCCCGATGCCGCGGCCGAGATGCCTGCTGTAGCGACGTTCCAATGATCGACGGGAACTGCTCAGATGATTCGCCACGTCCTGGGCGGTGATTCCTTCGCCGGCGTGCAGACGGATATAGCGCTCGGCTTCGGCAACGTCAGGGTCCGGCACGGCCACGGTGTCCGTCGACAACCGGGACATGATGCCGGTAGGCGGCACGCGCGTGAGGGGCCCGTTGCTCGCTGCGGCCCCGGATCTCATCAGTTCATCCAGCAGCTGTCCGGCCGCCGCGGCCCGTCCGGGCAGGTTCGTGTCGACACTGCTGAGCGGTGGATACGTCAGTTCGCAGAGAGGCCGGTCATTGCCCACCCCGATTACCGCGATCT
>JBKHHU010000155.1:0-8377 GCA_046539045.1 Phycisphaerae bacterium
GACCCGGTGATGTACCGCATCCTCCACGCCGACCACCCGCGCCGGCAGGACGAGTGGTGCATCTACCCGATGTACGACTGGGCCCACGGGATCGAGGACAGCATCGAGGGCGTGACGCATTCGCTCTGCTCGCTGGAGTTCGAGAACCACCGGCCGCTGTATGACTGGTTCCTCGAGAAGATCATCGAGCATCATCCCGAGCCGGTCCACAAGCCCGAGCAGACCGAGTTCGCGCGGTTCAACCTGACCTACACCATCATGAGCAAACGCAAGCTGCGCAAGCTCATCGATGCAGGCGTAGTCGACGGATACGACGACCCGCGCCTGCCGACCCTGCGCGGGATGCGCCGCCGCGGGTTCACGCCCACGGCCATCCGGGAATTCATGAAGCACATCGGCGTGAACAAGTTCGTCAGCACGATCGATTACCAACTGCTCGAGCACTTCCTCAGGCAGGACCTGAACAAGACCGCGGAGCGACGCATGGGCGTGCTCAACCCGCTGAAGGTGACGATTACCAACTGGCCGGAAGGCGAGATCGACGAGCTGGAAGCGGTCAACAACCCCGAAGATGAGTCTGCCGGGATTCGGAAGGTGCCCTTCTCCGGAACGCTGTACATCGAGCAGGACGACTTCATGGAAGACCCGCCCAAAAAGTTCTTCCGGCTGGCGCCGGGGCGCGAGGTGCGACTCCGTTACGCGTACTTCATCACCTGCAACGATGTGGTGAAGGATGGCGAGGGAAACGTGGTCGAGTTGCTGTGCACCTACGATCCCGAGACTCGCGGCGGGGATGCCCCCGATGGGCGCAAAGTCAAAGCGACCATGCACTGGGTTTCTGCCGAACACGCGGTGGATACGGAAGTCCGCGTCTACGATCACCTGTTCACCCAGGAAGATCCCGAGGACGTGCCGGAAGGCGAGGACTTCCTGAGCGTGGTGAACCCGGACTCGCTGACGGTGATCGACAACGCGAAGGTCGAGCCGGCCATCCGCGACACGTCGGTCGGGCAAATCGTGCAGTTCGAGCGGAAGGGCTACTACTGCGTCGATCCGGACACGACCGGTGAGAAGACGGTGGTCAACCAGACCGTCACCCTCCGGAGCCGCTACAAGCCCGGCCAGAAGAACAAGCAGAAGCAGCAGAAGAACAAGGGCAAGAAGTAGAAGCACGAATGCTGGTGCGGGGCCTTTCGAGCCGCTGACATTGTGATGCTTGGTGGGTCTCTGACCCCGCGTGGTGGGTCTCTGACCCACCACGTTGACCGATGCCATAGTGAAATCCAAAGGGCCGTTGGCGGGTCAGAGACCCGCCAACCGTGAAGATCCCACAATGCCCATGCTCCGAATTTGTGGACCGACACCGCGTATGTCTCCTACGATGAACCATGGACAAAGGACCCTCCGATAAAAAATCCGTCCTCCGCGACCACCGCCGTCAGTGGCGGGATTGTCTGTACGTTTATCCGGTCATCAGCCGCCGGGCTCAGGGGCTGAGCATCGGCGTGAACCTGAATCCGGAGAAGCGATGCAACTTCGGCTGCGTGTACTGCCAGATCAATCGCCGCGTGGCGCGCGGGCTGACCGGTGTGGACCTGGACAGACTCGGCGAGGAACTGGACCTCGCCCTGGCCGAGGCGACCAGCGGCCGCCTGTGGGAAGAGCCCCGATACGCATCCACCCCGCCGGAGTTGCGGCGCATCAACGACATCGCCTTCAGCGGCGACGGCGAGCCGACCTGCCTTGCCGAGTTCGACACGGCCGTGCAGATCGCCGCCGACGCGAAAGACAAACACGCCGCCGACGACGTCAAGATCGTCATCATCACCAACGCCACAAAGCTCGACAGCCCGCAATTTTCCCGGGCCCTGCCCGCACTGAAACGCTCCAACGGCGAGATCTGGGCCAAGCTGGACGCCGGTACCGAAGAGCATTTCCGGGCCGTCAACCGCCCCGCCGGCGGGGTGACGCTCGATCGCATCGTCAGCAACATCGCCGGTGTGGCCACCCAGATGCCCGTGGTCATCCAGACGCTCTTTTTCCGCCTCGACGGCCGGCAACCCGATGCCGAGGAGATCAGCGCTTACATCGGCAGGATTCGGCGGATCCTCGATTCCGGCGGGTCGATCAAGCTCATCCAACTGCACACCATCGCCCGCAGCCCCGCCGAGGCCGTCGCGCGGGCCCTGCCGAACGAGCAACTGGACGAGATCGCCGAGATCATCCGAAATTCCGTCCCCGAGGTCCCGCTGGCCGTATACTACGGACAGGACGTCCCGCCGCAATCCGGGACGGAATCCGACGCCTGAAAAGGAGTCCCGGCAATGGGTAAGACGATCAAACGGAAGGTTCTCAAGCGAGACGACATCGGCCTGTGCGTTCTGCTGCCGAAGACCGAATGGTCACGCGTCCCGCCGCCTGGGGGGTCGTTCACGGGCAGAGTCAACGGGACCGAGCGCACCATCCACGTGGTCGGCGAGCAATGCACCTGCGGCGGCAGGCCCGTCCACGAACACCGCTACCTCCAACTGCCGAAATCCGTCACCCTCACACCCAACGACCAGGCCGTGGTGGAACTGTTCTGATCGCGGTCCTCTCGCGCCGGCGAGCGTGGATTGCCGACTGCCTCGCCAGCCGGACACCAAAATGACAAACGCCCCGCCGAACCGACTGGCTCGACCGGGCGCTTGGTTGACGATAGCGGGCAGACGTTTCAGCTATCGAAATCCGGCTGCCCCGAGGGGTTGACATTCCCGATCAGCTTGTGGACCACCTCGCCGTTGACGAAGCCGATGTACAGCACCACGTCCGAACTCTGCCACTGGTACCACGAGGCGCTGAACGGCGTTTTCGGTTCCTGATCGTCCATCGACGGCAGACCGTCGGGAATCATCTCCTGGTTGGGCACGTGTTCCACCGCCACCGGCTCGCCCGGGCCGAGAATCTCCTGCACCCGGTCCAGCGACATGCCGAGCTTGATCTTCTCGTAGTTCTCTCTGTTGACCTCCGTGGCGGTGTCATTGCACCCGACGGCCGCCATGACAGTAGCGACCAGGAGAACGATGACTGCTGATATCCTGAACTTCATCCAGGAACTCCTTTTCGTTAACGTTGAATTCATGCTGAATTGTATGCGGCGGCGGGCGCGGAGGCGAACTTCGACTATCTCAGCACGTACTGCGCGAACCGTCTGAGCAGCCCGGCCGATTCCGGCGTCTCGCGCACATCCGAGAGCACCTGCGCCGGGTCCTGCCCCTGGTCGCGCAGCGTCTTCTCCGAGAGTCGCACGTACGCCCGCGTGGCCGCGGCGTTGAACTCCGGGTGGAACTGCACGCCCCAGGCGCACCGTCCGAGACGGAACGCATGGTTCAAATCGTGCTCGTTGCCCGCCAGCCGCACCGCCCCTGCCGGGAGCTCCTGTACCGACTCGAAATGCGACGACTGCACCCAGAGCGGATCCGGAAGCCCTGCCATGAGCGGATCGTCGACCGCCGCCGAAGTGAGATTGATCTGCACCGAACCGGTTTCCTTGCCATGGGGGTTCCGACCGACCCTGCCGCCCACCGCGTCGGCCAGCAGCTGATGCCCGTAGCAGATCGCCAGCACGGGCAGTTCACGCTCCACCGTCTGCACCAGCCATCGCCCGGTGCGTTCGGACCATTCGCTGCGGTCGGTCACGAACTCGTGCGAACCGGTAACCACGGCCCCGGCGATCCGGCCCGGTTCCGGAAGCGGCTGACCGGCGACCGCATCCACCACCGTGCACTGCGACTCGCCCAGCCCCATGCCCGCAGCCATCCAGTGCTCGAAATCCCCACAAACGCGGGACAGTTCGGGCATGGTGCTGCCGAGCTTAATGATGGCGATCATGTCCAACGCTCTCAGTCGCCGCGCTATTCGCCGTCGACGGTCATCAGCGTGCGGACGTCGTACTCGGCCAGCTTTTCCCTGCCCGGGAGGAAGCCCAGTTCGATCAGGAACGTCACGCCCGCGATCTCGCCACCGAGCTTTTCGATGAGGTGACAGGCCGCTTCCATCGTTCCGCCGGTGGCCAGCAGGTCGTCGACCATCAGAATTTTCTGCCCGGGGTGGCTGACGGCGTCAGTGTGGATCTCAATAGTGGCCGTGCCGTATTCCAGACCGTAGGTGCGGGAGATCTTTTCCGCGGGCAGCTTGCCCGGTTTGCGGATGGGGATGAAGCCCGCGTCGAGGCGATCGGCGAGCATGGTCCCGAAGATGAACCCTCGCGATTCCACGCCCGCGACCTGCTCGATACCGGCGTTCCTGAACGGCTCGGCCATGCGGTCTGCCGTTTCTTTCAGGGCTTCCGGATGACTGAGCAGCGGGGTGATGTCCTTGAACACGATTCCCTTCTTCGGGAAATCCGGCACGTCGCGAATGAGTTTCTCCAGGTCCATGGTCTTCCTTTCTGATCCGTCGGGGAACTGATTTCAATGAGCCACCAGAGTACACGCCAGCGCCCGGATGGGAAACGGGATTTTCCCGCGTCCGGTAAATCGACCGGACCGACGGGAGTGGAGCCAATGCGATTTTTGCCAGAAATCCCCCGCCCGCCCGAAGATGCGGTTACTATGGAACAGGACAGAACATCATGAGGTGATGCGATGATCAGGAAAGCACTGCTGTTGGCGATCGTGTTCGGTGCAGCTTCCGCCGGTCGTGCGGTGACGATTCAGTTCGATTACCGTTACGACACCGAGGGGTTCTATTCCACGTCGGATCGACGAGCGGCCCTGGAATATGCAGCAGGGAGATTCGCGCAGTACATCGACGATCTGTCGGCCATCGAGCCGTCCGGCGCGAACACGTGGGAAGCCCAGTTCACCAACCCGGCCAGCGGACTGAGCACCAGTGTCTCCAACCTGGTGGTTCCTGCAGATACGCTGGTTCTCTTCATCGGCGCCCGGGACCTGGGAGGCAGCACGCTCGGACGCGCCGGGCCCGGCGGTTTCAGCGCCTCCGGATTCTCCGATTGGCTGGATACGGTCGATACCCGTGGTCAGACCGGCGAGAACGCCACCCCGGCAAGCGACTTCGGCCCCTGGGGCGGATCGATGGCCCTCAACAGCACCACCAACTGGCATTTCGGGATCGCCAACGGTCCCGCGCCGGGTCAGGCGGATTTCGTCTCGGTCGTGCAGCACGAGCTCGGTCATCTGCTGGGGGTCGGCACCAGCAACTCCTGGAAAGCCCACGTGAAAACCGATGCCGACGGAGATTATTACTTCGACGGGCCCGCCAGCGTGCTGGAACACGGCCAGACCATTGACCTGCAGCCGGGCGGGGCCCATTGGGCGGAGGACACCATCAGCCGGATCGGCAACTCCTTCCAGGAAGCCGCCATGGACCCGAACATCACCATCGGCGAGCGGAAACGCTTTACCGAACTGGATCTGGCCGGCCTGGTCGACATCGGCTGGGAGCAGACGGTCAGAGGCGATGCCAATGCCGACGGGTTCGTCTCCGCTGCCGATGTCGAATTGCTTGGCGCCAATTACGGCCGGGAGGGCGCAACCTGGGAGGACGGCGATTTCGACGGCGACGGCGACGTGGACCTGATCGACTTTTCCTGGCTGGTGACCAACTACCCGCTCAGCGAGGGCGAGTCGGCCGAGTCGCTGCTGTCGCAGACGAACGTTCCGGAACCGACCACGCCGGCGCTGCTCGGGCTGGGCGGGCTGGCCTTGTTGAAGCGCAGACGCTGAGTTTCTTATGTCCGGAGGGAACCATCTCAGCCGCAGAGCGTCCGATAGAGGGAACGCCGGGGGAGAGTCTCCCGGCCTGCCGCGACTCCAGAGTACACCGCGACCATGAAACCGATCATCTTCGTTCTTTCACTTGCCGCGCTTGCTGCGACGCTCGTCGCCGCCGACTGGGACCAGTGGCGCGGCGGGCCAGGCAGGAACGGCGTAAGCAGCGAGACCTCGCTTCCGGCGGACTTGAAGCCCGGGCGGGACGGCGATCTGCTGACCTCGCCCCAACTCCGCTGGGCGGCCTGTCTCGGTTCGCAGACCTACAGCACTCCGACGATTGCCGAGGGGAAAGTCTACATCGGCACGAACGACTGGAACGACGGCGACCGACGCTTCACGGGCCGGGGCGGCGGGCTGCTGCTTTGCCTCAGCGAGAAAACCGGCAAGCTGCTGTGGAAGCTCCGGAGCCGCCGCTACGAGAAGAAGGTCTACGGGAGTAACTTCGACGACCTGAAAAGCGGCATCTGCTCCAGCCCCACCGTCAACGACGGGCAGGTGTTTGTGGTAACCAACCGGGCCGAGGTCCTGTGCCTGGACGCCGACGGCCTGGCTGACGGGAACGACGGGAGTTTTCGCGACGAGGGACGGTACCTCAGCGGGGACGATCAGCCGGTCGTGATGCTCCCGGGCGATGCGGACATTCTCTGGAAGTTCGACCTGATCGCCGATGCCCCCAGCGCCCCGCACGACGTGACCCACTGCAACGTACTGGTCGACGAGCGGTTTGTGTACGTCAACACCGGCAACGGCGTGCATCGCATCCCCGGCCAGCCAACACCGCTGCCGGATGCGCCGAGCCTGGTCGCACTGGACCGCAAGACCGGCAAGCTCATCGCTGCCGACGAGGAACTGATCGGCCGTCGCGTGTTCCACGGACAATGGTCCTCCCCGGCGATGGGAACCGTCGGCCGCAACTCGCTTATTTTCTTCGGCGGCGGGGACGGCGTTCTCTACGCCTTCCGTCGGCCGAAACCGAAAGCCGATAAACCGCCCAAGAGCCCCCTGCCGCTGAAAACCGCCTGGACGTTCAACTGCAACCCGCCGGAATTCCGTACCGGCACCGAAGGCAAACCGATCGACTACTGGGCCGGCGATGCGTCTCGTGCCAAGCTGCCCGCCGGATGGAAAGGGCCGAACGAGATCATCGCCACGCCCGTGTTCCACGACGGCCGGGTCTACGTCGCCACCGGCAGGGACCCCGAGCACGGGCTCGCCCCAGCTCATCTGCACTGCATCGAGGCAACTGGAAACGGCAAACGTAAAACATCCCAGGCCGTCTGGACCTACAGCGGGCTCAGCAGGAGCATCAGCACGCCCGTCGTCGCCGACGGTCTGGTCTACGCCGCCGACCTTGCCGGCGACATCCACTGCATCGACGCCAAAACCGGCAAGCTCGTCTGGAAATATCGCAGCGGGGAGGAAATCTGGAGTTCGCCCCTGGTCGCCGACGGGAAGGTCTACATCGGCACACAGCGGCGGAAACTGCTGATACTCAAGGCCGGACGAAAAAAGCCGCTACCGACGAAGATCCGCCTGCCCTCGCGACTTTCCGCTACCCCGGTGGCCGCCAACGGCACGCTCTACCTCGCCACGCACAAACTGCTGCTGGCGTTCGAGACCCGCCCGCGCCAGACGTCCCGACCGGCCGACCGGCCGTAGCAGCCCGTTCAGAAATGGGTTTCGTCGCGAGAGCGAGAACGGGTGGTGAGCATCAGCTGCGTTCACCGCAGGGCAAGCAGATCCCCCAGCACCCACTGGTACTCCCTGGCGATGGCGTCGGCTGGGTCCGTGATCGCCATGTTATCCGGAAGAACGCCGAAGGTGTACGTCTCGATCTCGAGATGCTCGGCGAATCCGCTCTTGAGCAGTTGGGCGAACTGCCCTTTCAGCAGCCGCCGCGTGGACCCGAGGGCCCCGTCCGATTCAAAGAACAGCGGCACGTGGAAATGCACCCGCCATCGCCCTTGCGGGTCTTCCCCTGCCAGCGCGTCCGGCAGATCGGAATAGGCCACGATCTCACCGCCCGGCCGCTCGACTTTTGTCTGGTGCAGGTAGACCGGCTCGACGAACGTCTCCAGCTGCTTACGGGCTTCGGGGCTCGGGGCGGCCTCGAACGCCGCGCTGAGGTGCACCTTGGCGATCCGCACGCCGGAAGACCGCAATTGCAGCAGGCACCGGCTCAGGTCCTCGAACTGTACCGCCTGGTGGGCACAGTCGAAGCAGACGCCCAGGTGCCGCTGGAGGATCTCGTCGGCCTGTTCGTCCTCGAGCCCGGCCTGCAGCTTGAAGAATTCGCGTGCCGCCCGCTGCATCGGTCCGGTCAGAAACTCGATCACCTGCTCGGTCGTTTCGACGAAGCAATCCGGCTCCGGCTCCAGCGCCAGACAGATGTCGCGCCCGGTTCGTGTGCGAAGCCGACGCAGGTGCATCAGCACATCGCAGAGCATCAGGCACATCGCCTCGACGTCTTCCTCGCTCTGAACCCAGCGGCCGTACGAGCCGGGCACGGTGGAAATGCTTCCGCTGACGCCCTCTGGCAGCAGTTGGGAGAGGATGTCCGCGAGCTTGCGGGTGTAGTCGCGTCGCTGTGGCGTCCGCCAGTC
>JBKHHU010000023.1:0-25657 GCA_046539045.1 Phycisphaerae bacterium
AAACAAGATTACCCGTTGGCGGGTCGGGAGACCCGCCAACCGAACCAGGCGCCTAGCAACCCGCGTGGTGGGTCTCCCGACCCACCACGTTGGAAGATTCCCATAGCGAACAAGATTACTCGTTGGCGGGTCGGGAGACCCGCCAACCGAACCAAGCGCCGCCACCCGAACCAGGCGCCGCCAACCGGACCAAGCGGCCGACCCGCCAACCAAGCAACCAGTCGACAACTTCCTATGCACGACGTCACCGCCAAAGTCACCCTCGTCCAGCACACGCCCGAGCCGGCCGGCGTGATCGCTGCTGCCGCCAAACTGTGCTACGCCTCCGACACCTCCGGGATCCTGCAGCAGGAGCCCGGGGAGGCCGAGCAGTTCGTGGCCATGCTCAAGAAGCTCGGGCACCTGAGCCCGATCGAACACGCCAGCTTCACGTTCTACGTCGAGGGCGTCTCCCGCGCGATGACGCACCAGCTGGTCCGCCACCGGCTTGCCAGCTACTCGCAGCGCTCGCAGCGGTATGTCGCACACCGGGAGTTCGATTACATCTGCCCGCCGGAGCTGAAGGGGAAAACCGTCCCCACCGAGGACGGCGACGTGCCCGCCGAAGAGTACTTCGCCGAAACCATGGAAATGATCGGCCGGCGATACGGCAACCTCGTCGAGGCGCTGGGCAACGCCGGGGAGAAGTCCAACCAGGACGCCCGCTACGTGCTGCCCAATGCCTGCGAGACGAAGATCTTCATCACGATGAACGCCCGGGAGCTGCTGCACTTCTTCGAAGAACGCCTGTGCCTGCGGGCTCAGTGGGAGATTCGCGGCGTGGCCGAGCAGATGCTGAAGCTGGCCCGCGACGTCTGCCCTGCCGTCTTTGACGGCGCCGGCCCGAAATGCATCCGCGAAGGCAAATGCCCCGAAGGCAAGAAGACATGCGGTAAGTACCCGGAGGTGAAGGCGAGGTATGGGTGAGGGGAAACCTCAAATAACAAAAGGCAAATAGCAAACAAATTTCAAACGGCTAAACATCAAAGCTCAAACGCCCCTCCCTCAGGCGGTTCTACTGAATAACATGTTCGCGTCGTTCGCGCGGTTCGCGGCTGAAGCCCAATGCCTGGCACCCGCCTTGCCCCCTTTGGGGCTACTCCCGGCTGGTCACTTCGGCTCGGATTTCCTTCCGCAGCATTTCCTCGAAGCCTTCATCCCTGCCGAGTTCCACCACGCCCTGCCGGGCCGTGGCGGCATCTACGCCAACGTGGCCGACAAGCCGGCCGCTGCGTACGCCCTGGAAGCCCGAGCTGTACAACTCCCTGCCCTCCGACGGGCTGGTCACCATCAGCGTCTGCCGATTCGACCGCGACACAAACACCTGCACGTCCAGATCATACTGGCCGGGCTCGTCGGCCTTGTACAGCCGCACCTCGGCAGAGCGGAAGATGGTGTGCAGACTGTTTTCCAGCAGGTCCTTGCGGCTTGCGTTCTCGTCCCGCCAGAACTCGAACCACTGCTTGCTGGTCATCGGCAGCGTGGTGACAACGCCCTCTCGCGGATCGGTGCGGTCGATCTCGAAGCCCTTGTCTTTCAGCACGTCGATGGTCGACTTCCACACGCGCTGGAAGCTTCTCTCCTCGGCCGTGGCCGGGCGGGCTTCTTCGATGGGCGTGGTGTATTTCACTTCCCCGCACGCAACCAGCAGCAGCGGCAGAACCATACAGAACAATGATTTGCTGAATTTCATGGCAGTCTGAGAAATGTCCAAAAAAGTTCGCGAAAACCGCGCCTCGGCCCGGGTCGTATCCTACTGTTCCTGTGCTGAAAGCTTGGCAACCGCAAGCTGGCCCTCGAAGGCTCAGCACCAATGCCCCTTGCCTCGGCCGTCGCCCAAGCGGCCGGGGCATCCTTTTGCGCCGACCGAACCGGGCCCTTTCGCCCGGAGGCGTGTTGGCAGCATATCCCCGTTTCGACTCCGTTGGCAACGCAAAAAGCGAAAATCCGGGACTCCCACCGCCTGCGGCGTTTACAATGCGCCCCGAGATTGACAGCCATATCCGCCCGGGCGCGGTACACCACCGCCGCAGCGGCGTTTCAGTAATGGGAGAGTCGTCATGAGAATCCTCGCCGGTCTGTACAAGGGACGCAAGCTGCTGGCCCCGCCCAAGGACAGCATCACCAGGCCGATCACCGGCGCCGCCAAGAAGTCGCTCATGGATACCCTTGCCCCGCTATTGGAAGGCGCAACCGTGCTGGACCTGTACTGCGGCACCGGAACGATGGGCCTGGAAGCGCTCAGCCGCGGCGCGAAGCTCTGCTGCTTTGCGGAAAAGGACCCGAAGGTGGTCGGTCGCCTGAAGCGGAACATCGCCGAAGTCGGCGCCGAGGACCGCAGCTTCGTCTGGCGAGGCGACCTGACCAACCGTCTGAGCAACTGGGTGCAGCGGCTGGATGAGCCGGTGAAAATCGCGTTTGTGGACCCTCCCTTCGCCCATGCCCGGCGGTGGAACTGGAAGCAGATCGAGCGCAAGCTGTTCGACCCGCTGGCCGAGGCACTCGCCGCCGACGGCAGGGTGGCTCTGCGGGTGCCGGCGAAGGTGGACGTCCCCGAGCAGCTTGGGCGGCTGGTGGTCAAACGCACGAAAAACTACGGCGGGATGGAGATCGCCCTGCTCGGCCTGCCGGAGTGAATCCGATAACGTGTCCCCTGACGCACCATGCTGTTGTATGGACTCCCGAAGCGGTTGGCAGGTCGGGAGACCCGCCAACCGAAACTTTGCCGGAATAGCCACACATGACGCACCACGCGAGGATACGAATCCAGAAATCCACGAGTTCACGAGCCATCGAACCACGCCGTGCCAAACACCCGCTATAGACATTTCGAGCCGGAGAAGATCGCCCGGCTGCAGAACCTCAGCCTCCTGGTCCGTCAGGCGGTGGAGGGGTTTATCTCCGGACTGCATCGCAGCCCGCACAAGGGCTTCAGCGTGGAGTTTTCCGAGCACCGTGAGTATGTGCCCGGCGACGACATCAAGCACCTGGACTGGGTCAGTTGGGCCCGCACCGACCGCTACTACATCAAGCAGTACGAGCAGGAAACCAACCTCCGGGCCCAGATCCTGCTGGACCTGAGCCGCTCGATGGACTACCGCCAATCCGGACCAATGACGAAGTTCCAGTACGCCGCTTTCCTGTCCGCCTGCCTGAGCTACCTCATGTGCCGCCAGCAGGACGTGGTCGGGCTGGTCGGCTTTGACCGGGACGTCCGTATCAACATCCCCCCGGCATCCAGTGCCGCCCACCTGGACCGGATATTCCGTCACCTGGAGATGGCCCAGCCGGGCCGGCAGACCGCGATCGCCCCGACTTTCCACAAACTCGCGTCGATGATCGCCCGCCGCGGGCTGGTGGTCATCATCTCCGATCTGTACGACGATCCCGACGAGGTCATCCGCGCCCTGCAGCATTTCGTCTACAAGAAACACCAGGTGATCATCTTCCACCTGATGGACCCGGCTGAGATCGAATTCCCGTTCCAGAAGATCACGTCGTTCGTGGATATGGAGACGAAGCAGCGCCTCCAGGTGGACCCGCGAACCGTCCGAGCCGCCTACCGGAAAGAGGTGCAGGCGTTCATCGACCGCTACCGCAGGGAATGCTCCGACCGGAACATCGAGTACGTGCTCTGCCGCACCGACGTTCCGTATGAGCGGATGCTGCTGGACTACCTCACGCGGAGAAAGGCGGCGGGGCGATGATCGACTTTGCGTCTCCCCTGCTGCTGATCGGCCTGCTGGCTGCGGGCATTCCGTTCCTGCTGCATCTGCTGTCGTCGGTCAAGGCGCGTGAGGCGGAGTTTCCGACGCTGCGGTTCCTGAAGATGAGCATGGAGAAGACCGCGCGTCGGCGGAAAATTCAGCACTGGCTCTTGCTGGCGCTGCGGAGCCTGCTGCTGGCTGCTCTGGCGATTGCCGTGGCCCAGCCGATCCTGAAGAGCACCGGAGGCCTGCTCGGGGGCGAGAACACTGCCGCGGTGATCGTGCTGGACAACAGCTACTCCATGGCCGTGCAGAGCGAGTCCGGCAGCCGGTTTGAACAGGCCCGGCTGCAGGCGGGTCAACTGCTCAGCGGCGAGCGACGCCCCGCCATGGCTGCGGTGATGACCACCGCCCCCGGCGGAGAGGCCGATGCACTGTCGGCCGACCTGCCGGCACTCCGCCAGAGAATCGGCTCCGCGAACATCAGCTACGCTTCGCCCCTGCTGGACCGCCGCGTGGCGCGGGCGATCGACCTGCTCGGCGACACAGACATCCCCCGCAAGGCGATCTACGTCTTCAGCGACATGCAGCGGGAGAGTTTTGCCGATCTGCCCGCCCTGAAAGAGCTGGCCGAGGCCGAAGACGTGCACCTGTTCATCGTGCGAGTCGGCAAGCCGGCCACCGACAACGTCGGGATCAGCGACCTCGAGATCACCGGCCGGCGGGTGGTCGATTCGGCACTGGAGATCACCGCGACGCTGGTAAACTCCGCCGACCGGGCGCAGGTCGCCACGGCACACCTTCGCATCAACGGCAGCGAGACCGGCAAGGAAAGCTCGGTCCGCCTCAGCCCTGCCGGGACGGACGGCAGCACGGCCGCGGTGCGGTTCCGCCACCGCTTTCGCACACCGGGACCCGTTACCGGGGAGATCTACCTCGACCGGACGGACGATCTGTCTGTGGACAACACCCGGCGGTTCGTGCTGGAGGTGACCGGGAAGGTGGACGTGCTGATCGTCCGCGGCCCGGCAGAGCCCGCCGACGGCTCCGCGCCCGACAGCGGTGCCGTGCTGTCACTCGCACTCCAGCCACACATCGACGCCAACGCGCCCTGGCCGATCCGGACGAGGACGATGGAACACCAGGCGCTCTCAGCCGACTCGCTGGCGGGCGTCAAGGCGGTCTTCGTCACCAACGTCCCGCGCTTTTCCGAAGCCCAGGCCCGCGAACTGGCGAGCTTCACGGCTGGCGGAGGGACGCTGGTGATGCTGCCCGGCCCGGCGACCGATGCGAGCAACTACAACCGAATGCTCGTCGAAGGCATTCCCGATCACGGCGGGCTGCTCCCGGCGCGACTTGAACCTGCCGTGGGGCAGGTCGGACCGACGGCCGAGGCGGTGCCGGTCGATTACGTCAACACGCGACATCCGTATCTCGAGGACCTGTGGGACCGGCCGGCGGGTTCCACGACCGTGCTGGTCAAGCGGTACTTCCCGCTGGAACCGGTGCCCGGCCGGGGCACGCTGCTGATGCGGCTGGCCAACGGCAAACCCTTGATGATGGTCCGCAGCTTCGGCCAGGGGCAGGTGCTGCTCAGCGCGACCGGAGCCTACCTGCCCTGGAGCGACCTGCCGCTGAACGTGCTGTTGCCGCTGGCGGCGAGGGTATCGGTCCTGTCGGCAAGGGAGGACGCCCAACCGCCTGCCCTGCCGGCAGAGACGCGGGCCCAAATCCGGCCGCGACCGACAGGTCCCCAGACGCCGGACACGTTGCGGATCAACCTGGCCACCCCCGCCGACGACGCGGCTGCGGGTTCCGTAGCGCTCACCGCCCGCCGCACCGAGGACGGGTATCTCGCGGAGTTCGGCAATACCGAGCGGGTGGGGCTCTACCGCTGGCGCGTCACCCAGCCGGGTGTGGAAGGCGGCGTGCTGGCGGGCAGCTTCGCGGTGAATCCCTCCGGTGGGGAAGCCCGGCTGGACGCCGTCGAAACCGACCGGTTCCAGGCCCGCGCCAACCGCATGCTCGGGCAGAAGCGGATCTACATCGGGTCCAGCCTCGCCGACGCGATGAGCGTGGCGGAGGAAACCGCAAAGGGTGTAGCCTTGTGGGACCTGTTCCTGGCTGGTGCGATCATCCTGCTCGTAGCAGAGGCCGTGCTGGCCAACCGGCGAAAACTGATCGAGGAAACGATCTGAGCGGGCCGCCGCCCCGAGCCGCGCCCCGATTCTGCACGCCTCGCCTCCCACCTGCTCAAAAACAGGCTTTTTTGAGCACGTCACGCCCGACCTGATCAAAACCAGCGGTTTCTGAGCACATCGCTTGCAATCCGCTCGAAAATCGGGATTCTTGAACATAGTCGGTACGGTTATCCGATCATCGACAGGTCAGAAGGGACAGCTATGGGCACTCTTCCGCCGCTTCCACCACAAACCAATCTCGAAACGCGAGATGTGCTGCTTGCCCTGGCCGACGCGCACCGGCATCTGGGCGAGTTGAAGGGCGCCGCGCGAACCATTCCCAATCAGAGAATCCTGATCGACACGCTGTCACTGCAGGAAGCCAAAGACAGCTCGGAAGTGGAGAACATCGTCACCACGCATGATGAACTCTACCGGGCGACCTCCGGGGAACAAACCGTCGGCCCCGCTGCGAAGGAAGTGGAGCGATATGTTCGAGCTCTGCACGCGGGATTCCGCAACGTGAAAGAACAGGGCCTCATTCCCAACCGCCTGATCAAGGAGATCCACCGCATCCTGGAGCCCCAGAAACCGGGCTTTCGGAAAGTGCCCGGTACCGGTTTGAGAGACATGACTTCCGGGAAGACGATCTACACTCCTCCACAGAGCCATGCGGAAATTGTGCAGTATATGAGCGATCTGGAACGGTTCATCAACGACGAATCGCGTTCGCATCTGGATCCGCTAATCAAGATGGCTCTGATCCACTACCAGTTCGAAAGCATCCACCCTTTCTACGACGGGAACGGGAGAGTGGGACGGATCATCAATGTTCTCTATCTGGTGGCTAACGGCCTGCTGGACATCCCCGTGCTGTATTTGAGCCGGTTCATCATCCAGAGCAAAAGCGAGTATTACAACCGTCTTCAGGCGGTCAGAGATGAAGGAGCATGGAAACAATGGGTGCTGTATATGCTGCAGGGAGTCTCGCGGACCTCGAACCAGACGCTGTTGCTCATCGAATCGATTCGCGATTTGATGCTTGATGTGAAACATCGCATGCGTGAGCAGCTTCCGCGGATCTACAGCCAAGACCTTCTGAACAACCTGTTCCGCCACCCATGCACCAAGATATCCTTCGTGGAGACGGATCTCGGAGTGAGTCGGGCGACAGCGGCCCGGCATCTCCAGTCGCTGAGCGAGGCGGGTTTTGTTCGGAAACAGAAGGTCGGACGCTGCAATTATTACCTGAACACCCCGTTGATCGAACTGCTCCTTCACGTTCCCCCGCCGGAAACTGAAGCAGATCGTACACCCGGGCAAAATTCAGCCCAGACATCTTGAGAGACCCATGCCGCAACCATCCGACAGACAGAGTGCCGAGCGTGTGGTTCGTCGATTGCGCAAGGAGGGCTTCGAGGCCCTGCTGGCCGGTGGGTGCGTGCGCGACATGCTGCTGGGGCTTCCGAGCGATGACTTCGACGTGGCAACCTCGGCCAGCCCGGAGCAGATCAACCGCCTGTTCCGACGCGTGCTGATGGTCGGGGCGAAGTTCGGTGTGGCGATGGTCATGCTCGGCAAGTGCAAGGTGGAGGTAACGACCTTCCGTAGCGACATGGACTACGCCGACGGACGTCGGCCGGAACGGGTGGTGTTTTCCACTCCGCAGGCCGACGCCCGGCGGCGGGACTTCACCATCAACGGCATGTTCTACGATCCGCTGGAAGAGAAGGTGATCGACTACGTCGGCGGGCAGGAGGATCTCTCGAAAGGGATCATCCGCACCATCGGCGATCCCGACCAGCGGTTCGGCGAAGATTACCTGCGCATGCTGCGGGCGGTGCGGTTCAGCGTGCGGTTTGATTTCCCCATCGAACCGGACACGGCAGCGGCCGTCCGGCGACACGCCCCGAAGATCGCGACCATCAGCGGCGAACGCATTCTCGACGAAATGACCAAAATGCTCGCCCGCGACTCTGCCGTCGACTCGTTGCGGCTCATGGCCGAGCTCGGACTGGCCGGGCCGATCATCCCGGAGCTGTTCGATCGGGACAAGCTCTGGGAGCGGGCCGTCGCTCGCGTGGAAAGCCTGCAGGACCACCGGGACGCGGAGCTTGCCTTGGCGGGGCTGCTGTGCGAACTCGACGGGGACACGATCGAGGAAATCACCCGCCGCTGGGGCGGGTCCAACCAGCAGCGGGATAAGATCAGGTGGATCGCCGGCCTTCGCGATGAATGGCGGGAGGCGCCCGATTGGCCGCTGCACCGACTCAAGAAGGTCCTTGCCCACGATGCGTTCGGCCGCCTGGCGGCAATCTGGCGACATGAAGAACAGGCGACAGAGGGCTCCACAAGGCGAGTCGACCGCGTCGAGCAGAGGATCGGAAATATTGACCCGTCGCAGATCCAGCCGGAACCGCTGGTGACCGGAAGGGACCTGATCGACCTTGGCGTCCGGCCCGGCCCGGAGATGGGCGAGATCCTCGACGAACTGTACGATTCTCAATTGGATGAAGAGCTGACGACTCGAGACGACGCCCTGGCCGCAGCGAGGAAGCTCATCAACCGCAAACACGCCTGACCGCCCTGCCAAAGCCACTTTTATCCCCCGGCCGATTCCGTTTCGCATTTCCCGCCGCGGCGATTACCATCGGACCATGAGCTACAAGAGACCCAAACTGAACCTGCAGGTAACCACGCTGTGGGACTACCCGTCGCAGAACTACGGACGCGGCAGCCAGGGCGACCAGAACTACAAGGGCGCCACGCCGAGCCATATCATCTGGAACCTGCTGCGCCGCTATACGAAGCGGCAGGATGTGGTGGTGGATCCGTGTGCCGGCAGCGGGACGACTCTGGACGTCGCCCACGACCTCGGCCGCCGTGGGATGGGGTTCGACGTCAACCCGATCCGGAAGGACATCCAGAAGTGCGACTCGCGGTCGATCCCGATGAAGGACGGCGAGGCGGACTTCGTGTTCATCGACCCTCCCTATTCCACGCACATCGAATACTCCGACGACCCACGGTGCATCGGCAAACTCGACGCGGCAGGGGACGAATATTACGAGGCGATGGAGCAGGTCATCGGCGAGATCCATCGCATCCTCAAACCCGGCGGGCACATGGCGTTGTACGTGGCCGACTCGTTCGTCAAGGGCGAGGGCTTCATCCCGATCGGGTTCAACCTGTTCGCCATACTGCAGCGGCATTTCGAGCCGGTCGATATCGTGTCGGTGGTCCGCCACAACCGAACGCTGAAGATGGGCAACTACCGCAAGGCGGCAGAGGAGGGAAACTTCTTCCTCCGCGGGTTCAACTACCTGTTCATCATGCACAAGCCGAGGAAGAAGCAGGCCCGGCCGAAACACACGCCCACGCTCGAACGCCGGTCTTCCGGCGGAGAGAGACAGAAGCAACAGAAGGGAAAGAAATCCTCCGGCGGAGGCCCCCGCCGATCCGGCGGTGCAGCCCCCCGATCAGGCGGAGGCGGAAATCGCAGACCGGGGCCCCGAGGCAAGCGAGGACCCGGCCATGGCGGCAAGGGCCGCCCCGGCGGGAAAGGCAAGGGCAAGCGCGGAGGCAAACCCGGCCGGGGACGGTGACACTGTAACGATCGACCACTGGCGGGGAGCGATAGATCATAGCCCCGGTGCGCCCCGGTTAGCCAGGTGACAAAGCTTCCGGTCTGTTGTCCCAGGAATCATTCCGCACCGACCGGCTCCGTAGTCGGCTCGCGTTCCGGCCGGGGCGGGTAAAGCCACTGCCATGTCCGCTTGAGACGACGCCGCAAATCCTCGATGGCCAAATACAATGCCGGCACCAGCCCCAGCGTGATGAAGGTCGCGAACAGCAGCCCGAAGCCCAGCGAAATCGCCATCGGCACCAGGAAACGCGCCTGCCGCGACGTCTCGAAAATCATCGGTGCCAGCCCGCCGAACGTCGTCAGCGTTGTCAGAAGAATCGGCCGGAATCGCTGAATCGCCGCACTGACGATCGCGTCGTGCGGGTCCATGCCTTCTTTGCGTCTGCGGTTGGCGAAGTCGATCAGCACCAGCGAGTCGTTGACCACCACACCGGACAGTGCCACAATCCCGAACATGCTCGGAATCGCCAGATCGTAGCCCATGATCAGGTGCCCGATCACCGCACCGATAATCCCGAACGGGATGCTGATCATCACGATCAGCGGCTGGATGTAACTGCGGAACGGAATCGCCAGCATGCCATAGATGACCAGCATGGCGATAATGAAGCTGGTCCGCAGGCTGCCGAGGCTCTCCCGCATGTCCGCCTGGTGCCCTTCGAAGCTGTAGGACAGCCCGCCGTACTTGCTTGTCAGTTCCGGCAGCACGGACGTCTTCAGATCCGCCAGCACCTCGCCGGCTTTGCTGCGCGGAGTGACATCCGCCTGCACCTGCACCACGCGGCGGCCGTTCTTGCGGTTGATGACGGTGTACGCTCTTCCCCGCTCATATTGAGCCACCTCGCGAAGCGGTACGAACGTCCCCGCCGGAGTCCGAACGAGAAACTCGTCGATATCCTGCTCGCTGATCCGCTGCTCTTCCGGCAGGCGGACCATGATCTCGATTTCATCCCGTCCGCGCTGCTGGCTGACCGCCTCGATCCCGTAAAACGCATTGCGGACCTGCCGGGCGATGGACCGCGCCGTCAGACCAAGACTCTTGCCCTGGGGCAGAAGGCGGAAATCGAACTGCTTCTTGCCCGGTTGGAACCCGTCGTCCACGTCCTTCAGCCGCGGGTACTGATCCAGTTGCCGGGCCAGTTCGGCGCTGGCGTTGGCGAGCAGGTCTATATCCCGGTGGCTCAGTTCGACCGTTACCGGAGCGCCCCTTCCGCCGGGCCCGCCAACGTCGGAAGCAAACTTCAGCGACTCGACGCCCGCAATCTCCCCGACCGCTTTGCGCCAGCGTTGGGTAAACTCCTCGGTACTCATGATCTCGCTACGGATGTCCGGATCGGCCAGGCCGACGCGAACCTGTCCGGTATGGCTGCCCGATCGGCCTATGTCCGTGATGATGTAATCTTTGAGCTCCGGGTGGCCCGACTCCTCGATCACCTTCAGGGCCCCCTTCCGCATCCGCTCGAGGATGTCTTCGGTGTCCTCCACAGGCGCTCCGTACGGAAGCACCACCGAGCCCTGGGAGAAGTCCGATTCGATCTTCGGAAACAGGCTGAAGCCCATACGCCCGCTCATCGCGAACGCGCCGACGGCGATCAGCAGTGCCGCCGCACCGGCGATCGTCACGTAGCGATGCACCATCGCCTGCTCCAGCACCGGTCCGTACCGTTTGCGCACCCAGCCGGTAAAAGCCCTGCCGAACGCCTGCTGCCGGCCGTGAAGCCACTTCGACAGCCCGCGCCGCTTGCGGTCTTTCTGGTGCGACAGGTGAGCGGGCAGTACGAACAGGCACTCCAGCAGCGAGATCGCGAACACGACGCACACAACGACCGGAATCATCCGGAAGACGTTGCCCATAACGCCCGGGATGAAGTAAATCGGCAGGAACGTGACCATGTTGGTCAGGATGCTGAACGTCACCGGGACGGCCACCTCGCGTGCGCCCTTGACCGCGGCGATGTGGAACGGGAGCCCTTCCTGGTGGTAGTGGTAGGTGTTCTCGCCGACGACGATGGCATCGTCCACGACAATACCCAGGGCGATGATGTACGCGAACAGCGAGATCATATTGATGGTCACGTCGAACATCGGCAGCAGCAGGAAGGAGGCGAGGAAGGAAATCGGGATGCCCATCATCACCCAAAACGCCAGGCGGACCTCAAGGAACAACCCCAGCACCACCAGCACCAGCAGCAGACCCAGGCCCATGTTTCGCATCAGCAGGTTCACGCGCTGTGTGTAGATGTCGGATCGGTCCCGGTAGATATCCGTCTGCACGCCCGGCGGCAGAAGATCGCGCACGTCGGGCATCTTCTCTCGCACCGCAGCGGCCACCTCCATCGGCGTCTGATCGCCCACGCGGTAGACCTCGACCTCGGCGGCCCGCTGTCCGTTGTAGAGCAGCGACCGATCGGTATCCTCGAACCCGTCGGTGATCTTCGTCGCGATCTGGCCGAGAAGCACCTCGGTGCCTTCGGACGTGGTGATGATCGGCAGCCGGGCGAACTCCTTGCCGTACTCGCGCCGCTCCTTGACGCGGACGAGAATCTCCCCGCCGGAGGTCTTCACGCCTCCACCGGGCACATCCAGGGCAGCGGCCCGGACGCGATCGGCGATCTCGCCCAGCGTCAGCCCGTAGCGTCGCAACTGCTCTATCGGAACGTCGACCGAGATTTCCAGGTCCCGCACGCCGCCGACCTCGGCTTTTGTAATGCCCTCGTGGTTGAGTAATTCGTCGCGGATGTCGTTGGCCGCCCGACGCAGTGCCCGTTCATCGACACCGCCATAGACCATGACGCTGAGCACCTCGCGGTCGTGGACGACGGTTTCGACTTCGGGCTCTTCGGCATCTTCGGGGAAGGTGTCGATGCGGTCGACCTCGCTCTCGACATCCCGGGCGAGCTTGTCCACGTCCACTCCGCTCAACGCCTCGATGCTGACCGTCCCCCTGCCCTCGTTGGCGGTGCTGATGACTTCCTTGACGCCCTCCAGGCCCTGTACCGCTTCTTCGATGCTCAGCAGAATGCCGTCCTCGACTTCCTCGGGACTGGCGCTGGGGTAGACCACCGACACCCGAACAACGTCCAGTTCAATGTCCGGGAAGACCTCCTGCTTGACATTCCACATCGCCAGCAGTCCGCCGATCAGGCACACCAGCATCGCCAGATTCGCTGCCACGGAATTGCCCGCCATCCAGGCGATCGGACCGCGCTTCAATTTTTCGACAGGTAGCCTGCTCACTGCTTCACCCCCCCTCTCGCTGCGGACCGGTAGCGGTTGCCGTGGGTTTGGTGGCCGGGGCGGAGACGCGAAGCGGCATGCCCTTGACCGGGGCGCCGATATCGGACGTCACCAGCTTCTCGCCCGGCTGGAGGCCTTCGGAAACGTAAATCGATTCCTTGCCCTTGCGAGCCAGCTGGACCGGCCGGATCTCCAGCTTCTTCTCATCGTCCATGATCCAGACCGACTCATCTTCCCTCAGGGCGTCGCGCGGAATCTGCACCCCTCCGCGAAGTTCCTTGCCGACAATCTGCACGCTTACGAAGGAATCCAGCAGGAGCGTCCGGTCGCCGTTCTCGCTGCCACCGTCAATGGGGTCTGCCACCGAGACGACCACTCGAGCCATCCGGCCCAGACGTTCCAGGTCCGGCAGGATCCGCACGACCCTGCCCAAGCGGTAGGCGTCCTCGCCCCAGCGAGCTTCATGGTAGATGCGGACGGTCGATCCCGGCTGATCGTCGGCAGGGAGTGTGATCCACCGCAGCTGATCCAGCGGGACCTGGGCGATGACCCAGTACTCGTCCGTTCCGGCTATCCGCGCCAGTTTGCTGCCGGCAGAGACCCGCGAACCGACGTCCACGTACCGCTCGCGTACCACCCCATCGAACGGAGCCGTCGTCGTGGTCCGTTTCAGATCAAGCTGGGCGTCCTGCAGGTTGTTCTTCGCGTCGCGAACGGCTTCACCGGCAGCGACGTATGCCGTCTTCGCCGACTCCAGCGCCGACTCGGCGGCCTTGAGACTCGCCCGGGCGCTGGCCAGTTGCGGCACTCGCAGGACCAGCTCGCGATCCTCCTCGCTGATCTCCTCCCCGAGCAGTTCGTACTCGCGCTGGGCCACCGCGCGGTTACCGAGTTCCAGCTTCAGCTCCTGCTGGGCCCGCGCCAGTTCGGCCCGTCGCTGGTCAATGGCCAGCTCTGCCTGCGTCTGGGCCAGCTCCGCCTGCCGGACGGCGATCTGCAGGCGCTTCACGTTCAGTTCGTAATCGGCTGGGTCCACTTTTGCCACCGGCTGGCCCGCCTGGAAGCTCCCGCCCATCAGAAGTTGGTCGCTGACATCCACCAGTTGCCCCGATACCTCTGCGGTCAGTTCGCTCTCGCGTGCCGGCACGACGGTGCCCATCGCATTGACCACGACCTGGTGGGTCGACGCCTGAACCGGCTGGACCTCAACCAGCTTCGCCCCGGTCTGCCGCGGTCGCTTCCTGGCGGTCGGTTTGTTGAGCATGAAAAAGACTGCCGCGGCGATCCCGCCGCCAAGCAGCACCAGCACCAGCAGCGCGCCGACCACCCTGCCGAGGATACTCGGCCTGAGCATGGGCTGCGACTGGCGAGGCGGTGTTTCCGTTGGTTTGTCAAGCACTTCCGTCATGATGCATCCTCTGTGTTCTGCTCTGCCGCGGGCAGGGGGTCGCCTTTCCCGCCGAGTGCCTCAAAGGGTCCGATCACGCGCCGGGGAGGCAGCGGGGGTGCAGGCATCTCCCAGCCCCTGCCGATGGCAACGTACAAACGGACACGACTGGTCACAAGTTCCCGCCGGGCCTGCAATACCGTCCGCTGCAATCGCTGATAGCTCAGCAGTGCATCCAGAAACCGGATGAAGTCCTGCGTGCCCTTGATGTACCCTGCCCGCACTTCCTGCAGCGACTGGTCCGAAAGCTTTAACTGTTTGTTCAGGCTCGCCAGATAGGCCCGCTGAGAATGCTCCTCGACCAACGCGTCGTCCACCTCGCCCAGCGCGGTCAGGATTGTCCTTCCATATTCGTGCAGCCGCTCGGCGGCTACCGCCCGGCGATAGGCGACTTCCGCTTCGCGTTGTCCGGCGTCGAAGACCGGGCCGATAAGATCGCCCGCCAGCGAGGCCACCCAATTGTCAAACAGGTCGCTGAAGCGCTCCGCCGACGTCTCGGCATTCGCTGAGAGCGTCAGCCGCGGGAACTGTTCGGCAATGGCCACCGCCGTCCGACGGTCTGCCGCGGCCACCTGCAGTTCGGCCGCCCGAACGTCCGGCCGGGCGCGAATCCACTCCGCAGGAAGGCCGACTTCCGGCAGTGCAGGCAAGGCCGGGAGGTCCGTCTGATCGGGAGCGGAAAAGCCTTGTGGGGCTCGTCCCAGCAGGATCGCCAGGGCGTTTTCCTGCACTTCCACGCTGGAAGCAACCAGCACCCGCTCCCCGCGAGTTCGCTCCAGGACCTGCCGCTGCTGGAGAACGTCGGGGGCACGGACCTGCCCACGGCGGAAACGCTCGGCAATGATTTCCAGCAGGTCGCGATTCGTATCTACCTGCTGATCAAGCAGTTTGAGTTGCTCGCGGAGCTCCACCAGCCGATACCACGCCGAGGCGATCTGGGAACTCAGCGTGATGCCCGCGGCCTGCAGTTGCTGTGCGCTGGCGGCGCGGTCGAATTCGGCAGCCAGAGCCGAGGATCGGACCCGCCCCCACAAGTCGACTTCATAGGAAGCGGCCAATCCAAGGGAAAGCGTTGTCTGATAGCTTCTGCCTGCCGGCTCGATATCGCTGACGCGCCGGCTCGCCGAGCCGGTGACGTCCACGGCCGGGTAGAGCGGCGTGCTGCGGCTGACCACCAGTGCCCGCGCCTGGGCCAGCCTGTCCCAGGCCATGCGAACGGACATGTTGTCCACGAGGGCCTGTTCCATCAGGCTGTTAAGCTGCTCGTCGCCGAGGGCGGTCCACCACCGTTGCGGGTAATCCTGCCCGTCGGGCCCGAGCGAATCGGGCAGTTCGACGGGCGACTGGACCGGCTCGACCTGCGCCCCGCAGGCACTGAGAACGCTTGCGACCAGAACGGTCGCCCAGATTCGCCCGGTCAGATGAAGACGTTTGCGTTGCATCATTCGGCCCCCCGGAATCTTTCATGGATCGTCTCGGACAGCTGCAGATCCGGCCAGTCACCGGAGACGATGCCCTTTCGGGCTTCTGTCAGCCCGGCCAACACGAACCGTAGCGTATGGTCGATCACCACCTCCAGATGGGACAAACGCTGCTCCTGGGGCATGTGGGGGTCGTGTTCGCCGAACATGCCGTTCCGCCGACGGAACGCAAGGTGCAGGATCGGCCCCATCACCGACATCGTGCACATCAGCACCTGCCCGGTAGACGCCTCCGGCCCGAGCAATTCGCGCACCGTACGAACAGTCTCCAGGCGGATCGGATCGATCTCCTCCCGGAACGCGTCCTTCAGAAGGCCGGTCGGATCGCCCATCTCCCGGTGGAGAATATCGAATTCGGTGATCTCCGGATCGGTCACACGTAGCAGTAATGCCTTCATTCGCGCCCGCAGCCGCCTCTCGGGCGGCGCCTCGGCAGGCACGTCGCCCTGGGGCGGATACTTGGCAATGGCTTCATCAAAAGCCGCCCGCCAGGATTCGACGTAGAGGTTCTCTTTGCTGCCGAAGTGGTAATTGACCGACGCGATGTTCGCTTGTGCCCGGTCGCAGATCTCGGCCACGGTTGTTTCCCGATAGCCTTTGGCGGCGAAAAGCACGCCCGCTGCAACCAAGAGCCGGTCTTTGGTCGTCATTTCCATGTCTACGGCCATACAGCTGCCTTTCAAATGCCCGTTTTAATCTATTATTTACATCGACTGTTTGGAAAAACAAGTCCAAGGCAGAGAAAATCAAGCTGCAACCCCGAAAAATCGGCCCAGGGAACGCATAAACGGGGCCAAGCCGTTCAGGTACAGGAAAATCATCATCCGGAAAACGATGAAGTCTGCTATACTTCCGGATTCTGCATTTGCCCGGATTTGCCCTGTGGAACGAATCGCAGAACCGGGCAAAACAGAATGCCGCAATCGTCCGGCAGGATGTAGCGATAGACGGGATGTCCCCGGGCAGCGGCCCCCTGAACCAAGCGCTTGACCGACGAGCGTGGAGCTGTACGATCTGCGATTTTTGCCCCGGCCTTGGAGGCAGTCTTTCCCCGGCCTCCGCACCACGAACCTGACAGAAGAACCGATATGACCAATCTCCGCAATGTAGCCATCATCGCCCACGTCGACCACGGAAAGACCTCGCTGGTGGACCAGTTGCTGTACCAGTCCGGGATGTTCCGCAATGAGGACCTGGACAAGCTCGCCGGTGGGCAACACGGGCTGATCATGGACTCCAACCCGCTGGAGCGGGAGCGCGGGATCACCATTCTCAGCAAGAACTGCGCCGTCCGCTACACCAGCCATGCCGGAGACGATTACAAGATCAACCTGATCGACACCCCCGGCCACGCCGATTTCGGTGGAGAGGTCGAGCGGGTGCTGAAGATGGCCGATGGCGTGCTCCTGCTGGTCGACTGCTTCGAAGGGCCCATGCCGCAAACGCGTTTCGTCCTCAGTAAGGCCCTCCAGCACGGGCTGAAACCTATTGTGGTGGTCAACAAGATCGATCGTCCCGACGCCCGGCCGGACGGAGTGATCGACGAAGTTTTCGATCTGCTGGTCGAGCTGGACGCCGACGACGAAGCGCTGGACTTCCCCGTGGTGTACACCTCCGCTAGGGACGGCTGGGGCACCACCGACCTCGACCAGACCGGCAGCGACCTGCGGGACGTGTTCGAGATGATCGTTGAGCACGTGCCCGAGCCGGTCATTGAGCCAGGGCCCGCCCAGATGCTGGTGACGACGCTTGATTGGTCGGAGTACGTCGGGCGGGTGGCGATCGGGCGCGTTTTCGGCGGCCAGATCTGCCAGGCCGATCAGGTGCTGATCATCGACCGGCACGGGAATGAGACCAAGCAGAAGATCCTGCAGTTGTTCCAGTTCGAAGGGCTGGACCGGCGGGAAGTCGACCGCGTCGAAGGCGGGGACATCTGCGCCATCGTGGGGCTGGACCCAGTGAACATCGGCGACACCATCACCGACATCGAGCAGCCGATGCGCATGCCTCCCATCGAAGTTGATGAACCGACGCTGCACATGACTTTCCGCGTCAATGACGGCCCGTTCGCGGGCCAAGAAGGCAAGTTCGTCACCAGTCGGCAGATCAAGGACCGGCTGGACCGCGAACTGCATTCCAACGTGGCCCTGCGGGTATCCCAAGGCGACACGCCGGAGGAGTTTCACGTTTCGGGTCGCGGGCTGATGCACCTGGGCATTCTGCTGGAGAACATGCGACGCGAAGGCTATGAACTGACAGTCGGCAAGCCGAAGGTGATCTTCCGAGAGATCGACGGGAAGCGTTGCGAGCCGATCGAGCTGCTGAGCGTGGACTGCCCGCCCGAATGCCAGTCGGCTGTGATGAGCCTGCTTGGTGACAGACGCAGCGAAATGGTAAAGATGGACCCGAAGATCGGTTCGGGCGACTACATACATATGGAATTCACCGTCCCGGCTCGCGGACTCATCGGCCTGCGGACGCGGATGCTGACCGCGACGCAGGGCAGGGCGATCATGTACCACTCGTTCTACGAATACGGGCCGGTGCGCGGAGATATCCCGCGACGCCAGGCCGGGGTGCTGATCGCTACGGACACCGGGCAGGTCACCGCCTACGCCGTGGACTCGCTGCAGGATCGCGGAATGTTCTTCGCCAAGCCGGGCGACAAGGTGTACGAGGGACAGATCGTCGGCGAGCACTGCCGCGAGAACGATCTTGGCGCAAATGTCGTCAGGAACAAGCAGTTGACCAATATGCGGGCCGCAGGCAAGGATGACAGTGCCCGGCTCCGCCCGCCGCGGGAGATGACACTGGAGATGGCGCTGGAATACATCCAGGACGATGAACTGGTGGAAGTGACCCCCGCCGCCATCCGTCTGCGGAAACGCCTGCTCAAGGAAACCGACCGGAAACGCGCTGCCCGAGCAGCCAAAGGCTGACAGGCGCCGGCAGAGGCCGGTGCGTCGGGTCCACCGGCCGGGGAACTCTACTCCACCAGTACCCGCCGGACCCGCCGGCCGAGCCGGCAGGTGATTTCGTATGGGATGCAGCCGGCAAGGCGAGCCAGGTTCTCCGCGCAGTGAGGGTCGCGCGGGTCGGTAGAGATGATCTCCACGTCATCGCCGACGGTGGCTGACGGCACCTCCGTCAAATCGACGATGGTCTGATCCATGCTGACCCGGCCCACCACCGGCACAAGCCTCCCGCAGACCCGCATTTTCGCCACGTTGGAGAGGCTGCGGAAATAGCCGTCACCATACCCCACCGGTACCAGGCCGATACGACTTTCACGCCGGAACTCGTAGGTCAACCCATACCCGCAACGGCTGCCCTCGCGAACGGTTTTGACCTGCATGAGTTTCCCGCTCAAATGCAGGGCAGGAGTAAGTTCCAGCGGGTTATGCAGTTCGTCCGACGGGTGGTATCCGTATATCGCCAGCCCGGGCCGAATCATGCCCAGGTGCGACTCGGCCAGGTCCATCGTCGCAGCCGAGTTGGCTGCGTGCAGCAGCAGATCCGAGGAAGGCGTCTGCGAAACCACGGCCTTGAATCGCTCCAGTTGCTTGTAGCAGAACGCTTTGTCGCCCTCATCGGCGGTAGCGAAGTGGGTATACAGCCCTTCCAGCCGCATGTTCTCGGCGGCCCGGACGCGCCTCAGCAACGACTCGGCGGCGTCATGCGGCACGCCGGATCGGCCCATGCCGGTATCGATGGCGATATGAACCCGCGCCCGTTTGCCCACATCGGCCGCCGCACTGTCCGCGGAGTCGACTTCTTCCGGGCTGACGATGGTCAGCGTGATGTCACTGCGTATCAACTCCCGCAGGGCGTCCCGCAGATGGGCCGGTCCGGCGAAGGCACTGGCCGAGAAGAACACCAGCACCATCCCGCCATATCCGAGTTCACGAAGGGCGATCGCCTCTTCCGGGGTGGCCACCGCCAGAGCATCGGCCGCGGAGGCGATCGTCTCCAGCAGCAGGTCGATTCCGTGTCCGTAGCAATCGGCTTTGACCACCGCGCAGAGCTTGACTCCGGGTCCGATTCTTTTTCGCAGCCGCTGCAGGTTCTTCCGAACCGCCCCAGCCGATACTTCTGCTGTCAAATAGCTTTGCATTCCACTCCCATCCAACGGGCCGCTTGATCGGCCCCTCAGTAGAATCTTCGGCCAATTGGTCATACCTTGACCAGCGGTTCCTCAGAGATCGCCGACCACGGGAAGTTTTACTGCCCGACTAACTGTTTTTCAGCAAACAAGTTGAACCCGGCTCAGATTAATACTCGGAAAAATCGGATATTTAAGCCCCCCAAATATCCGTTTCACAGGTATCCTGTATGGGATCACGGCGCCAGGCTTGTCTGGTGCCGCACCTCCGAAAAAGAGTTACGAGGCCCGCTGCACGATGAACCCCACCGAGAACCCGAGACACAATTCGTCATTCGGAAAACTACAGGATTCCACCTACAACGCGATGTTGGAGGCGATGGATCGGGCTGCCCTTCTGATCGGCTCGGACGGGACGGTCCTTGCCGCAAATTCGCTGGCCCGGGAGACGGCTGCTTCCCCTGGAGATCTCCTCCGGGCTGACGTGCAGAAGCTGCTGCCCTGTGAGCACTGGGATCGCCTTCTGTCGGCAGAGCGTGAGCATCCTCAGCGGTGCCTGACCACGCTGACGTTCACCGGTCAACCGGAGCGGCGTATGGCCGCTGAGATCCGTACCATAGCCCAAGCGGACCCGGCCGGGCCTGCGCTGATCGTGCTGCTCCACACCCGCGAAACCTCGCGCAGTTGGGCGACCAGTCGCATGCGCCTGTCGGAACGTGTCGAGACGCTCCGGTCTCTGGAACTGGCGGTCCTGAACGCTGAAACGCCCGGGGAGGTGATCGAAGCCGGGTTGCGTTCACTCCATCGGATTCTCGCCTGCAGAGCCATCACCGTCGTGGAACTCGACTGGCCCGACCGGTTGGCGATCGTCCGCCACAAAATCGTCCGCGGCGAACTGGCCGCTCCCGATTGGTCACTGAGCCTGGACGAGCTGTCAGCGTCCTCAGCCGTCTTCGCCAGCCCGCGGGAGCACCTGCTGATCACCAAGGAGCAACTGCAGACCCTGCACCCGCAACTGCTGACTCCAGCAACCGGCGCGGTGCTGCGGGTACCGCTGGCCCAGTCCGAAAAGGTCATCGGTGAGATGTACCTGTGCTTCGACGAGCCTGACGCAATCGACGCCTACGTTCAGGAGTTGTCCCGGGAAGTCGCCGACGCCATCGCCATCGCAGTACAGAAGTATCGCGGCAGCAAGACCCTCTCGGAGAACAGGCAGCGGTATCGTCAACTCGTCCGGACGATGAGCGAAGGACTGTTCGTCCTGGATGCGGATTTCCGGATCAACTTGACCAACGAGGCCCTTCGTGAACTGCTCGGGTACGAAAGCAGCGAGATGGACCGGCGTGACATCCGCGACTTCATGGACGAGCCGAGCCGGGAGCTGGCGTCCGCGAGGCTTGTCGGCATCCGCGCCGGAAAAGCCGCCCGTTGCGAGCTTACGTGGATCACGAAGACCGGAGACACGGTGCCCGCGCTCGTCTCCGCCCAGCCCTTCCGGGACGAAGACGGAACAAACCGTGGAGCCCTGGCCGTCGTCACAGATCTGACCGAGATCACCCGCGCCCGGGCCGAGAATGAGAAACTCGCGGCGCTGGTGCGGCAGACACAGGAAGCCGTGCTCCTCGTGGATGACGCCTGCCGCGCGACCTTCGCCAACCCCGCAGCCATGAGAATGATAGGGCTGGACGTCGATGACATCCTTTCGCGACGGCCGCAGGAACTGTTTCCCAGCCCTGATGGACGCAGCGACAGAACCCTGCCGATCTGCGAGGCGGTCCGGGCGCGGACCTCCAGACAGGGACGGGTAACGTGGCTAACCGCCGCTGGTCAGAAACGCATTGCCGATCTGCTGATCGCGCCTCTGCGAGACAGTTCAGGTAACATCAGCAGCTACATCGTCAGTTGCCGCGACGTGACCGAACACGTGCTGGTGGAACGGAGGCTTCGGGAGTCGGAGAAGATGCGAACCATCGGTCAATTGGCTGGGGGAATCGCCCACGACTTCAATAACCTGCTGACAGTCATCCTGGGCAACGCGGAACTGCTGCGGATGGAGATGGCCGAGCCGTCCGAATCCGGGAGTTTGGTCGAGCAGATCGCCACGGCCGCAAAGCAGGCGGCGGGGCTGACATCCCAACTGCTTGCCTTCGCCAGGAAGGGCAAGTATCGAACCGAGAACGTCGACCTGCACGTCCTGGTCCGCAGCGCAACCGAGTTCAGCCGCCACGCCGCTACGGGGAAGGTGCATCTGGAATTCCAACTGGACGCGACTCGGTCTCTGATCAGCGGGGATCCCGATCAACTGCAGGCAGCGGTCATCAGCCTGCTGATCAACGCCTATGAGGCCATGCCCGGCGGGGGGCAGTTGCTGGTGCGGTCCCGCAACCGGAAGATCGCCGAAGATACAGCGGTCGGTGGTCTGCGAGAACCGCAGTTGAAGCCCGGGACGTATGTCGCGCTGGACGTTGAGGACACCGGCCACGGCATCGATCCGGAGATCGTCGAAAGCATCTTCGAGCCATTCTTCACGACCAAACAGGTCGGTGACGGGTCCGGGCTCGGCCTGTCGGGAGTGTACGGGTGCATGCGGAGCCACGGTGGCGACGTCAGCGTCACCAGCGAACCCGGCGACGGATCCACCTTCACGATCTGGCTGCCTGTGGCGGAGACCCCGGCCGAGTAACCGGCTGACGAATGCGTCCGGCACTGCAAGCTCACATGCCTGTCCCGCAAGCGGGGACGATCTTGCCGCCAAAATGATTTTATCCAATTGCCCTTATGTGGTATGATTCGCGACTCTCTGGGGCGGCACGGACCGCCCTTTTTACATACTCCCGTTAAGACATGGTGAAAGGAAACATGAGCAAGCACGTTGCCATCATGGGTGCCACCGGCGCGGTCGGCACTGAGTTTCTGCGGCTTCTGGAGCAGCGCGGTTTCCAGATGGACAGTCTGAAGTTGCTGGCTTCTTCCCGCTCTGCCGGAAAGAAGCTGCTCTTCAGCGGCGAAGAGTTGACGGTCGAGGAACTGACCGAAGACAGCTTCGACGGAATCGATCTGGTTCTCGCCTCTGCCGGTGGAAGCCTGTCAAAAAAATACAACCCGATTGCGGTGGAAAAAGGCGCGGTGGTCGTCGACAACACGTCGGCCTTCCGCATGGACCCCGACACCCCGCTGGTCGTCCCGGAAGTTAACCCCGAGGACATCAAAAAGCACAAGGGCATCATCGCCAATCCCAACTGCTCGACGATCATCATGAACGTACCGGTTTGGCCGCTGCATAAGGTCAACCCGATCAAGCGCGTCGTCGTCAGCACCTACCAGGCGGCCTCCGGTGCCGGAGCAGCGGCCATGGAAGAACTGCGCGTGGGCGCCACCGCCTTCCTCAACGGTGAAGTCTTCGAGCCGAAGGTGCTCCCCCACCACGCGGCGTTCAACGTGTTCAGCCACAACAGTACCGTCGGCGACAACGGGTACAACGAGGAAGAGATGAAGATGGTCAACGAGACCCGCAAGATCTTCCACAGCCCGGACATTCGCGTGGCGGCCACCTGCGTCCGCGTGCCGGTCATGCGGGCCCACAGTGAATCGATCAACATCGAATTCACCAACCCGATGAGCGAAGATGAGGTCCGCGAGATCCTCAGCAGCGCCCCCGGCGTGAAGATCGTTGACGACCGCCCCAACAGCTACTTCCCCATGCCGCTGGACGCGTCGGACAAGGATGAGATCCTCGTCGGCAGAATCCGTCAGGACATCTCCCAGGACGACAACCGCGGAATCGAGATGTTCGTCGCCGGTGACCAGATCCGCAAGGGCGCTGCCCTTAACGCGGTTCAAATCGCCGAGATGCTCTAGGAGTTCTGCTCCCGATGAACGGTTGATTAAAAGACGCGGCGGGTCCGAATCGGACCCGCCGCGTTCTTTAATGCGCCTTGCCCGCCCCGGCGCAGACGCCATAATGGCCGCATGACTGAAAGCAGCGAATACCCGCCGCGTCGGAACATCAACCTCGTCATCGCCTACAACGGGATGAAGTACCACGGCTGGCAGCGGCAGGCGGATGGAATCGATACCGTCCAGCAGAGAATTGAAGATGCCGCCCTGCAGGTGATGAAGCACCGCGTGATCCTGTTCGGCACCGGGCGAACGGACGCAGGGGTCCACGCCGAAGGCCAGTGCGCGAATTTCTACACGCAGAATTTCTCTATCCCGCTGAAGGGCATGCGGCGGGCGATCAACAGCCGCCTTCCTTCAGACATCGTCATCCGCTCCGCCCGGGAAGTGCCCGACGAGTTCCACGCATCCCGCAGTGCCGTTGGCAAGACGTATCGCTACTGTCTGTTCACCGCGCCCGAGCGTCCGGTATTCCGGGCGGGTCAGGTATGGCATTACTGGCGGAAGCTGGACATCGAACCGATGAAAGACGCTGCCGCGAGGCTCGTGGGCCGGCACGATTTCCGCGGGTTCGCCACATCGGCCGAGGTGCGGGACAATACCGAGCGGACCATCTACCGCTGCGACGTCGCCCGCACCGGTCCGGAGATTCTCATCCACGTGCAGGGCGATGGGTTCCTCTACAACATGGTTCGGAACATCGTGGGCACCCTCACGGAGATCGGACGAGGCCGGTGGCAGCCGGATCGGATTGACACGGTCCTCCGCACGCGCAACCGGCGCGACGCAGGCGTCACCGCCCCCCCGGACGGGCTGACCATGCAATGCGTGCACTTCGACCCAGCCGAACTGGGCACCTGAAGCGTTTACTCTTCCTCGACCACGGCCACGCCGTAGGCGGGCAGCTCCAGTTCGCCCTCAACCGGCTGATCCGTCAGCAGATCCGTGCCTGCGGGCACGTTGCGCACCGCCCGCGGCGTCGGGTAGTGGTTCAGCAGGAACAGCAGCTTTCGCCGGCCGTCGGTGCGACGTGTCACTTCCACGGCCTGATCGGCGTCGACCATCGGCGTGAGGGTCGTGAAACTCAGGGCAAAACCGAGCAGGTCCGAGACATTTTGCTCGGTCAGGTACGTGCCGACGTAGATCACCGTGCCCCGGCCGACCTTGTTGATCGCCACGGCAGGCTCACCGGTCGCCGCCGAGGGGGCTGCGTCCGACGGGGCCAGCCACCTGCCCGCTTCCTGCGCGCCGCAAAGCTGCAGGACCTCATACCCGCCCCCGGAGCGGAGCGTCTGCTCGCCGAGCTTCAGGCTCAACGATCCGGACTCGATCTTGCCGAATTCCTCCACGGTCACACCGCACAACTCGCGGATGAGGCCCGGAGGCGTCTGCGTGATGACCTGGTTGTCGCGGTCTTTCGTGGCGCTGCGGGCAGTGACCATCAACGTTCCGCCGGATTCGACGAACTGCTGCAGCCTAACGGCCAGTGGCTCGTCCATCATCTGCATCGACGGCAGGACGATCAGCTCCAGCCCGTCGAAACGGTCATTGGCGTTGACCAGCCCGCAGGGCAGGTGCCGGTTCCACATCTCGCGGTACGCCTGATCCCGCTGGTCTGCCGGCGAGGGCAGGCCCATCGCCAGCGTCTTGTAGGCGTTGTCCTGATCATGGTCCAGCAAGGCCGCGGCCTTCACGTCGACCACCGTGCCCAGAATCTTTTCGCCGATGGTCTTCAGCTCCCGTCCTTCCCGGGCAAACTCCTCGTAGCGGCGGCGCGGGATATTGTCATGGTCGAGGATACCGTTCCAATACTCCTCCGCACCGTACGGGCAGGTCCGCCAGCGGAAGTGCAGCATCCCGTCGGCTCCGTGAGCGATGGACTGGTACGCCCAGAGCCTCATCTGCCCCGGCGCAGGCGTCG
>JBKHHU010000024.1:0-25646 GCA_046539045.1 Phycisphaerae bacterium
CCGCCCTCGCCCACAAATGCACATCGCCCCCACTCCCGCGTCGCCTGAAGGGCCAGCAGCCGCCCGGCCGATGCTCCGCTGCAATCGATCGTCGCCTCGCAGCCGTGACCGTCGGTCATGTCCCGCACCGCGTCGAACGCCTCGTCATCCGCCTGGAACACGCTGTCGACCACGCCAAGCTTCTCCGCCAGCTGCAGGCGCTCCGGTACGATATCCGTACCGAGAATCATGTGCGCCCCAAGCGCCCTGCCCAGCATCGCCGCAGCCAGCCCGACCGGCCCCAGCCCGGTGATCAGCAGCTTGTCCTTTCCGGACAGCGCGATCCGCGTCAGCGCCTCATACGCCGTGCCAAACCCGCACGCGCACAACGCCCCATCCACGTAAGACAGCGAGTCCGGCAGGACCAGGCAGGTGTTCTCCTCAGCCAGCATGTACTCGGCATGCCCGCCGTCTCGCTGCCAGCCATAGGCAGCCCGATGCCCGCTGCGACAGGCGATCATGTACCCATGGCGACACTCGTCGCACACGCCGCAGCCGGAAATGTGGTACACCACCACCCGATCTCCCGGCTGGAGGTGTTTGCACCCGGGGCCCACCTCAACCACCTGCCCGCTCGGTTCGTGCCCGGCGATCACGCCCTGGTAGGCTTCCGGGCCCTCGCCGAGATGCTCGCGGTAGATCGCGCGGATGTCGCTGCCGCAGATGCTCGATGCCTTCATCTCCAACAGGACCTGCCCATGTCCCGGCTGGGGGATCTCGAAGTCGTCGAATTCGACGGTGCTGTTGCCCGGCAGGGTTACTCCTCGCATGGTCGGCATGGTGTCTTCCCTTCTGAGTTTGCTGCGCTCGCGGCGAAATGCCAAAGTGGATTATGCGTCAAGGCCGGTAGAAGTGCAACGGGCGGATGCGCTCGATGATCTTCTGCTCGGCGGCAAGATGGAAGAACTCCTCCAGACCCTCCTGATGCTCATCGCAGAACGCGTAGCTGACATCGCGGGTCAGGTTCCGCCCGGCAAGGTCCGGGGGCCAGCCGTAATCCAGCGCGTCGTTGGCCACGATCTCGTCCAGGTTCGCCAGGCCCCGGGTCTTTGCTGCCGACAGCAGATCGTAAAGCCGCGCACAGCGGCAGCACCTGCATCGGCCTGCCCAGATGGCAAAGACAAAGGGCAAGCCGGTCATCTGTTTCCAGAGCGAACAGAGATCCACCTGCCGGTCGAAGCCCAGCGGCGGATCGATCACCACGCGATCGCCGATGAGCAGCACCGCTTCGGCGTCGGCGGGGATCGGTTCGGCGCGGGTGTTCAGCGGGATCGCATTCAGTCGGACGCCGAACATCCCCGCCCACACCACTCGGGCCAGGGCGATGGCGGTATGGGATTCCGCGTCGTACCAGAGCGTCCGGATCTTCCGCGGCGGTACGCGGGCAAACACGCGAACCAGCAGGGACGAGCCGGCCGATGAAATCGCCCCCGCCGGGAGAACGACCAGAGGCGAGGCGAAATGCTGCAGATCGATGCTCGGAAGCAGCGCCACGTCGACTTCTCCGCTGGCCAGGAGCGACCTGAGCAGATTGGGAGGGCGGAGAATCAGCTCGACGTGCGGGTCCGAGTCCAGCGAGTACAGCAGCGGCTTGGCCGCTAGAAAAGAGGCCGAACCGATGCGAAACCGTTGATCTGTCGAACCGCGCGCACTTTCGAATTGTTCCAGCGTCTCATCATCGACCATGGAAACCGCCTGCCGGGAGGGAGGAGAATCTTCCTTTCAGCCCAATTATAGGCAGGCAATTCGGAAACAGGCGGCCGTCGCTACCGGCGGCTGCATTCCACCAGCTTCTCAAGTGCTTCCAGCGCTTTTCCGCTGTCGATGCTCTCGGCAGCCAGCGGGATGCCCTCGGCCAACGACGCAGCGCGATCACACACCACCATGGCTGCGGCAGCGTTGAGCAGCACCATCTCTCTGGCGGGTCCGGGCGTGCCGCTCAGTACGCCGCGGATGATCTTCGCCGACTCGGCCGGAGATTCCACGAACAGCTCCTCCACCTTCGCCCGCTTCAGGCCGACCTGTTCGGGAGTGATCGTGCGGGTCTCTATTGCCCCATCGTTCAGTTCGGTGATTTTGGTCGCCGAGCAGACCGACAACTCATCCAGGCCGTCCTGAGCGTGGACGACCATGGCCCGCCTGGTCCCGAGCCGTCGATGCACTTCCGCGACGGTTTCGGTCAGGTCGGCGTCGAAGATCCCCATTACCTGCCGCTTGGCCCGTGCCGGGTTGGTCAGCGGCCCCAGCAGGTTGAAGACCGTCCGAACGCCCAGCTGCTTGCGAACGGGCGCGGCGAATCGCATGGCGGGGTGGAGCTTGATGGCGAAGCAGAAGCAAACGCCGGCTTCCTTCAGACACCGCGCTGCCGTTTCTGGCGGGGCGTCCAGGTTGACGCCCAGGGCCCCCAGCGCATCGGCGGAGCCGCTGGCGCGCGTGTGGGTGCGGTTTCCATGTTTGGCGACCTTGATCCCCGCCCCGGCAGCGACCATCGCCACGGCAGTGGACACGTTGAAGGTCCGCAGGCCGGTGCCTCCCGTGCCGCAGGTGTCCAGCACGTCGAATCCGCAGTTGTCGACCGGCACGGCGTGCTCGCGCATGGCCGTGGCGGCCCCGGCGATCTCCTCGGCAGTAGCGCCCTTGGACGACAGCCCGATCAGAAAACCGGCGATCTGTGCATCCGACCATCGCCCGTCCATGATCTGATCGAACGCCTCGCGAGCCTGATCGAGGCTCAGGTCGCTTCCGTCAACAATGTGGTTCAACAGCTGGCTGTAAACTATCTCGGGCATCGTAAGCTCCTTTTGAGTCGTGCCGTGCGAGCGGTCGGCATTATACAGCCGCCGCCGCGACAGGCCAACCCATAGAACCCGCAGTCGCCGGTTGGCAATCCGACGCGCCGGAAGGTATCATTCCGGCTCGCAATCCGATTGCCGCTGACGTTCCTGTTGGAATCCAGAAGTATGCCCGAACTCCGCCTGTTGATCATCACCGACGTGCACTACGAGCCCCAGCCGCCTCATGAGGTCGACGAGTCGACGCGCCTTGCGGCAGAGTGGGTCCGTCGGGCGGTAGAGGACGCCAAGATGCGCGGCGGGTTCGATGCCGTAGTCCTGCTGGGGGATCTGGTCAACGAGGCGAGCCTGCCGGCCGAACTCGCGGGCGAGGTCGCCGGTGAGGCCCGGGACGGGGCCGGCGACAAGCCGGTCTTCGTCATACCCGGCAACCACGATCCGTCGCTCGTCAAGCTGCAGGATATTATCTCCACCGGCACGAGAATCGAGACGCTCAACGGCTACCGGCTCGTGCTGCTGACCGATCGGTACGAGAGCCAGCGGGAGTGCACCCGCCCGCGGAAGAACCTGGAGCTGATCGAGGATCTCCGCTCCGACGACGACCGGCCGGCAATCGCGCTGCAGCACAACCCGGTCCACCCGCCGATCGATTCGGATTACCCGTACCTGCCGACGAATCGCTCGGCGATCATGGCTGGGTACGAGCAGGCCGGCGTGCTGCTTTCGATCAGCGGGCACTACCACGAGGGTCAGCCGCTGACCGAATGCAAGGGCGTCCGCTACCTGACCTGCCCGTCGTTGACCGACCCGCCCTACCGGTACACGCTGGTGCACCTTCGGGATGAGCAGATCGAGGTGGACGTGAGGCAGATTTCGGTCCCGTCCGACCTGCCCATCATCGATGCCCACTGCCATACCGAATTCGCCTACTGCGGACACGACATCACCGCCGAGACCGAGATCGACCGTGCCCGCCGGATGGGCCTGACCGCAATCGTGCTGGCCGAGCACGCGCCGCAACTCTACTGCACCGACGAGGACTTCTGGAACGTCCGCCACATCCGCCGGCCTGAACTGTGGCGAAACGGACACGGCGAACGCATGGCCGAGTTCCGTCAGTCGGCTGAGCGGATGCGAGACGGGCATGACAACGTGTGGATCGGCCTGGAGGTGGAACTGGACATCGACGGGCAATTGACTCTTCGCGAGGACGACCGCCGGTGGGCCGATGTGATTCTCGGGGCGGTTCACTGGCTGTGGACGCCATTCCGGGAGATCGACGACAAGACATTCCACGAGGAGTTCCGCCGGATCAATGAAGGGCTCGTCGGCGCGGGCATCGACATTCTCGCCCACCCGTTCCGGCGGTACCCAGCCAGCCGGATGGACGTCCCGGAGGAGATGCCCGCTTTTCTTGCCGAACTGCTGGCCGAGTACGGCGTCGCGGCCGAGATCAACTTTCACAACCACCCGCCCTACCGCCCTTTCTTCGAGGAATGCCTGAAGCGGGAGGTGAAGTTTTCCTTCGCTACGGACGCCCATTATTGCTGGGAGGCCGGCGGGCTGGCTGCGGGCGTGGCGTTCCTGCAGGAGTTGGCGGGCACTGCCGACATTGCGGACCTTCTGTGGCGGCCTCACCAGCCGACCCGGAGCGGCTGAGGGCGTAACTTCCCCCACTGACAGCCATTCAAACTAAAGATGGAAACATTCTCACTTCAGTTCGAAGCCGTCCCGCGCGACAGCCTGATGTTCGCGATTCTCGCTGGGGTGATCCTGCTCCTGATCGGGGCCGGGATCGGCCAGCTTCTGCGTCGGCGGTGGCGGTGGGGCCTGTACTGCCTCGCAGCGGCAGCTGGGCCGGTGGGCACGGGCGTGGCTCTGCTGGGCGACGGCATTCGGTCGACGCTGGCCGGGCGTCGGCAACGGGCCCTGCGGGCGGCCGCGGCAGGGGCGGGCCTTGTTGCTCTGTGTCTAGCGGGATGGCTGGGTCTGCGGGCCGCGGAGTACGACGGTTCGCTGGTGTGGATGACGGTTCTGGGTCTGTGGATGGCTTGTGGCGTGGGCGTTATTTACGGGGCCGTCTACGGCGTGCTGGGCCCTGCCCGGGCGACGGCGCTGATGATACTCCGCATCGCAGCAGTGCTGTTGCTGCTGGCGCTGCTGTTCAAACCGGTTCTGCAGAAGCTCCCGAGCCCCGACGCTCTCAAGCCGATCCTCCCGATTCTCGTGGACCGGTCGGCTTCCATGGGCACCACCGACGGTGGATCCGCCGGCAGTCGTTACGCCCGGAGCGTGCAGATGCTTCAGTCCCAGGCGCCGCAAATTCACAGGCACTTCCGCCCGGTCTGGGTAACGTTCGGCCGATCGGCTCGGTCGGCGGATTCCCTGGCTCGTCTGGCGGATCTCACCGGCTCGGCCGACGCCGACGGTACGGATCTGGCTGCGGCGATCCGGCAGGTGGCTGGGGACTACGATCCGCGCGATATGCCCGGGATGGTGATGGTCTCCGACGGCATCCACAACGCCCCGGGACTGCCCGCTGATGCGGCGCGGCAGGCCGGCGTGCCGGTGTTCGCCGCGGGAATCGGTTCGGATGTCACCACCGCTGCCGGGCGGCGAAACCTGCGGATCGAGACGGTGAGCGCCCCGCTGGAAGCCGTCGTCAACAACCGCACAACGCTCACCGTTCGTGTCCGCAGCGCCGCCCTGGCAGCGGTGCCCGCGGAGATCCGCCTGCTGGAAGGCGACTCAAACACCCCGATCGACACCGCCCGGCTCTGGACGGACAAGGACCTCGATACGCTGAGCGTCTCGCTGGACTGGACGCCTACCGACCGGCCGGGGGCGTCCACGGCCCCCGCGGGCAACGTGCGGAAGCTGCGCCTGGAGGTCCCTGCCCTGGCCGGGGAAGTCGACCCGGATGACAACTCCGCCGAAATCCACGTGCTGGTCACCCAGCCGCAAGTGGCGGTGCTGTACATCGAGGGCACCGTGCGGCCGGAGTACAAGTTCCTCCGCCGCGTACTGGCGACCGATCCGAACCTGGAGATGATCAGCATGGTCCGCATCAGCGGGAACCGGTTTCTCTCGCAGGGGACGATCCACGGCAAGAAGCTCACGGAGCTGCCGACGACCGATGAGCAGTTGGCGATGTTCGACGTGGTGATTCTGGGCGATCTCGACGCGACCTTCCTGACCGCGGCGCAGATGAGCAAGCTGCGGAACTTCGTGGATCGTGGCGGCGGGCTGGTCATGATCGGCGGGCACAGCAGCTTCGGGCCTGGGGGGTATGCCGACACGCCGATCGAGGCGCTTCTGCCGGTTCTGGTCGGGCAGCGCTCCCAGCCGCAGGAAACCACAGCCTTCCTGCCGCAACTGACCGCCGCGGGCACAGCGCATCCGATCTTTGCCGGAATCGAAGACTACTTCCCCGGCCCCGGCGGGAAGAACCCACCGGCGGAGATGGCCCTGCCGGAGTTGAAAGGCTGCGTCACCGTCGTCGGCAGCCGGGCGGGCGCGTCGCTCCTGGCGGTGCATCCGTCCCGACGCAACGCCAACGGGCCGCTGGTGGTGCTGGCGACCGGGCAGTTCGGAAAGGGCAGAAGCGCCGCATTCACGGCAGACACCACCTGGCGATGGTTCCTTCCGTTGCAGGGTCGCGGAGCGGACGGGCCCTACCGGAGGTTCTGGGGGCAGCTGCTGCGGTGGCTGGCGGGGGTGGAAGCGAAGAGCCGCAAGGCGGCGCCGTCGGCGCTGCTGCGTCTGGAACCGTCGCGGAATTCGTTCCGGCTGGGCGCCGAGCCGCTGAAGCTGCGGGCCCGCGTCCAAGGCGCCGACGGCAGGGTGGCAGAGGACGCCAAGGTGATCGCAATCGCCCGCCGCACCGACGGCGACGCCCCGCCGGTCCGGATCCCGCTGAGTGCCGGTGAAGGCGGGCTGTATGAGGCGGAGTGGACCCCGGACCGGAGCGGCCGGTACGAGCTGAACCTGCAGGCATCCGATGCCGAGGACCGTCGGCTCGGGAGCGACGCGCTGACCCTGCGGATCGAGCCCCGCTCAGCCGAGATGGACAACCTCGCCCGCGACGATGGCACGCTGCAGCAGATCGCGCAGGTATCCGGCGGGCAGTACGCTTCGCTGGCGGGTCTTCCGGATCTGCTGGACGCGCTGATCGCACGCCAGGCAGAGCGGGCCGGTCCGGCGCCGTCACGGGAAGTAATCCCCCTGCATCACTTTACGCTGCTTTTCCTGCTGCTGGTGTCGCTGTTGACGGCAGAGTGGCTGTTGCGGCGGCGGTGGCAGCTCCAGTAGACGCTCCGCAGGCTCTTGTGAATCGGCGGGGGGTTTCCTATCATCACTTCTTCGATGGCAAGGAAGGAAAGTTCAGCACAACTCGAGACGCCCGCGATGCGGCAGTACCGCTCGTTCAAGGAGCAGTACCCGGATTATGTCCTTCTGTTCCGCATGGGCGATTTCTACGAACTGTTCAACGAGGACGCCAAGATCGCCTCCCGCGTGCTGGGGCTCGCTCTGACCAGTCGCAGCAAGGGCCCCACAGCCATCCCGCTGGCGGGCATGCCTTACCACGCACTGGACAACTACCTCGGCAGGCTCATCAAGGCAGGCCACCGCGTGGCGATCTGCGAGCAGGTGGAAGACCCCAAACAGGCCAAGGGCGTGGTCAAGCGGGACGTGGTCCGGCTGGTCACGCCGGGCACGCTCACCGATGAAACGCTCCTCGAGCAGCGAGAGGGCAATTACCTGGCGAGCATCTTCCAGTCGTCCGGCGGGAAGAAGAACGCCGACCCGGCCGTCGGGCTGGCGTGGGTGGAGCTGTCCAGCGGGGCGTTCTGGACGATGACGCTCCCGCCGAACCAGTTGCTGGATGAGCTGGTGCGGATCGGTCCGGCGGAAGTGATCTTCCCCGAGTCCGGCAGGTTCGACAGCCCGAAATTCCGCGAGATGCTCCAGCAGGCGACCGGGGCCGTCGCGACCGGGCGCGCACCGTGGGCCTTCGACGCCCATGCCGCCCAAGACGCACTGGCCGAGCACTTCGGCACGCAGACGCTGGAAGGCTTCGGCTACGACGGCTGGGATGAATCGATCTCTGCGGCAGGGGCGGTTGTCGAGTATCTTCGCGAGACGCAGCGGACGGCCTTGGGGCACATTCGCTCCATGCGGCAGTTCGACCGCAGCGATCACATGAGCATCGACGGCAACACGCTGCGGTGCCTGGAGGTCCACCGCACGCTGCGGAACAATTCCCGCGCGGGCAGTCTGCTTGCGTGCATTGACAAAACCTGCACCGGAATGGGTGCCCGCCTGCTGGAACGGTGGCTGACGTTCCCGCTGACCGGCTACAGCGACATCGTCGCCCGGCAGGATGCCGTCGAGGAGCTGATGCTCGACCGCGGGCGACTTGAAGGCGTCCGGGAGTTGCTGAAGGAAGTCGCCCAGATCGACCGGATCGCCGCGAATATCGCCCTGGCGCGGGTCAAACCGCGGGAACTGGTGGCGCTGGGAACGACACTGCAGACACTGCCCCAGCTGGCGCAGGTCCTCGGCGAGTGCAAGGCGGACCTGACAACCGACCTGCTTCCGAAATTCAACGGCCTGGGCGAGCCGGACCAGCTCATCGCCGCCTCCATTGACCCGGATTGCCCGAACGTGCTCCGCGAGGGCGGGGTCATCGCCGACGGGTACAACGAGGAACTCGACCGTCTCCGACGCATCGGCACCGACGGCCAGAGCTGGCTGGCGACCTACCAGAAGCAGCAGACCCAAGCCACCGGCATCCCGACGCTGAAGGTCGGGTTCAACAAGGTCTTCGGCTATTACATCGAGGTCACCCACGCCCACAAGGAGAAGGTGCCCGCGTCGTTCGTCCGCAAGCAGACCCTCAAGAACGCCGAGCGGTACATCACCGATGAGCTGAAGCGGTACGAGTCGGAGGTGCTGACCGCGGAGGAGCGGGCCAAGAGCCTGGAGAACGACCTGTTCGAGCAGATCCGCCGCGAGCTGGCTGAGCACATCGACGGGTTCCAGGCGGCGGCAGAAGCGCTGTCGACACTGGACGTACTGTGCGGGCTGGCCCAGTTGGCGATCGAGCGAGGCTACCGCCGGCCCGTCGTCACGCAGGACAACGTGCTGCACATCGTCGGCGGCAAGCATCCGGTGCTGGCAGAGCAGCTCCGCGAGGAGTTCGTGCCCAACGACGTGGAGATGGGGGCCAAGGACGACCGCCTGCTGATGATCACCGGCCCGAACATGGCCGGCAAGTCCACCTACATTCGCCAGGTCGCCCTGCTGACGCTTCTGGCCCAGACGGGCAGCTTCATCCCCGCAGAGGAAGCGACCGTCGGGCTGGCGGATCGCATTTTCACCCGCGTCGGGGCGGCCGATGAACTGACCCGCGGGCTCTCGACGTTCATGCTGGAGATGGTCGAGACCGCTAACATTCTGAACAACGCAACCAGCCGCTCGCTGGTGATTCTCGACGAAGTCGGACGCGGCACCAGCACCTCCGACGGGCTCTCGCTGGCATGGGCGATCTGCGAACACATCGCCCTGCGGGTCAAGTGCCGCACGCTGTTCGCCACGCACTACCACGAGCTGACCGAGCTGGAAACCGTTCTGGACGGGACGAAGAACCTCAACGTGGCCGTGCGGGAATGGAACGACGAGGTCGTTTTCCTGCACAAGATCATTGAGGGCGGGGCGGATCAGAGTTATGGTATCCACGTCGCCCGCCTGGCTGGGGTGCCCAAACAGGTGATCGACCGGGCCCGGGCGATTCTCCCGCAGATCGAAGCGAGCGTAGCCGAGCAACTGGACATGCCCGAACTGGCAGAACGCGCCCGACTGGCTGCCCAGCAGATGCAACTGTTCGCCGACCCAGCCAGCCGCGTTGCCAGCGAACTCAAACATACCGACCTGGACAACATGACGCCCATCCAGGCACTGGACCTGATCCGGAAACTCAAATCGGAGCTTTGAGTGATCGCCACGGAGACACGGAGGACACAGAGTTTTCATGGTAGACCGGCCGGGGCGACGAATTCACGAATTCACCAATCAACGAGTTAACGAACAATGAATCGCCCGAACATACTGTTTCTGATGAGCGACGAGCACCGCTACGACTTGGCGGGGTTTGCCGGCAATGACGTTATCCGCACACCGACGCTGGACTGGTTGGCCCAGACGGGCGTGGTGTTTGACAACGCTTACACGCCTTCGCCGATCTGCATTCCGGGCCGGCAGGCGATGATGACCGGCAAGTTTCCCAAACATTGCGGCTGTGAGCATTTCGGGCAGGATATCGAGCCGGGCAGCATGACCTTCGCCAGGCGACTGAGTCAGTACGGGTACGACTCGGTCTGCTGCGGGAAGCTGCATCATGTGGGCCCGGATCAGATGCAGGGCTGGACGCAGCGGCCTTTCGGGGACATCCGCCTCAAACCGTGGGCGATCGACGGGCTGCAGCGCGACCAACTGCCGGAGGGGCCGAAGTGGAAAGACTTCAAGTGGTCCGACGCCAAGGAGATCAAGCGCGCAGGCATCGGCCCGAGTCGCTACGCCGAGGCGGACAAACTCGCCACCGCCACCGCGATCAACCACATCCGCAACCACTTCTGCGATGTCTTCTACGACCGGCCGACCGCGTACAAGCCCCTGCTGCTCAAGCACAGCCTCATCCAGCCGCATTACCCGTACATGACCGACCAGGACAAGCTGGAATACTACATCAACCGCGTCACGCCGTTCTCGGATGAGGAGGTATTCGGCCACCCGTTCCTCTCCCAGCGGGAGGTGGTGCCCGGTAAGGACGTCAACGATCGCGAGCTGAAGCGCGTCACCGCGGCGTACTACGGGATGGTCGAGACCATCGACGAGCATTACGGCAGCGTGTTGGACATGCTCCGGCAGGTCGGGCAGGACCTGGACGACTGGATCATCATCTACACCAGCGACCACGGCGAAATGCTCGGCCAGCACGGGATCTGGGAGAAACAGAAGTTCTTCGAAGCCTCCGTGCGCGTGCCGCTGATCATCCGCTACCCCCGGCGGTTCCAGCCGGGACGGGTCCGGCAGAACGTGAACCTCTGCGACCTGTTCGCCACGCTGACGGACCTGACGGACGTGCCGACACCGGACGATCTGGACTCCCGCAGTCTCGTGGCGTTGATGGAAGGCAACCCCGACGGCTGGGATGACGAGTCGGTCAGCCAGTTCAAGGGCACCAACTGCATGATCAAACGCGGCGACCTGAAGTACCAGTGGTACGGAGAAGACATGCCGGAAGTCCTGTTCGACCTGTCCGCCGACCCGGGCGAGACGCAGAATATCATCGACCAGCCGCCCTATGCCGAAGCGGTGAAGCGTTTCCGCGGACGCCTGAAGGAGCTCGGCTTCGGCCCGGGAAGCTGAGCAGCATCCCGATCTGAACAATCAGCGTTCATCTGTGGCGACCACAATCCGCAGATGTCCTGCGTCTCGTGCACATCTGCTGAGCATGCGGCCCCAATCTGCCGGTCTCTCAAGAAATCGCGTTCATTTTTCTACTCACGTCCGGCCCTTTCCGGACCGAAGTACCCAGTGAGCCCTCAGTGCGCATCTCGGCGCCCGGGCGGGAACTGGTATGGAAACGCAACAGGACAATCCACACAAGGGCATCGTCATTTCGATGCCGCTGGCGCTGCTGCTGGCGGTGGCGTTTTTCATGCCCTGGCTGAAGCTCTCGTGCAACTCCATCCGGGCGGTGCCCCAGGAGAAGCTCTACGAGGTCGGTATCTACCCGGAACTGGCCCGCGATTATCCGACCGTGGCCACTGCCAGCGGATGGCAGATCGCGTTGGGGCGTGTGGACGTCTCCGGCCCGTACAAGGCGGCAGTGCGGAACATCACGCGGGAGTGGGATCCGGTCCCGTCGCGCTGGTGGGTGTTCGGAGGACTGCTGGCGCCGCTGGGTCTGCTGGCGATCTGCGGGCTCGGCATCAGCGGGAACATGCCGCGAGAGCTGGTCGGCAAGATCATCATCGGCCTGGCAGTGGTGGGGCTGGCGGTGCTGGTGGGGGTAGCCTGCCAGGACTACATGAACGACGTATACTCAGCCAGTGAGGAAACGCTGGCGGCTCACGGGATCGTCCTCAACTCGACAGGCGAACAGGCGCTGGAGCAGTCGCGGGCGCGGGCGCGCTCGCATCTGCCCACCGGAGGAACGCCTGTTCTATGGGGTTCGATGGGCGTCTACGTCATGGTCGCGATCTGCGGTATCGTCGCGCTGGTCGCGCCGCAGGAACAGGTGAAAATCGCCGCGGACCCCAAAGAGCCCCAGCCGCACCCGGAGATATACACCGGCATCCCGGGTATGGACAGACGCCAGGAAATCCAATCGCTCGGGCCGGATATCTTCGATCCGAACGACCGATGAGCCGGCGCCTGACTTTCCCCGCGGTAAGGTCTTCTCCGCGAGAGCTTCCCCCGGCCGGGAAAAACCGTCGTCGCAAGGCCCTTGAAGGCCTCCCGCCGCTCAAGGGCCGCATGGAACAAGCCGATTGGTACTGTGTTCCGACGGCAGGAACCGATGCGGGCGATCCGAATTGGTCTGAAGCTGCCCGGAATCTTAGATTTAGGATGTGGAACCCGGTCCGAGCCGCCTCGGCGGTCGACGCCGCTGTTCCGCATGTCATAGCGATCTCTTTGGCTGCCCATGGAGCAGCTCCTTGACGCAGATGAAACCATCCGGGGCTGATATCAGGAGCAGGCCAGACAGGGGCCCCGACGAGGATAAATCCAGCGAGCAATCAGACAGGCAACCGAGGCACAACGGAGAGTGGATCCGATGTACACGATCTCATTGATCAACGAAAAAGGCGGAACCGGTAAGACGACCACGACGGTCAATCTCGCAGCCGCTCTGGGAGAGATGGGGCACAAGGTGCTCCTGGTGGACCTGGACGGTCAGGCGGCCTCTTCCCGCTGGATGGGCGTGGAGGACGACGGCAGGCTGGCCGACGCGATCTGGGCAGGCGGTGGTCTGGAGCCGATTCCCGACGTGATGGAAAACGTCTCGCTGGCCCCGGCTCACGTGCGCCTGGACGCGGTGGCACACGACCTCCGGCCGACGCAGGGCGGTCAGCTTCGGAAGGTCCTCATGGAGGTTTCCGACGCGTACGACTACATCATCATGGACTGCCCGCCGAGTTTGAACAACCGCCTGATCGGCAATGCGCTGCTGGCGTCGACGCACACGATCGTGCCGGTGGAAACGTCCATTCTCGCTCTGGACGGGCTGAAGATCCTGCTGACGACCCTCAGCGACGTCCAGGACAGCTTCGGACATGATGTCAAGCTGCTCGGCGTGGTCGCCTGCCGGTTCGATGCCCGCACCCGCCTGAGCCGACTGGTGCTGGAAGAACTGCAGCGGACCATGCCCGGACGCATCTTCGACACCGTCGTTCACGAAAACGTCCGCGTTCGCGAATGCCCCGCCAGCGCCAAGAGCATCCTGGATTTCGCCCCGGAATGCAAAGCCTGCGAAGACTTCCGAGCACTGGCGGCTGAGACGATCCGCCGGCTGGAGGAATCCGAGACGCAGGAAGACCAGGGACGCCTGACCATCGATCACGGCTGGGCTGAGTTGCGGCGCAAGATCCGCGAGCAACGTGGTACGGCAAAGACCGGCAGCACTCGCGATCTGGATGTCGACAGCGCCAGCATCGAAGAACTCGAGCAGATCGTCCGCGAAGAGATCGACGGTGAGCAGCCGCATTACGAAGATATGCCCGAACAGCCCGCTCCGCAGGCGTGGGGCACCGTCGAAGAAGACGCTCCCGAGCAGACCCAGCCGTGGGAGGTCGAGCCGGACGCCGAAGACGAAGTCCAGTTCCAAACCCCCGCTGGGGAAGACGAAGTGTATCCGCCCGAGCTGGAAGAGCCCGATGTGCAGCTGGATCCGTCGATGGCAGGGTGGGCCGACGACCTCAACCTCGATGCCGAACAGGACATCAGCTTCGAGACCCCGGACCAACCCGAGCCGGTGACGCCACCGTCCCCGCCGGTGGCAGAGGATGCCCAGACGGCCGGCGATTTCAACCCGCTGGACCTCTGTCAGCCCCCGGCTCAGACGCCGCAACAAGAGCCGGCCGCGCAGGAACCGACCCCGGTCACGCCCTCAGCCCCGGCCGAGGCGCCGAAGGCCAATATCAGCGACCAGAATGAGGAAGAGGATCTCAAGAGCAAAGCCTTCTTCCCGTGGGCGCTGCCGGAACACCTGCAGGACGGGCCCGGGAACGATCAGGCGCCGCCGGCGCATGCGAATCGCCCGGAGCCGGCGTGGAAAGAGCCTTCCGATACCGAGGAGACGGACTTCCTGCAGGCGGAGATTCTCTCGGAAGGGCCTGGAGTCAATTCCGCTGCCCTGGATGACGAACTGGCACCCCCGCCCCCGGTCGATGAAGACGAAGGACCGGACATTGAGCTCGAGAATCCTCCGACCGTGAAAGGAAGCCGATCCGGCCAGGACAAGTTCCCCGCGCTGCGCAAGTTCCTGAAGAAGCTGGTGCCGTCCGAGTAGTCTTCCCGAGACCGGCTCTACCGGATGCCCCGGAGCCCGGCCGGTCTTTCAGGCGGAGTGACGAGCCATGACCAAGATGTCCAAAGAAGAACACCCGAGCCCGCCGATGGGCGGAGCCAACCCCGCTGCACCCAAGGCGAACCTGCACGAGGCGATCAGTCGGCTCGGACTGCAGTGCCCGGGCGATATCGCTCCGGCAGTGCCGGATCTGGTTCCCCAGCCGGTGTCGCCGACGCCCGAAGCGTCGCTCCCGATCGCGCCGCAACCGGTCGAGAACAAACCCGGCAAACCTAAGCAGCAGAAGAAGAAACAGTATCCCGCGCTGCAGCGGCTGCTGAAACAACGGTTCAGCATCGGCGACGGGCCGCAACCCGACACCGATGACGCTTGATATCACCGCCTTGACGGAAGGACAACGGCATGTCGCTCCTGCTTGACATGATCTGCAACAAGCTCCACCCCAAAGAGGAGAAGGAGCAGGAAATTCCGACATCCGATTTCGCCGCCGCGCCCAGGCCGGCGTCCATCAACCGTCTCGGGCTGCAGTGTGGCTCGGCCGACGCGCTGGACGACCTTCCGCCGATCACCCGCGGGCCGCGCCCCAACAGGCAGGCGCCCAAAGCGCCTGCGCGGGTGGCGCCGGCCCCGGTGACGCCTGCGCCCGCCTTCGGCCCGTCATTCCCTGCAAAGACCACGCCGAAGCCCCAAAGCAAGCCGCTGCATACCCCTCCGCCGCGGAAGGTCCGCAAACGCAAAGCCACTTGGCGTCTGCCCGAGCCGCTTCTCCGCGAGATCAAGACGCTGGCCGAATCCACCGGGAGAACCCAGGTCAGCTTGGTGACCGAGGCGCTGCAGGGGTACGTCAGCTTCAAGGCCCGCCGGGCGAAACAGTAACCTGCCGACACGTCCCCACACGTCACCCTGCATCGGCCCGACTCGATCTTGACCGATACCCCGATCTCTGCATAGCATAGGACATCGTGCCCGCGAGGCTGTGTTCCCGGAACTTCACCGCCACACCCGCCGAGGAGCGGGTTTTACCTTGTATGGCCGATAGATCTTCCATTCGTAAACTTCTGTGGTTCGTGGCGGTCTTCCTGCTTCTGTTCTTCCTGCCGCTGGACTGGACGCGCGTTTCCGGCGCGGTCATCGGGGCGGTCCGGATGGCGCAATACTATGCCCGCCGGCACGTGCTGTTCGGGCTCATCCCCGCCTTCTTCCTCGCCGGTGGAATCACCTGCTTCATCCGTCGCCAGGAGATCATGAAGTATCTCAGCGCGACGGCCCCCCGGCCGGTTTCCTATGCCGTGGCAAGCGTCTCCGGAGGCATTCTCACCGTCTGCAGTTGCACCGTGTTGCCTCTGTTCGCCGGAATCTACCGGATGGGTGCGGGCATCGGACCGGCCAGCGCGTTTCTCTATTCCGGTCCGGCGATCAACGTGCTGGCGATCGTGCTGACGTTCTCGGCTTTCGGCTGGCGACTTGGCGTGGCCCGGATCGTCGGAGCAATCGGCTTTGCGGTGATCATCGGCGTGTGCATGGAGCGGATGTTCCAGCGCTCGGAGGGCGAGCCGGAGCCCCTGGCCGCCCAGACTCCCGATGCGGGCGACTTCCACAGGAGGCCGTGGCAGACCGCTGTCCTGTTCGCGGTGATCCTCGTGCTGATCGCGTTGGCCAACTGGGCCCGGAGCGGCGACGTGCGGGCGTCGGTGCTGTGTTGCCCGGACGGGTTGACGATGATCCAGCAGAAGGGCCGGATCGTCGGCAGGACCGATGAATCCACCTTCCTCCGCACCGACGAGGGCACGGTCAAAGAGATCCCCAACGAGCAGATTACGGAGATCCGCTCTGCCGATCCGAACCTGCTGGACCGGTTCCGGGCGGTGAAGTGGATCCTGCTCATCGCGTTCGCCGCGGGGCTGGTGTTGATGCTGATCTTCTGGTTCCGCAGGACGGAACTGAAGGAGTGGGTGGAAAACAGCTGGCAGTTCGCACAGCAGATATTGCCTCTGCTGCTGTGGGGCGTCCTGCTGGCGGGCTTCCTTCTCGGCAAGCCCGGGCAGGAAGGTTTGATCCCCAGCCGCTGGATCGAGATGATCCTTGGCGATGACCCGCGGCTGTTTCTTTCGGCGACCGGGCTGACAGGCAGCTGGGCGGAGGGCCCGATCCAGGCGACGTGGGACCTGTGGACGAACCTGTTCGCGTCGGTGTGCGGGATCTTCATGTACTTCGCCACGCTTACGGAAATCCCGATCGTCGAGGGGTTGCGGGGGGCGGACATGGGCGAAGGGCCGTCCCTGGCGCTGCTGCTGGCGGGGCCTGCGTTGTCGCTGCCGAACATGCTGGTCATCCGGTCGATCATCGGCATCCGCAAAACGGTCGCCTATTGCAGCCTGGTCGTGATCATGGCCACTATCAGTGGTGTGATTTACGGTGCGATAGTCAGTTAGGAGCAAACATGCCCCCGCAGCCGGAACCATTCATCCTCCGTCCGATCGGCGTGATTCACACACCGCACAAACAACCGGTAGTGGACGGGGAAGTGAAGATCGCGGTAGAAGTGCCCGCGGCCGAGAAGATCGAGAACCTGCTGAAATGACGCTGCCTCTGCGGGGCTTTTGAGCAGGCGCCGCTTGACTCCCACCCGAACCCCAGCTACCGTCTTGCGATCATGACCGATCAAAACATCGAAAACGCGTTTGCCGAAATGTACGGCCGTCCGGCGACCGGTGCCGTCCGCGCTCCCGGCAGGGTCAACCTCATTGGCGAGCATACCGACTACAACGACGGGTTCGTTCTGCCCATCGCCATCGACCGCGACACAACGGCCCTGCTGGCTCCGCGGGAGGACGCGAAGGTCAACCTCGCCTCGCTGCAGGTTCAGCCCCAGGTGACTGTCCGCCTCGATTCATCGATTCAGCCGGGACAGGAAACCTGGGCCAATTATCCCCGCGGGGTCATCGCCGGGCTCCAGGCCGCGGGGATCGACCTGGTCGGCTGCGACATCCTCTTTTCCAGCAACGTGCCGATCGGCGGGGGGTTGTCCTCTTCGGCATCGCTGGAGGTGGCCACCGGAATGGCGATGCTCCATGCAGCCGGTCAGCTCGATGCGATTGAACCGTACGACCTGGCGCTGATCTGCCAGAAGGCGGAGCACGAATTCGCCGGTACGCCCTGCGGGATCATGGATCAGGCGATTTCGGTGCTGGGCCAGTCCGGGAAGGCGTTGCTGCTGGACTGCGAGAGCGGTGATACCCGGCACGTGCCGATGGACAACCCGGAGCTGGTGCTGCTGGTGGTCGACACTGCCGTCACGCACGACCTGACCGACGGCGGATATGCCGCGCGCCGTGAACAATGCCACCACGCCGCGTCCATCCTCGGTATCAAGAGCCTGCGTCACGCGACCGAGCAGATGCTCTTCGACGCCCGCCTGGCCGGCAAACTCAAGGACAAGAAGCTCATGCGGGCCCGGCACGTCGTCGGCGAGATCCGCCGGACGCTGGAGGCGGTCGAAGCGCTGGAAACCGGCGACTACGAAGTATTCGGCGAGCTGATGTACGGTTCGCACAACTCACTGAAGAACGATTACGAGGTCAGCTGCGACGAGCTGGACAAGGTCGTGGAGATCGCCCGCAACTGCGACGGCGTCTACGGAGCGCGGATGACCGGCGGCGGGTTCGGCGGGTGTGCGATCATTCTGGCTGAGCGGAAACACGCCGACGCGATTGCCGAAAAAGTGCAGAAGGACTTCCACAGCGCCTTCGGCCACGCGTGTCCGACATTCGCCACTTCGGCAGCCCAAGGCGCCGAAGTGCTGCGGTAGGTGCGAACGCCCGGCAGGGCTTGCGGACCCGCCGGTACGAACCGATCATTGAGAAAGGCTGGTGCGTCGGGAGACACACCAGCCTTTCGTTGTTCGGCCGCTCTCTCACGGTCGGTCGCTTTGGCGGCCTGCCGCTATTCCACCTTCAGGTCGCTGACGTACCCGGTGAGTTCGTCTCTCTTCTTCTCGATCCGGCGCTGGTAGTCGCGGATCTCGCGCTCCAGCTGTTCGATCTGGTCTTCCTCGGCGCTGAGCTTCTTGAGATATCGCCTGCCCAGTTCGGTGTCCTTTCCGACGACCTGGATGTTCTTTCTCAGTCGCTCCTGGCCGGATTCGATCTGCTGTTTTTGTTGCTTCTGCTGGTTCTGCTTGGACTGCAGATCTTCCAGCTCGCGCTTGATCCGGGCCGCCTTGGCCAACGCGTCCCGCACGTCCTGGGGAATCTCCGAGTTGCGAGCGTAGTGCAGCAACGTACCGATCGAGTGGGACAGCAGGCCCACCTGCTCGTAACCGGTCTGCTGCTGCTCGACCACCAGTTGCTTCGTCTCCTCGCCGGGCAGTTCCATCCGGAACCGGTAGAGTTCGTTGGTCTTCTCCATGAACTTCACCGGCTGGACCAGCTCATACCCGCCGCTGATCGGATGCTCGACCACGAGCGTCCGGGCGTCTTCACCCTTGTTCTTGAAGGTATACGTGGCTGTGTTCGTATGCAGGCGGCGAACCCGCAGTACGCCCCGGTCGATCGAGCCGGCGGTGATGACCGACTTGTTCTCCCGCCCGGTGTTGACGGTCACCGTCAGGTCGATCGCGTAGCTCATCAGCGCCTTTTCATCCTGCACCATGTTGTCGACCAGAGCATCGCCGGCGTAGGTGCCGTCCTCGAAAACCGTCACCGGCCCGCCCAGGAGCTTCATGCCCGTGTTGTTGGTCAGGCGGACCCCGTTGAGCGGGTGGTCGGTCAGCACGTTCTGGTTGTAGATGCTGACCTTCTCTGCCTCGACGGTGTCGTTGATGATCGGGAGCATCGAGCTGCGTCGGCGCGGCAGCGACACCTTCTCTTTGATCCGGAAGCTGAACAGCTCGCCGACCGTCTGGCCGCCGGCGATGGCTTGGGCGGTCTTGGAAAAATCCAGTTTCTTATCTTCGTCAGCCGGTCTTCCACCGGTAACCCCGTCGTTCCTGCCTCGTCTTGACTTGCTCGCCGATGGAGTAGGTCCGGAGCCAAGATAGTTGCCCCGGACTCTTTCCATCTCCTGCTTTGCGATCCCTTCGTCGTACCGCCGCGGACGCAGCGACGCATACAGGCGCGGCTGGACGACCGGACGGGGCATGTACAGCGAGGTGTACAGGTCCATCACGAACGAGATCGGCCGCCCGGACACCAGAGACAGCTCCACGTCCTTCCAGTCGGTATCGGAGGCGTTCTCGACAATCGCCCAGCCCTGCAGGTGCGGCTTGTCGCCCAAACTCAGGCGGTAGGACACCTTCCACACCGGCGTCTCGACGACGTACCCGACGCGGACCCGTCGCTTGCCCTTGCCCCGGAAGCGGATGACCACCGGCTTGCGGTCGGTATCCTTGGAAGAGAACAGCAGCTCCAGCGCCTGGTTCATCTCCTTGCGGAGTTTCTCGTCGGCGATCTGCACGTTCGTGATCGAACTGAGCGGGAGGGATTTGAGCCCTTCGTCGGTCAGCAGCGTGAGGTACTGTTCGGTGACGGTCATCGGGGTCTTGCCGGCGCCTTCGATGGTGCGCGTCCGCTTCTCCACGCTGACGATCTTGCCGGTAATCTCGCTGGGTGCTTCCACGGTGACCTTGGCCCCGCGGATCTGCTTGAGCAGGTTCACCAGGCCGGTATCGCCGCTGAGGTCGATCGCAAAACTCTGCAGCGCCCGTTTGGTCGGCGCTTTCGAGGCATAGTTGACTCTGGTGACGGTCCCGCCGTCCTGGTCCATGAGGACCATCGACTTGAGGATGTCGTTGATCTGGTCGGCCTTGAACGTCAGCGTCATCGTCGCGTCGCCCTCGACGGTTCCGCTGTGCTCGAAATAGCCCACCCCGCTGCTGAACAGCACGACCTTCTTGACCGGGATGTTCACCTCCCCGTCTTCCTGGGCAAGTGCGGGAACAGCAACCAGAGCAAGCGTGATAGCTAACAGTGCGCGTTTCATAAAAAACTCCTTCCACCTTTTTCTGATGTTCGAGGCCGGGAGTCCGGCCCTGTGCTGCATTGGACGGCCACCGGGCCTGCAGGTTCCCTCCGGCTTTCATTTACCTGCCGGCTGGGTCGTCGGCAGCCAGTATTTTCTGAGCAGCTTCAGCACGGCAGGGTCGGGTTTGAGCCCGGAATGGACTGAATGAAGCTGTGCGCTGGAACTGACAACCGCCCAACCGCCGGTTTGCTTCCGCAGCGTCAGCTCGGCCTCTCCGAGCCTCTGGAGATGGTCGGACGCCTGAACGATCAGCACCTTCCGGCCGCCGGGGCCGGTCTCCTTCAGGCCGGACCAGAGTGTCGAGTGGGTGTGCCCGCCGATGATCAGGTCGATCCCGTGCACCTGGCGCGCCAGTTTCCGATCGTCTGTGAGCCCCAGATGCGTGACGGCCACCACCACGTCGGCCTGTTTCTGCAGCTTCGGTACCAGCTTCCGGGCGGTTTTGACCGCGTCGGCGACCTCGACGGCTTTGGCGGACCGGGTGCCGACCCGCCGGTTGCACAGGCCGAAGAAGGCAACCCGCACGTCGCCGACCTTCTCGATGGAGTACTGCTCGCCAACTGCCTTGTCGGAGTTCTCGCGCGTCACGTTGGAGGTCAGAGCCTTCCCCTTGAACTGGTCGATGCGGGCGGTGAGCACTTTCAGCCCGTCGTAGAAATCGCCGTTGCCCGGCGTCCAGTAGTCAAAGCCGATCTCGTTGAGGATGGCGATGTTCGCCTCGCCGAGGGTCTCGCGGGTGATCCGGTCTCCGCGGCTGAGGATGTCCCCTGCGTGGACGACGAAGGTGCGATCGGCCCCGGTGGCTTTGCGACGCTGCTTGACCAGTGTGCCCAGACGCGTGTACCCGCCCCGCTTCATCTTGAGCACCTTGAACGGAAGCGTCTTGCCGTGAGAGTCGTTGATGTGCAGGAAACGTAGCGTCACCGTCGCCGGCTGCGTGGCGGTCTGCGGCGCAGTGGTCGTCGGTTTTGAGCCGGCGGATGCCGGTTTCTGCGGCGCTTGGCCCGCCGTGAGCACCGTTGCCAGCAGCACAAGCGCCGCCTGCGCCAACCGTCGAAACTTCCCGTTCATAAACACCTCGCGTAAGTCTGGCCGGATCGATCGGTCAGCGGAAAACGCTTGCCCGCCGCGGCCGGGACCCGTACTCTCTGCCGCTTCGCACCATAGCATTACCTACCATGGATACAACCACCAAGTTCATTCTGACTGCCGTGCTGATCGTTTGCTCCGCAGCCGCGGGGTACATGGCCCGGCGCAACAGACTCGTCCCGGAGACCATCGCCGGTCCGATCATGACGCTGATCGTCGTGTTCGGGTACTCGTCGGTCGGCTTCTTCGCGATCTGGTCGCGCGATGTCACCGGTCAGGACGCCTGGTTGCCGACCCTCGGAATCATACAGGCCGGGATCATGGCCGGGTTGGGAATCCTCATCGCGGCGATGCTTGGGATGAAGCAGGCCCAGCGCGGGCTGTTCGGGCTGTCGGCGACGGTCGGGAACGCGGGCTTCACCATGGGCGGGTTCCTGCTGTTTCTGATGTACGGCGAACGCGGCCTGGCTTTGGCGAGCATCTACTGTCTGATGTGGTACCCGATGGTCGTGTTCCTGCTGTATCCCGTCGGGCGACACTACTGTCCCGGCGCGGCGCGGGAGCCGCTCTGGAGGCTGATGTGCCGCAGCCTGTTTCACTGGCGGTCGATCGGGCTGCCGATGATGCTGGGCGGGCTGATCCTCTCGCTGGTGGACGTGCCGTACCCGTCGGTGATCAGCGAGTGGGAGATCGTGGAGATCATCGTCTTCTCGGTGATCATCCTGGCGTATTTCTCGATCGGGCTGCGTCTGCGGTTTTCGCATCTGCTGGAACTCAAGCGGATGATTCTCTCGTTGGCACTGGTGCGGTTCGGCCTGAGCACGCTGGTGGCGCTGGGCCTGTACGCCCTGACGCTGCTGACCCCGTGGGGGATGGACGATGTTCACCGCAACGTGATCATCATCGAAGCGTCGGTGCCGATGGCGGTGACGAACGTAGCCGTGGCGAACATGTTCGGGCTCAAGCCCAAGGAAGCGTCGATGCTGTTCGTCGCGAACACGGGGATGTACCTGGTGCTGGTCCTGCCGATCATCGCGGCTGTCTTCGGCGGCTGACGGAAGGACCGACGGGTGACAATTCCTTCTCCGGCGCGTGGAAAAGCGTGTATAATTGGGCAATCACGAGAGATTTTTGAGGTACTTCCGTAGCGTATGAATGAGCTGAAAAGAGAGCAACTGGCCGTCCAGCAGGAACGCAGCCTGCTGGTGGGTGTGATTCTTCCCGACAGTAACATAGATCCGGACGATCCGCTGGGGGAACTCCGCAGCCTGGCCCGCACAGCCAAGGCGATTGTCGTCGACGAGATGGTCTGCAAGCGCCAGTCGATCAGTCCGGCGCTGTATGTCGGCAGCGGGAAGGCCCGGGAAATCGCCGAACGGGCCGAGATGAACGAGATCGACACGATCATCTTCGACAACGACCTGACGCCCGCCCAGATGCGTGACCTGGAGAAGATCACCGACCGAAAGATCATCGACCGCAGCGAGTTGATTCTGGACATCTTCGCCGCCCACGCCCGCACCAGCGAAGCCCGGCTCCAGGTGGAACTGGCCCAGCTGGAATATACCTATCCGCGACTTCGCAACATGTGGTCTCACCTGGAGCGGATCGGCGGCGGGTCGACCGCCAACGGCGGGATCGGCACGCGCGGCATGGGCGAGAAGCAGATCGAGGTCGACCGCCGGCTGGTGCAGAAGCGCGTCAGCTTCCTGAAGCGGCAGATCGCCCAGATCGACAAGCGCAAGCAGCGCCAGGTCAAGGCCCGTGACGAGATCTTCACCGCCTGCCTGGTCGGGTACACCAACGCGGGCAAGAGCACGATCATGAGCAGGCTGACCGGGGCCGATGTGTATGTAGCCGACAAGCTGTTCGCCACGCTCGATACCCGCACCCGCAAATGGGACCTGCCCACCGGCGAGCATTGCCTGCTGAGCGACACCGTCGGGTTCGTACGCGACCTGCCGCACCACCTGGTCGCCAGCTTTCGGGCGACGCTGGAAGAAGCGATCAATGCCGACCTGCTCATGCACGTAGCCGACGCCTCGCGCGAGAACTGTCTTCAGCAGATCGAAGCGGTGAACAGCGTCCTGGACGAGCTGGAATGCGACCGCTCCCGGTGCCTGATGGTGCTCAACAAGGTCGACCGGATCAAGGACCCGGCCAACCGCGTCCTGCTGCGACAGCAGTTCCCGGAGGCTATCTTTACCTCCGCGGCGTCGGGGGAGGGTCTGGACGAACTGGCCGAGACGGTCGGTGAGATGGTCGGCGGTGGGGCCGTGCAGGTGACGTTGCGTGCCAACTGCGTCAACGGCCAGCTGATGAACTACATCGCCCAGCACGCGGAGGTGCAGAATCAGACCTTTGAAGACACCACCGCCTGCATCGACGCGATTATTCCCAGCAGCAAACTGGACTTGCTCAAGCAATTCGGCGACGATGTGAGCATTCATCCGCCGGTTTCCGGGTAGGTTTCGGGGCTCAAGAGAGGACTGTCCATGAAACGCACTGCGCTTGTCCTGCTGACTTCCGCTGTCGTCTGCACATCCGCCATCGAGCTTCCTGCCGCTGAGGACAAGACGCAGCGCCGGCCTCGCGTGATGCTGTCGCTGAAAGACGGCAAGCCCGTTCGCGGCCTGCTGGTGCGGGCAGACGATTCCGAAGTCGTCCTGCGGGTCGGGGAGGAAGAAAAGTCGTTCGCCAACGAGACAATCAAACCGGTCAGCCTTTACATGGTCAAGCGGAAGGTGCTGGACCTGTCCGAGGCGGAGTCGCATATCCGACTGGCGAAACTTTGCATGCGTCACGGCCTGAAGACGATCGCGCTGCGAGAGCTGTCGACCGCCCAGCGGCTTGACCCCGAACGCAAGGAGGAGATCGCCCGGCTCCGAAAGCAGGCGCTCAGCAGCACCCCTCCGGAAGCGGAGGAACCGGAACCCGCCGAATCCGACGAAGGCGCTGCGGATGAAAAGACCGTCCGGCAGTACAAGGAGGCGACCAAGGCGCAGATCGCCGTGTTCCGCAAACAGGCCGAGGCGAAATTCGAAGCCGCCAAGAAGTTCGCCCCGTCCATGCACCTGATCGAAACCCCGCACTTCCTCATCTACAGCACTTGGGACAAGGACAACGACAAGGCCCTGGCCAACATCTGCGAAAACATGTACGCCCGCATGTGCAGGCAGTTCAACATCCCTGCCAAGGAAAATATCTGGGCGGGCAAGTGCCCGGTCTACGTCTTCTGGAAGCCGGAGAACTTCCAGCGGTTCGCGACCGAGATCGACAAGAATGCAGCCATCAGCAAGGCCGCGGGCTACAACCGAATGCACTCCAACGGGTTTACGTACATCGTGATGAACCGCCTGAACACCAAGAGCGACTTCTTCACCGTGCTCGTTCACGAAGCCAGTCACGCCTTCCTCGCCCGATACCTCACCAACCGCCACGTTACCTCCTGGGTCAATGAAGGTCTGGCAGAGTACATGGCCGCGACGCTCGTGAAGGATGGGTTCGCCATGGACCGCTGCAAGCTGGCCACCAAGGAAGCAGCCAAGGGCGAGCGTTCGATCATGCCGGTATTCGACGGAGTCAAGCTGGACTCCTTCGACTACGGGGTCGCCCAGAGCCTCACGCGGTATCTCATCTCACGGGACAAGAAAGCCTACATCAAGTTCATCCAGCTGCAGAAGCAGGGCAAAAGCGATGAAGAGGCGCTGAAGGAAGCCTACGGCATCACGCGCGAGCAGTTGGCCCGGCTGTGGTTCAAGGCGATCCGCTGAAACTCCATCCGGCAATCAACCGATCGCTGGGCCGTCGGAAGGATCCGTTCTACCGGCAGGTTTCTTCCTGGTTCGCATTTCGCCCGGCATCGCGGCGGCCGGGCGCCACCGATCGATATCACTAAAGATTTGCGTCCGGACTGTCGACATTAGAGGAGCCTGAGCACAATACTCATTCGCCTTGGGCGCTGCCGATTTTCGGGCGACGGAAGATGACCAGCTTCCGCCGCCCGTCCTTATGCGCTCCTGCCTCCAGCCAAGGCTCCTACTGTAACAAATCCGTCCCTTCTTCCGACTCGGTCAGTGCCATAAGCAGCGCATCATTGTCCAGCACGT
>JBKHHU010000025.1:0-25554 GCA_046539045.1 Phycisphaerae bacterium
CGGCCGACGATGACCGCTTCCTTCCCATTCAGGTCGTCACAGGTGCGTGTGAGCAGTTCCACCGCTGCCAGCGGCGTGCAGGGATAAACGAACGCGGTTCCGCTGAAGAGCCTTCCGAGGTTGACCGGGTGGATGCCCTCGACATCCTTTTCGGGCGCGATCGCCAGCTGCGCCTCGGACGCGTCAAGGTGATCCGGCAGGGGCATCTGGAGGATCAAACCGCTGACGGACACATCGCTGTTGAGCTTGCCGATCGCGGCAGCGAGCCCGTCCTGGGAGATATCTTCGGGCAGGTTCATCAGTTCGTACACAAGCCCGGCAGATTCGCACTGGCGGGCCTGCATGTCGGTGTAGAGCTTGCTGGCAGGGTCTTCACCGACCTGCACAGCCACCAGCTTGGGCGGGCGTCCGCTCCGGGTCATCTCCTCTGCTTCAGCAGCGATCGATGTGCGGATTTCCTCGGCTACGGCTTTTCCGTCAATGATGCTTGCGGGCATATTCGTCAGTCCTTCGCTTCCTTGGCTAACAGTTGCAGGATCTGCTCTCGGCGATCCCGATCGATGGTTCCTTTGCGTCCGGCCAGTTCGGCAGTCCACGCTCCGGCAGCGCGGTAGAGGCGTTGCAGAGCGGCGGGGGCGTCGGAAAGGGCGGACAGATGATTGGCGAGTGTCTGCACGTCGCCGCGAGCGACCGGGCCGGTCAACGCCGACTCGGTCCCGATCCGGGCGGTGTTGTCGACGGTGGCACGGACCAGCGGTTCGAGAGCCTCCCATGCGGTGGCCCGGTCGATCCCGGCAAGCTCTGCCGTCGCCAGCGATGCGTCCAGCAGGCCCACCAGGTAGTTACATGCCGTCACCGCGGCGGCGTGGTAGAGGGTCTTGCCCTCGGCTGAGACGACTTTCACCTTCCGGGCGATGCGTTCAGCCAGCGGTAGAAGCAATTCCAGCGCCGCCTGGTCGCCCTGGCAGAAGATGAAGGCGTCGGCGAGCTTCTCGGCGCCCGACGCGGCATCGGGGAAGGTCTGGAGCGGATGCATGGAGGCGACCGGGCAGCCAAGATCGGCCGCCGGTTGAAGCACGCTGCTGCCCAGCGCACCGGAACAGTGCACGATGGTGCTTCGGCCGGCGATCGCGCTTCGCCGGACCAGTTGCCGGCAGACCGGTCCGATGGCATCGTCCGGAACGGTCAGGAAAACCAGCCCCTCGGTCAGGTTCACCGCGTCCAGATCTGCGGGCGCTGCCGGTGCGCCGATATCGGCAGCCGCTTGGCGAGTGTTCGCGGCGTTCCTGCCGGCGACGGTGGTCACGATGTAACCCGCTCGGGCCGCACAGATTCCCAAAGCCGTACCGACCCGCCCCGGGCCGACGATCGCAATGTCGGGTTTCTCGCTCATAACAGGCAGGAAGGTACCCGCTGAAGGGCGAGTGCGTCAAGTATCGCCACGGGCAAGTCTTGACCGCGGCTGGCTCATCGGGGCATGAGAACGGTGTCGATTTCGTGGATCACGCCGTTGTCGGCCTTGATGTCCGGACGGATGACTTTGGCGTCGTTAACGTAAATCCCATCCAGATCCCGGACGCTGACGTCCTCGCCTTCGACCGTCCGCATGCTGATCATGTGCCGGACTTCTTCGGCGTCGTGGGCGCCGCTGGCGACATGATATTCGATGATCTTCCTCAGCCGTGGGATGTCACTCATCAGCTCCTCGCGAAGGGAGTAGGGTATCTTGCTGAAGGCGTCGTCGTCCGGGGCAAACAGGGTGAAAGGTCCGTGCTCGGTCAGTTCGCGGTCCAGACCGGTCGCTTCCAGGGCCTTGGCCAGCATCCGGAACCGTCCGACTTCCTTGGTCTTGTCGAGCAGAGTGGTCATGGCACGCTTCTTTCTGCGCGCATGTGGCGCGATGGAATGATATGCAACGTACCGAAATCCGTTGGAATCCTTCACTCCATTGTAGCTTGTCCGGTAGCCTCAGGCGGAAGTTTCCGCCCCGATCGCTACAACTCGAATCGAGCGCCGGGGCCCGGCACGTGCACGTTCGAGCAGCCGAGTTCCAGCAGCGTGTCCCGCATGACGTCCATGCGCGCTCCTTCCCCATGCACCACGAACGCGCCTTTGAGCTTCGGCGCCAGCGGCCCGTAGAGACGCGCGAAATCCTCCCGATCGGCGTGGGCGCTGAAGCCGTTGAGCACCTCCACGCGGCAGAGCAGTTTATACATCCGCCCGTAGATCTTCAGTTCCTCTCGGCGCTCCACGATGCGACGGCCCAGCGTGTGCTCGGCCATGAACCCGACGACGCAGACGGTGTTGGCTTCGTCCTCGATGTTGTTCTTGAGGTGGTGGAGGACGCGTCCGGCTTCGCACATGCCGCTGGATGCGATGATGACGCACGGCTCGTCGATGCTGTTGAGCGCTTTGGACTCCGACACGTCGGTGATGTACTTGACCAGCCCGCCGCCGAAGATGTCCCCGGCCTGCAGCCAGAAGTCGCGGGCTTCGCTGTCGTAGCATTCGGGGTGCTTGCCGAACACGTGGGTCGCATTGGTGCTCAGCGGAGAATCCACGAAGATCAGCAGCGGCTTGAGCTTGCCTTCCGCCACGGCTTGGGCCAGGAAGTACACCAGGTTCTGGGTCCGCCCGACGCTGAAGGCGGGGATGATGACTTTCCCACCGGCCTGGCGGGTCTGGTTGATGATCCAGACCAACTGGTCTTTCATGTCGGTCGGATTGGCGTGTCGCTTGTCGGCGTAGGTGCTCTCGGTGATCAGGTAGTCCACCTCCGGTAGCGGCTCCGGGGGGTTCTTCAGGATGGGCATGGAGAACCGGCCGAGATCGCCGGTGTAGAGGATTCGGACCGGATCGGACTGCTCGATCTCCACCAGCAGGCAGGCCGAGCCGAGAATGTGTCCGGCGTCGAGAAACTCCGCCGTCGCGCCGGGGGCGAACTCGAATTTCTCGCCATAGGGGATCGAGCGGAAATGCTTCCACGCCTTCTTTGCGTCTTCGACGGTGTAGAGCGGCTCGATTCTGTCCTCTTCGGTGCGGGCCCGCTTCTCGTTCCAGTAACGGGCGTCCTCTTCCTGGATGTGTCCGCTGTCGGCCAGCATGATCTCGCACAGGTCGCACGTGGCGGCGGTTGCGTACACCTTCCCGCGGAACTTCTGCTTCACCAGCTGCGGGATGTTCCCGCTGTGATCGATGTGAGAATGCGTCAGCAGAACGGACTTCAACTCGCTCGGCCGGACGGGGAAGCTCCGGTTGCGGTCCCAGAAATCCTGTCTGCGGCCCTGGTAGAGCCCGCAATCCATGGCCACCGGACCGTCGTCCAGGTGAAGGATGTGATGTGAACCGGTAACCGTTCGTGCCGCGCCGTGAAACTCAATACTCGCCATAAAATCTCCAGCGTCTGTCCGCCCGGGGCGGATGCGCCCGCTACAGCGCTATTCCCGAACCTGCGATGCGTCGCAGGCTTCATTGATGACATCGGTCAAGAGGTACTGGTGCTTGTATTGTTCTGCTCGTCCGCGACGTGTGCGGATGAGATCCTGCTCTTCCCGTTCCAGGGTGCCGGGCTGCTCCAGCTGAACCTGCACCGGCCCCAGGCGGCCGGACTCGCGCTTGGAGGCATACTCCACGTTCTGACGGGCCAGTTCATCGTCCAGTGCTTGGGCAAGCGCCTCGGCTTTGTGCCGGTCGGAACCGCCGATCCGCAGGAGATAATGCGGGGTCTGAGCAAAGCGTCCCTGCAGGGAGAAAATGCTCGCTTCTGGGCAGGCCCGGGCCATCGCCTCGACCACCTGCCGCTCGGTGAGCTTCTCGCCGGTCATGTTGGCGGTGTTTTTGCCCCGGCAGAGGAATTCAAGCACCGGGCTCCCTCCGAACCGGTCGACCACGCGCACCCGGTCGTCCAGATTATACCGCCACAGCCCGGTGTAGTTGCTGAAGACCAGGAAATACTCCTGCCCGACCTCCGTCTGCTCGGCCGTCACTGTCAGTGCCGACGCCTGCCCGTGATTCCCAGCCGGGATGAACTCCAGGAAATTGCCCGTGATCTCCGCGATCCCGCCGGGCGAGTTCGCCTCCATCGGGATCGTGAAGCGTCCCTCCGAAGCCAGCAACCCGATATCCCGCACCGGTACGTCCCCAAAGAGTTCTCTCAGTCGCGGTTGATAGAGCCAGAGCGTTCCACCGGTCCAGTTGCCAAGGAATGCAAGGTTCCAGAAGTGACGCGGCAGGAGCCTGCCCTCGTTCCGCAGGGCGCTGCGCAGTCGCTCGGCCAGCGGCTTGTTCGGCCGGAAGCGGAACTGCTCGCGGACCTCAGCCGGCAGCGGACTGGGCGGCCGGAGCTGACCGGTGGCGATGTCCTCAACCAGGCGGTCGGCATGGCGGTTGGCGATGTCGATGAGTTTGATGGTCGTCGACGGGTTGGCGGTGGTGATGAAGGATACATCTCGCGGGATCGCGCACCGCATGATCGTGTAGTAGCGGGATTCGTGGTCGTCGATCAGCGCGGCCTGAGCGGGGGCGGCGTACATCCGGCGGACCACCCGCTTCTGCCGAAGACTCAGCAGACCGCTGACAGCCCCGCACGGCAGACCGGTGGGCGAATTCTCCTCCCGCATCCGACTGGTCACCTGCAGCAGAGGACGCAGCCACGCTTCTTTATGCTGGTCGAAAGCCGCCCGTCCCCAGATGTTCCACCCGCGCCGCATTTCAGTGGCGAATCGTTCGGTGACGGGGATGTACTTCGGCGAGCCGGTAGTCCCGGAAGTCATGGAGAACATCAGCGGCGGCTGATCCGCGGGCAGCAGGGCGGTGGTCCGTCCTTGCAGAACCTTGTCCACGTACGGTTTGAGGCTGTCGTACTCGTTGATGGGCACGGCTTTGCGAAAGTCGTCAACCGAGCGGATCTTTGCGAATCCGTGCTTTCTGCCGAACTCGGTTTCTTCGTGCATTCGCAACAGACGCAGCAGGAACCGCTCCTGGACCTCCGCGGTGCGACGGTGCGCAGCGAGGAAGGCGTTGTACTGCCGTCGCGCATGCCGACCCGCAACAAACGCCACCGGCCTGAGCAATGTCCTTTTCAATCCCATACTTCGTTTGGTTGTCCTTCCAGCATCGGCGGCTCTGCGGCCCAGCCGTCAGGCTACCTGGGAATCTTTCGGTGCGGTGATCTCTGCCGAGGCGACCGCTTCCTCCGACAGGTGCTTGCGGAAGAAAGCCACCGTCCGCTGGGCATACTCCCGAGGCTGGGCGATCACCGACTGATTGTGCTTGGCACCTTCGACGAACCACGCGTACTTCGGCGACGGCGCTTCCACGTGCAGCAGTTCGCTCTGATCAACGCGGATATAACTGTCCTTCCGCCCGTGGATGAACAGCACCGGTCTGTGTTGCATCTCCCGCAGGGCTCTGCGTACCGAAGGGTACCGACATCCGAGCTTCCTTTGGGCGGTGTGCACCAGCATCCACGTCAGGAACCGCCAGAACCACTCCGGGTGGTTCTCGTAGACCAGCTTAATGCGGGCGAAAATGTGCGCCCAGCGTTTCATGAAAGCGGTGATGGTCGTCTCGGTGCAGAATCCGCTGTCGCAGGCGATCGCCTTGATATTCGGATCGCTGGCGGCAGCCAGAATGGCCGAACCCGCCCCCCGGGAGATGCCGAAGATCCCGATCTTCGCCGGCTTGCCTTCCGAGGCCAGTTGCTGCTCCACGTAACCGCAGGCGCCGAGCGTGTCGCCCAATTCCTTATCGCTGGGCCATTGCAGCGGTTTGTACTTGCCCGGAAGAGAGCTTTCGCCGTGGCCGCGATAGTCGAAGGTGAATACGTCGAATCCGGCTTCGATAAGAGGTCGGGCATAACGGGCGCAACTGTACATGTCCGAGCGGTACTCGTGACAGAACACAATGGTGCCCTTGTAGTTCGCGCGATTGCGCGTCCGGAGGTGCATTCCGCGCAGGCTTGTTCCGTCGTAGCTGCGGAAGCGAACCACCTCCCCGTGCAGCGGAGTGAAATCCACCGGACCCATCAGCAGCGGAGGAGGGCAATCCACGAAGATGTTGTAGCTGATCTTGATGTACCTGGCCAAGACCTGGCAGAAGAAGATGCCCAAGCTCAGCAGCGTCAGCGCAATAGCAACCGCTGCCCAGTTGCGGGTCACCCAGTCCAGTATCGCCAGCTCCTGCCCGGCGGCCGTGTACAAATTGCCCATGCACTCTCCGTGACGAGAAACGTCTAGTCGTTCCACAAGAATACACCTGCCACGCGAGTGAATCAAGACCAAGCGGACCGGCTTGGCTGAGGCGGTAATGCTTGCATTTGACGTCGGTTCGGATAGCCTGAGAGGACTTCAACAAACCAGGAGCAGACCATGTCTGAACAGCCCAACGTGATCGTGATTGTCGCCGACGATACGGGGTCTGGATCGATCTCCTTGCAGGAGAAGCCGGACTTCGCCGCATGATGCACGAGCTGGAATGCTGGTTTGAGAACGTCAATACCGAACGAAAGGCCCTGGTGGAATGAGTAACGGCGAACTGGAACAGAGGGAAACGCGATCGCCCGTGAAGCTGTATCTGCTCTTTCTGGCGGTGCTGATCGCCACCGGGATCGAACTGCTTCTCTGGGGCGGATATGCCGCCTCGCTGCAGCAGCGGGCAGGAAGGGCGGAAGAGGGATTCACTTGGCTGGTGCGGGCGGGCGTGATGGTCGCGGCGCTGTCCTGGGTGATCGGCGCGTTGGGTTATTGGCTGACCCGGAGAAGCGGAGCCAAGGCCATTTGGGCGGCGGTGGTGCTTCTGGCGCTTGTCAGCATCGCCCATTTTCTGGGCAGCATGCTGATCCGGATGGAGTATCTGCAGTAGATGTGCGATCTGTTTAGCAGTGATGCAGGAGATGCGTGACAAGGATCGTTCCAGATGAACTCGGGTTCTCCGGCGCGAGCCTTTGCGTTGTACAGGCCAACGGCCTGGCATAACTGAAGCGAAGGGCAGAGCGGCCTGGCCGCAGGCGGTGGATTGATCCGACCCGCCAGCCTGTTCTCATGCGGTTTCGCCCGCGGGCGGTGTTACTCCGGCATGCGGATGATCACCGTGTTGTTCTGTCCGCCGAAGCCCATGCTGTTGGACATGGCGATCCGGACTTTTGCCTCCCGCGGCTGGTTGGGGATGTAATCCAGGTCGCAGGCGGGGTCCGGGGTGTTCAGGTTCGCCGTCGGCGGGAGCTTCTGATCCCGCAGGGCAAGGATGCACGTGATCAGTTCGGTCGCACCGGCAGCGGCGATCAGGTGCCCGAGCATGCTCTTGGCACTGGAGACCGGCACATTGGGAGCGTGTTTACCGAAAGCCCGCTTGACGGCCCGGGTCTCGACCTCGTCGTTCTGGTTGGTCCCGGTCCCGTGGGCGGAGATGTAGTCCACGTCCTCGGGCTTGATGCCCGCATCTTGCATGGCTGCGGCCATTGCGGTGGCTGCACCGTCGCCTTCGGGGTCCTGGTCGGTAATGCGGAACGCATCGGCCGACGCGCCGTAGCCAATGATCTCAGCAAGGATTTTCGCCCCGCGGGCCTGAGCCTGCTCGAGCGTTTCGATAATCAGGATGCTGGAGCCCTCGCCAAGAACGAACCCGTCGCGGGTCAGGTCGAACGGGCGGCTGGCGGTTTCGCATTCGTCGTTGCGGGTCGACAGGGCGGTCAGGCGGTTGAACCCGGTTACGCCCAGCGGGTGGATCATGCTGTGGGCCCCGCCGGTGATGACCGCATCGACGTCTCCGCGACGGACCTGGTTGACCGCCTCGCCGATGGCCTGCGTGCTGGCTGCACAGGCGGTCAGAACGTTGTAGGCCGGGCCGGTCAGGCCGAATTCCGCGGCGATGTGAGCGACGACCATGTTCGCTTCCTGCTCGGTCTCGCGGTGCGGATCCATCCGCTGGAATGCCAGCTCGGACCACTTCAGCGAGTCGATCTCGCGATCCTCATCCTTCCAGGAGTCGACCAGCAGGGAGATGAAGTTGTCGAAGTCCAGGCTCCCCTCCCCGCTGCCGAGATAGATCCCGACGTTCGACGGGTCGAACCGATCCCACTCGCCGAGGCCGGACTGTTTCCAAGCCTCTGACGCGGCGGCGATGGCGAACGAGCAGTGCCTGCCCGCGTGCTTGTGCTTCTCGGCATCCTGGACGTGGTCGGCGAGGTTGAAGTCCTTCACCTGCGCCGAGAACGTGGTGGGGAAGGTTTCGGCGTCGAACAGTTCGGTCTTGCTCACGCCGCTCTTGCCTTCCATCAACGCCTTCCAGGTGCTCTCGACATCGTGTGCGAGCGGGTTGATGGTTCCCATCCCGGTGATGACAATGCGTCTTGTGCTCATGGTAGATTCCGTTGGTTTTTCCTGCCGCGTCGGCGGCGTGGAATAAGCCATCGTGTCACTTGCTGTAGCGTTTCAGGACGATCGCGCCGCTCTGCCCGCCGATACTGTACCCACCGCACAGGACGATGTTGATCTCGGCGGCGCCTGCTTCGGGGCGGAACTGCAGCTTGCTCTGGACGGCGGGGGCGGAGAAGTTTGCCGTCGGGGGCACGATCTGGGTTTCCAGGGCCTTGGCAGCCAGTCCGAAGTCCACGCCGCTGGTGCCGGCGAACAGCTGGCCGAACGCACCGCGACTGCTGACCGCAGCGACCGGTTCGGACCGATCGGCGAAGACCCTGTTCCACGCGGCGATTTCCGCGTTGTCTTCCTGCGGCACGCCGGTGCCCTGGGTGACCACCAGGTCGACCTCGTCGGGTCTCAGGTTCGCTTTCTTCAGCGCCTTGGATGCGGCGATGTCCAGATTGCCGACACTTTCGCGGTTTTCGACCATCATGCCCTGTGGGTCGCACGCCCCGGCCCCGGCGAGGTATTCGCAGTAGATCCTCGCGCCGCGGTTTTCTGCCCCGGACATGTCTTCCAGGATTGCCATCCCGCCGCCTTCGCCTACGGCAGTGCCGTCGTGGTCCGCATCGAAAGGCCGCAACGCGGTGGTCGGCTCGGCGCCGGTGGTCCTGATCAGGCGTCCGAGCATGCCCTGACGCAGCAGGCCCATCTGGTTCATCTTGCTTTCTGCCCCGCCGACGATGGCTACGTCCGCGTTGTTTTCTTTCACCCAGTTGGCACTCTCGATGGCCGACAGGTAGCCCGACACGTCACCGCAGGTGATGCAGTTGCTCGGGCCTTCCAAGCCGTGAATGATCGTCACGTGGCAGGACAACATGTTCGGCAGGTATTTCAGCAGCCAGAGGGGCGTGAGGTTGTTCATGCCTTCCTCGCCCCAGGCCTTGAGGTTGAATTTGCCGTCCCTGACGGCGGTGACCGCGGCGAATCCCAGTTCGTCCAGATCCGCACAAATCAGTCCCGCGCCGATATTGCAGCCGGACCGTTTGGCGGCGATTTCCGTCTGTCCTTCTTCGACCCCGCGGGTTCTGAACCCGGCATCGCGGAAGGCCAGGTCGGCCGCAGCCACGGCGATCTCGATATCGCGGGCCATGACCTTGACGCTCTTGCGGTAGCTTTTGGGGACAAATTTGCGTGCGGAGAACTTCTCCTGGAGTTGACCGCCGAAGGAACAGGAGAATCCGCCTGCGTCGAACAGGTCAATCGTTCGGAGGAACGAGGAGCCGGTCAGGAAAGCCTCGAAGGTCTCGTCGGTCCCGACCGCAGCGGGGGTTACAAGCCCCAGGCCGGTGACGGCTACGCGTCTGTCAGACATCGGTATCCTCCAGGAAGGGGGCGACCAGTCGCTGGAACTGTCCGGTGAACACGAAGTTCTCTTCCGGCAGGTCCAGTCCCTGCATGCTCTGGTCGGCGTGGGAGAACATCAGGTTGACTTCGGCAAATTGCTCACCGTTTTTGTAGAGCGTGCCCTTGGTTCGCGCGGCCTGTTCGCCGATGTCCTCGATTTCTGCTTCGAACGTCACCTGATCGCCGGGCACGACGATGTCGTCGAACCGGGCCTTGGCGACCTTGGCCAGAAGGACCTTCTCTTTGAAGTCGCGGGCCTGTCCGACGAGGATGCCCGCGGTCTGGGCCATACCCTCCACCATCAATGCGGCAGGGTGGATGGGAAAGGCTTCCCAGTGATCGTGGACGTGTTCCTCGGCCAAGGAGACGTTCTTGATGGCGACGGCCCGCTTTCCGGGCTCGAACTCCTTGAACCGGTCAATCCAAATCCAGCGCATGAGGGGCTCCGCATAATTGCGCAAAACGGACAACCCGCCGCGTGTCGTCCGGGTGCCCGGTGGGGCAGCTTTCGAACGAGACGCGACAGGGAGTCCGCAAACAAGATTCACAGTGTAGGCCGGGGTGGGGCCGTCCAGAAAGTCGTCAGTCGACCTTGTTCTGGACGTAGTTTACGATGGTCTGCACCTTGAACAGCTCGGCCATGTTGTTGACGTCCGGATCCTGCTCAAACTCGGAGAAGTCGGCGTGGGGCATCCGTTCCTTCAAGTGAGCCAAGCCCGCGTCGGTGAGCTTCCCGTCCTGGACGAACTCGGGGTTGTTCAGGACGTTGTCCGGGAAGAGCTCTCCACGGGGGATCTTGATGTCGAAGGCCTTCTCCAGGCGGAACACGATGTCAAGGAAGTCGATGGACTCGGCACCGAGGTCACCGGTGAGGGTGGCATCGGGGGTTACTTCATCGTCGTCCACGCCCAGGGCTTCCACCAGCGTTTCCTGCACTTTGGCGAAGACTTCATCTTCGGTCATCGGCATTGGCTATATTCTCCTCTTTGCCACAGATCGTACGGTACTCCTCCCGCAAATGCGTCGGAGGGTTCAGTATGTATAGAGTATGGGTCGGTCAAAGTCAACGATTCGTAGGGGTTTTGACCGGCCCGACGGTCATCGGCGGCCTGTTCAGGCTTCGGCAGCGGTTTGCAGGGCTCGCGGCCCGTGCACGAGGTCCCACGTTCTGCGGACCTGAGCGACGATATCGCGGTCTGCCTGGGCGAGGTAGGCGCCCTTCGTGTCGGCCAGGTTGAAGCTCCGGAGGATCAACCGGGCGCTGACGGCGGTCTTGCCGTCGATCGTGCCGGTGGCCTTGAACTTGGACTCCTCCTGACCGATCGACATCACGTCGATCTCGCATCGGAGCGTATTGCCCGGCTGGACCATGTTGGCGTATTTGACGTTGCGGGCGCTGCCGAGCACCACGATGCTTTTCGAGAAATCCTGCTCCAAGCGGACCAGCCAGGCGGCCGACTGTACCAGCGCTTCCAGCATCATGACGCCCGGGAGAATCGGGAAAGCGGGAAAGTGGTCGGCAAGGTATTCCTCGGCCAGCGACAGCGCCTTGGTGGTGACGATCCGCGCGCCCGGTTCGACCGATTCGATGCGATCTACCAAATGGAACTTCATATCAATCCTGATTGACTCGAAACACGAAGAATTCCGAGCCTTTTATTAGTTTTACGCTACGGTTGCAACCTTTTTCTGACGGCAAGGCCGCACCTGCCGCACCTGCCGGTGGGAGGTTCACCGGCGAGACCGCCAGAAAACCTACCGATACAGTTGAAGCCACCGCTTTGTCAGGCCGCTCACGGAGTTCGCGCGTACGCTCTTTCGCATCGCGGCGACCCCGCCCGAAACCGCGGCGAATCCCAGTAGGCCCGGCACGATCGTACCCAGAACGTAGCTGTAATCCCTGCTCACCAGGGACGACAGAAACCGTATGCCGCTTACAGCCAAGATGAACATGCCGCCGCTCGCTATCGCCGCGCCGGGCGCGAAGCCTCTCCGGTTCTCGCATCACAAATCACAAGACGAAGCAGGCTGAACAGGTGCGCAGGCCCGCTCCCTCGGCAAAAATAGCAGCATCCCCGGCCGGAAGCAAGCTCAGCCGAGTCCATATAATTCCGCGAGTCACAATCGAGATTTAACGGAAGGACACAGCATGGGTTTGCTGGAAGGGAAAGTCGCCATTGTTACCGGCGGGGGGACCGGTATCGGGGAAGCCATCTGCAAACGGTTCGCCGAGGAGGGAGCCTCGGTACTTGTCTCCGGCCTGCCGGATGACCCCGTCGATGAAGTGGCGGCCGAGATTCGCCGCGGCGGCGGGATCGCCATCGCCTGCAAGGGCGACATCAGCCAATCCGAGCACGCCCAGCCGTGCGTGGAGCGGGCCGTCAGCGAATTCGGCAAGCTGGACATCCTCGTCAACAACGCCGGGACGTTCCAGACCGTCGCTGCCGCCGATGAGTTCCCCGAGGAGGACTTCGACTACATGACCCGCATGAACTGCCGGTCGGTGTTCATGATGACCAAATACGCACTGCCGCACCTGCGTGAAACTCGCGGCTGCATTGTCTCCACCGGCAGTGAAGCGGGCCTGCTCGGTCAGCCGCAGTGCGCGCCGTACGGGGCGAGCAAGGGCTGGATCCACGCGTTCATGCGGAGTATTGCCCTGGAGCAGGCGAGAAACGGCGTGCGGGCCAATTGCGTCTGTCCGGGCCCGATCGACACCGAATGGCATGACGTGAAAAAGAGCCCGATGACCGAGCAGATGGAACGGGATATCCTCGACGGCACCCCTATCGGCCGGCGGGGCACGCCGGAGGAAGCAGCCAACGTTTTCCTCTTCCTGGCTTCGGATTTGGCCAGCTTCGTCACCGGCGCATTGTACTTCGTGGACGGAGGCATCTCTATTGGCAGAGGCCCTATCGGCAAGCAGGTCCCCGACGAATTCCGAGCTCAGCCCCAGCCGCACCTCGATCTGCGGCACGGCAAGGAAGGCCTGGAAGGAAAGCAGACGACGAATCTCGGCCAGTGATGCTGCGCAAGAGGCAGGCGCGGCGGTTTACACCAGCCCTTTGCGTTTACGGAGGGCCCATTCGGCACACGCCAGAACAAACAGGGCGATCAGTACCGGCCAACGCCACTGGACGGAGAGTTCGGCGTGAGTCACGTCCAGCCGCTTCTTCGGCTGGGCGCTGACCTTCAGTTCCTCGAGCATCTGGCCGAAGTCGGCGATCCGGGCGTATTCCCCCTCGGTCATCGCAGCCAGTTCGCGCATCAGCTCCAGATTGGCAAGCACTTCCTGCGATTCCAGATCGACGTACTTGACCTCGAACCGATGCTCTGCCGTCAGCGTCTGCCCGGCTACCTCGGCGGAGATCTTCAATGAATACGTTCCGGGCTGGTCCGGCGGGGTGGCTCTTCCGACTCGCTTGGCACCGCTGACGCGCAACTCGATCGGCCGGGTCTGTCCGTCCGGGCCGGTCAGCGTTACCGTCACCGGCTGGTCCGTCACGGGCCTGCCGCGAGGGTCTTCCACGCCCGCTTCGATCTGGATGGTCTCTGCCGCCCGGTTCAGTCGCCCGAGGTCGTATACCGACTTGTCGCTGGAGATCCAGACGTTGCCCTGCGGGTCGGCCAGATGGAGCACGACCTGTCGCCAGAACCGCTTCTGGTATTCCTGCGTGTCCTTGGGCGTCAGCACCCATCGCCACGTGGTATCGAAGGCGATGGCCAGCGACCGTCCGCTCCCGTACGGCTGGGCGACGATCATCGGGTTGTCTTCGGTGTCGGTGGCCAGCACCTCCGCAGCCGGTTTGACTCCGGCCAGCCTGTTGGCCCCGGGCATCTGAGGAAGCTTGGCCCAGGCATCCTCCGCGCTTTCGCCCGATTTGCCGATCTGCAGCAGCGGATGGTCCAGTGCCTGCTCGGAAGGCACGATGGTGATGTCGCGATCGATCTGCCCGCCGCTGCGGGAGACGTCCACCGGCAGGAGCTTGGCGATCGGCGTATCTTCCCACTGGCCCGCACCGAAGCTCTTGGACCCGCCCAGCATGCAGAAGCCCTTGCCATATTCGTCTACGAGTGTCTGGATGATCTGCAGTTGCTTCGGCGTGAAGTAGGTCTCGTCCACGTCGCCGAAGATGATCGCGTGGTAACCGATCCAGTCTTCCAGCGTCTGGCCGAACGTGGGCACGTCGTCCTGCCGCAGCGGCTGGATGAGCACCTTCCTCGTGACGGTGAACCGCTCCGCCGCCTGCAGAGCCTGATAGATGTACTTGGACTCGTAGCGGAACTTGCCTTCGACGTACAGCACGCGCGTCGTTCGGTCGACCACCTGCACAAGCTGCTTTGCCGTCGGCTGGCCGGCCATGTCCTCCGGCCTATCGCCGACAAGTTCCGCGGTTACCGACAACTGCTGAAAGCCGGTCTTGACCGGCACGTGCGTGTACTTCAGGTCGCGGGAGAAGTTCGGCTCATTGATGTCGATTACTTCCTCGGCGACGATCTTCTCGCCGAAGCGGCTGACGACCTTGACCTGTCTGCCGACCAGCCCCAGCGCCTGAAGCCTTCCGGAGGCGTTGAACCGATTGAACGCGTTGACTGTCCGTGGGACGGTCAGGTCGCGAACCGAGAGCGATCGGGTAGCCGGGGAGATGGTATCCGAGCCGACAGCGACACCGTAAATCGGCACGCTGTGGCTGGCCATCAGTTTAGCCAGCCCTTCGGGGGATCTCGGATTGGCTGCGTTGTTGTTGCCGTCGGACAGGAGGATGATGGCGGAGACCGGTTGCTCACCCGCCAGCCGAGGGTCGAAGGCGGCGTGGACGGCGTCGCCGATGGCGGTGGACCTGCCGTCGGCCTGTGGAGGAAGCAGCGAATCGCCCCATCCGATGGTCCTGCCTGTCTGCCGATCGCGGGTGAGCAGGGCGGTTTCGACCGGATCGTCGGAGAAGGCGAAGAACTGGATATCGTTGGTCTCCGCCAGTTCCAGCAGCTTCTGGCGGTGGTCGTAGATCGCGCGTCGCGCGGCATCATAGCGGCTGATCGCACCGCGGTCGGTGGTCGGCTGGGTCTGGGTGTAATCGGGGGGCACGTCCTTCTGCTGCATCGAGCGGGAGGCGTCCACGCCGATCAACAGCACCCCGCGAACGCTCCGCCATGTGCGGTATTCCAGAGCCGGCCGGGCCGCCCACAACGCCAGCAGCAGGATGACCGCGATCCGCAACGCCAGCAGCATGCCCTTGGCCCGGCTTTTCACGCGGGCGGTGGTTCGGGAATAGCTGCGGATGGCCCAGAAGACCCCGCAGACCGCGATGGCTGTGAGCAGGCCGACGGAGTTCCCGGCGGCCGCGGACCACCACGTCAGCAGCGCCAGTAGGAGGATCAATGTTCCCCGTAAACCGGCCAGCACCACGCGTCTGCCCTGGAGCCGGCCGCGATTGCCCGCCGTCAGCGCCCCGTACAACAGGGCGGAGATCGCCACGATAGGCCCAGCCAGCAGCGCCGCAACCGTGATGAAAACGGCGGGTACCGGCTCGCGCTGGCGGAGCTGGTTCAGCAGGAGCATCAGCGTCTCCAGGCACAGCAGACCGATCGCCGCTGCGGTCAGCAGGTTCTGCCAGCCGAATGACTTGAAAACCAGGCTCATGTCCTGTGACACGCGAATTCTCCCGTCTGAAAATCGCTCGATTCCTCTTGAGTGTACCCGATCTACCGCGGGCCGGGCAATCAAAGCCTTTGGCCGGGTGCGCGTTGTGCGGTAAAGTGACTTCCATGGAAAGGCAGATCATCCATGTCGACATGGACGAGTTCTTCGCTGCGGTGGAGAAGCTCGACCACCCGGAGCTGCGGGGCAAACCGCTGCTGGTCGGCGGCAGCGCCGACGGACGGGGCGTGGTTTCCACCGCCAGCTACGAGGCCCGGGAGTTCGGCTGTCACTCCGCCATGCCGATGGCCACGGCGATTCGGCTCTGCCCGCACGCGATCGTCGTGCCGGTCCACGGCAGGCGGTATTCCGAGGTCAGCTCGCAGGTGTTCGACATTTTCGGCCGGTACACTCCGCAGATCCAACCGTTGAGCATCGACGAGGCGTTCCTGGACGTCAGCGGTTGTCGGCGCCTGTTCGGCGGTCCGGAGCAGATCGCCCGCGCGATCAAGAACGACATCCAGGGCGAGATCGGCATCACCGCGTCGGTCGGGGTGGCCCCGAACAAATTCCTGGCCAAACTCGCCAGCGATCTGGAAAAGCCCGACGGGTTGACGGTGATCACGCCGGAGAATCTCCGGGCCGTGCTCGACCCGCTGCCGATCACAAAGCTCTGGGGCGTCGGCCCTGCCGCGGAGAAGAGATTTCACCGGTTCAACATCCGCACGGTCGGGCAACTCGCCGCGATGGACGACGAGCAGTTGAGAACCTACTTCGGCGAGGACGGCCTGCATTTCAAGCGGTTGGCCTGCGGGCAGGACTCCCGCCCGGTCACATCGGACCGCTCGGCCAAGTCCATCGGCAACGAGAACACGTTCGCTCAGGATCTGGAAGATCCCTCCGACGTTCGCGGCGTCCTGCTGCACCAGACCGAACATGTCTGCCACCGGCTTCGCCGTCACGGTTTGCAGGCACGGACGGTGACGGTGAAAATCCGCAACGGCGAGTTCGTCACCCGCACTCGGTCAAAGACGCTGGACCAGCCAACCGACGTGACCGACGAGATCTGGTCCGCAGCAGTCGGGCTGTTTGATGTCTGGGCACGACGCTTCGAGCCGGTTCGCCTGATCGGCGTCACTCTCAGCCAGATGAGCAGGCCCGGAGAGGGCGGGCAGATGTCGCTGTTTGCCGCGCCGGCCGATGAGAAAAAGAAACGCCTGGACCGGGCGCTGGACGGCATCCTCGACAAGTTCGGAAAGACAGCCGTGCGCCGCGGTGGGGGCAATTGCAGGGAGCAGTAGCCTCTCCCGGCCTTCACCGGCAAGCGATGCGCTGCCCCCGGCTCCTGCTTTCGGCTGAAGCGGATCAGTCCCGGCTGTATGTGCCCATCAGTTCCGCTTGCCCGATGATGTGCCCGGCGATCTCCTTGAGCAGTTGCTCCTTGGTCAGCCCGGGGTCAAGGTTCAGCCGCTTGTCCAGAGCGTAGAGCTTGAAGTAGTACCGGTGCGTGCCATGCCCGGGAGGCGGCATGGGGCCCTGGTATCCCTGGTTCGGCCAGGAGTTCTTGCCTTCAGGGAACGGCGCATCTTCCTCCTGTTTGACCGAGGAGACACCTTCGGCCAGTGAACTCCTTTCGGGAGAGATACCGTAAGCGACCCAGTGAACCCACGTTTTGTCCGGGGCATCCGGATCGTCGACAATCAACACCAGTTCCTGCGTGCCCTGGGGCTGCTCGTCCCAGGAAAGCGGCGGGGAGAGATCCTCGCCTTCTCCGGTATATTTCATTGGAATGCGCGAGCCGTCGTCGAACGCAGAGCTGGTTAACGAAAAACTCATGATGTCTTCTCCCTTCGGTTTCGCGGAATGGTCGGAGCAGGCTCCGGCCATGACGATTGCTGCAAGAGCAGACAACCAGAGCATCCGATCCCGAATTCGTTGGCGTATTGTCATCACGTCTTCTCCTGCTATGGCTCTGTGGTCTGCACGGTATTCTAGCGAGGCAGGCGATCTCAAACGACGGAGGCGACTCGGTTGGCCGCTTTGCCGACCGCTTCTGTATGCTTTGAACTTGACAGTCGTTGCCTACCTCTGTATAACCTGACGGCTCTGTGAGAGCCTCGGGATCGCTCCCTGCGCGGCGTATCGGCGGGGGAACTGTATCGGGCCGAGAGTAATCTCTATTTCCCTATACCCCTATTTTGGTGAGGACAAATGCAGGATACCTACGCGAATATCCTTCGTAACAAGATGGACGACAGCAGCTTTTCCAAGCTCGAAGCCTTGGACAATGACAAGCTGCACGCGTTCATCGCCGACGCCGTGGAGCTGTGCAGTCCGGACGAGGTTTTCGTCTGCTCCGACGCCGATGAGGACATCGCGCACATCCGACAGCTTTCGATCGACAACAAGGAAGAGCGCTCTCTGGCGACCGAAGGGCACACCGTCCACTTCGACCAGTTCATCAACGCCAAGATTTCCGACCAGGGACGCGATCCCCGCGTCACCAAGTACCTCCTGCCGGAGGACGTCGATCTCGGCGAGCGGCTGAACTCGATGGACCGCGAAGAAGGTCTGACCGAGATCCGCGGGCTGTTCAAGGACAGCATGAAGGGACGCACGATGCTGGTGGCGTTCCTCAGCCTTGGTCCGACCGACTCGCCGTTCAGCATCCAATGTGCCCAGATCACCGATTCGGCTTATGTCGTCCACAGCGAGCACATGCTTTACCGTACCGGCTACGAGCAGTTCAAGAAGCTCGGACAGGAAGGCGAGTTCTTCCGCTTCCTGCACGCGACCGGTGAGGTCGACGATCGCATGTGCTCCAAGAACATGGACAAGAAGCGCGTCTACATCGACATCACCGAAGATATGGTGATGAGCGTCAACACCCAGTACGCGGGCAATACCGTCGGGCTCAAGAAGCTCGCGCTGCGTCTGGCGCTTCGCAAGGCCGATCGCGAAGGCTGGCTGGCAGAGCACATGTTCATCATGGGCGTGCACGGCCCGAACGATCGGGTGACCTACTTCACCGGTGCGTTCCCGAGTGCCTGCGGAAAGACCTCCACGGCGATGATCCCGGGCGAGACCATCATCGGCGACGACCTGGCGTACCTCCGCGTGATCGACGGCAAGATCCGCACGGTGAATACCGAAGCGGGCATCTTCGGTATCATCCGCGATGTGAACAGCGAAGACGATCCGGTCATCTGGGACGTAATCAACAAGCCCGGCGAAGTCATCTTCGGTAACGTCCTGGTCAAGGACGGCAAGCCCTACTGGGAAGGCATGGGTCAGGAACTGCCCGAGGAAGGCGAGAACTACTCCGGCCGGTGGAAGAAGGGCCAGTGCGACGATTTGGGCAACGAGCTTCCGCCCAGCCACCGCAACGCCCGGTATACCGTCCGCATGAGCGACCTGGAAAACCGCGATCCGCATTGGGACGACCCGCAGGGCGTCGAAGTCGGCGGAATCATGTACGGCGGCCGCGACAGCGACACCTCCGTTCCGGTTCAGGAAAGCTTCGGCTGGCAGCACGGCATTGCCACGATGGGTGCCGCCCTTGAGAGCGAGACCACCGCAGCCACCGTCGGGCAGGAAGGCGTTCGCAAGTTCGACCTGATGAGCATCATGCAGTTCGTCGCCATCCCGCTGGGAAAGTACCTCCAGAACAACCTGGACTTCGGAAAAAAGAGCGAGAAGACCCCGAAGATCTTCGGCACCAACTACTTCCTCAAGAAGGACGGCAAGTTCCTCAACGGCATGCGGGACAAGGCCGTCTGGGTCAAGTGGATGGACCGCCGGGCCAACGGCGAAGTCGATGCCATCGAGGCCCCGACCGGCATGCTGCCCGAGTACGAGGACCTCAAGGCCCTGTTCAAGGAGGTCCTGAACAAGGACTACTCCCAGGACGATTACGTCGAACAGTTCACCATCCGCATCCCCGAACTGCTGGCCAAGATCGAGCGCATCACGAATATCTACAATGATATCGAGGATACGCCCAAGGAGATCTTCGAGCAGCTGTCGGCCCAGAAGGACCGCCTCGAAGCGCTGCAGAAGGAAAAGGGCGACTACGTCAGCCCGCTGGATCTGTAAGCGTTTGAATCATTCCTTCCGGTTGCGTGGTGGGTTTCTGGCCCACCACGCCGCCCGGTGGAATACAAAAGCCCGGAGAGCGATTTCCGGGCTTTTGTATGCGCTTCTGGTGGGTAGACCGGAGCGAGCGCTGCGGAAAGATTGTGTATCAGGAGCATGCCCAACAGGTGCATTCCGATGACGGGGTCCATCAGGTGCTGCCCGATAGGTCCTGTCGCCTCGCAGAGTTTAACACTCTCAACCAGTCCGGCAAGGACGCCACCAATACCCGCAAACAGAATCAGCATCTTGAACGGGACGGCCATCTCGTGACCCAGTTCCGATTCAAGACTGCCGATCGCCTGTCGAAGCAGATACAGGCTCAACCCGCACAGAAGCATACCGGCTGCAGTGCGAATGGGGATTTGCAGTGCGGCTTTCTTCCAGCCGATGACGGGGGTCCACTGAGCGTAGTCGCTCCTTCACTCATTTCTGTGGTCAAAGCCTGGTGGTGTCATCCAGCCGGGGCGTTCTTCTCGTCGTAAAGTTCCTGCTCAGTCAGAGCAGGGCGGCCGCTCCATTTGAGCGTGTCGCCGCTGGGGGTGGTGATCTCCAGTTCGTCGCCTTCGAACTCGCACTTGATGACGGTGGCCATGTCGTCGAAGCAATCGGCGGGAAGAGTGATGTACATCCACCCGGCCTGGCCGAATTTTGATCTGCCGCCGGATTTGCGCCACTCCAGCTCCTTGCCCGTCCGCAGGTGCGTGACCTTGCTGGGAGTGGATTTGATGCCTTTGACCACGAGCTCATACTGAGGCCGGTCGTAGGCGATCAGGTACAGCACGCTTCCGTTGTGGGTGCTGGACCCGTTGAACAGCCCGAACGGCAGGCCCGCCTCGGAGCCGTAGACCGCCTCGGCGTGGTCGACGATCCACTGTCCGAGCCCGGCCATGGCGCTGGTCTGGACTTCCGGGATGGTGCCGTCGGTACTCGGGGCGACGTTCAGCAGAAGGTTGCCTCCCATCCCGATCATGTCGCCGAAGATCCGCTGCAGTTCGTGCGGCGGCTTGACGTTCTGGTTGGCCCGCTGTCCGTCCCAGTTGTCGCCCGGGGTGGTGCAGAACTCCCAGAACTCACCCCGCGGGCGCAGCGGGGCCGTGCTTTCGGGTGTGCCGTAATGCCCGATGCATTTGTGACGCAGGCGGTTGTTGACGATGATGTGCGGCTGGAGCTCTTGGATCATCTTCATCAGCTCGACGCTTCGCCATTGGTCAGCCGAGCGTTCCCAGTCGCCGTCGAACCACAGCAGATCGATCCTGCCGTAGTTGGTCAGCAGGTGGCGGATCTCCTCGAACATGTGATCGGTGAACCGCTTCCACCGCTCCGGCTCGTCCTGTTCGGAGTACTTCATGGGATCGTCTCCGCCGGCGACGGAGGCGTAGTCCGGGTGCGACCAGTCCGGCAGCGAGTAGTACAGGCCGACCTTCAGGCCCTCCTCCCGCAACGCGTCGCAGTAGCCCTTGAGCAGGTCCCTGCCGGCGGGGGAACTCTTTGCGGCCGTGAACTTGCTGTCCGGGTGGTCGAACAGGGCAAAGCCGATATGGTGCTTCGTCGTCAGCACCGCGTACTTGGCGCCCCAGCTCTTGAACATGCTAGCCCACTGCTTCGGATCGTAATTCTCCGCCGTGAAGTGCTGGGCGTACAGTTCGGGATGCTTGCGATAGTTCTTGTTCGGGTCGTTCTCGTTGTACAGCGACGGGTCGTCCATCCACGCAGATTTGAGGACCCAGTGAATGAACACTCCGAACTTGGCGTCCGGGAACCACGGAGCGATGGTAGCCATCTGGTAAAGCCTTTCCTGCTTCAGTCAGTATGTAAACTGCTCCGCCGAATACTCACGCGGGGCTCTGGGTACAGAATACACTCCCCCCGTAAAAAATAAAGCGCCTGTCCGCCGGGTGAATCCGCTGCGGCCCTCTGGCGGGGCAGCGGCGGCTGCGATATGGTAGACCCGACCGACCGGATGCGACAACCAGACAGGAGAATCCAGTGGCTCACGAACTGTTCGATCTCAGCGGAAAACGTGCACTGATTACCGGCTCCAGCGGAGGGCTCGGGATGGTCTTCGCCCGCGGGCTGGCCCAGGCCGGGGCGGAGGTGATTCTAAACGGCCGGGATGAGGCAACGCTGGACCGGGCCGTGTCGCAGCTTCGCGCAGACGGTCTGAACGCCTGCGGGTACGCCTTCGATGTGACCGACGCCGACGCAGTGCGGCCGGCCGTCGCCCGCATGAAACGGGAGGTCGGGCCGATCGACGTGCTGGTGAATAACGCGGGCGTGAACCTTCGCGGCCCGCTGGAGGAGGTCGACAAGTCCACGTGGGACACCGTGCTGAACATCAACCTGAGCGGCCCGTTCGTGGTCGCCCAGGCGGTGGTGCGGGGAATGATCGAGCGCGGCAGGGGGAAGATCATCAACATCTGCTCGCTGATGAGTGAGGTCGGCAGGCCCACCACCGGCCCGTATACCGCGAGCAAGGGTGGGCTGAAGATGCTGACCAAAGCGATGGCCCTGGAATGGGCCGGACGGGGTATCCAGGTCAACGGGATTGGCCCCGGTTACTTCGCTACGGAAATGACCCGCCCGCTCCGGGAGGATGAGGAGTTCAACCGCTGGATCTGCGGCCGGACGCCGGCGGGGCGGTGGGGCGATCCGAACGAACTGATCGGCCCGGCTGTGTTCCTTGCCGGAGACGCTTCCAGCTTCGTCAACGGGCAGGTGCTGTACGTAGACGGCGGGGTGCTGGCCGCCCTGTAATTCCCGCGGCTGAAGAGGGCGGGGTGCATGCGTTCTGCCCGACCCCGTCGAGAACAGCACTCATTTCTCAAGAAATGGGCAAAGCCACTGCAGGCGAGAGTATCCCGGAGGAATCGGCTAATGTCAGCGTCGACGACGCCGAGGCCATCTGCGAGACGCTGCCTCCGGGTGGATCGCCGGTCCAGAGCAACCACCGCCGAGGAACACCGGAGGCAGGCGCCAAGCCTTGTGCCGGCTCACATCCGGACGCGGGCGGCAAACAGCCGCAGGAGGTGCCTGGCCCGGTAGCTATGTGTTTGAATATGAAAGCCGCTACGCTCCACGATCACCTCAATGTCCCGGTTCGGATGGCACCCGCCGCTCACCCACGTCCACACCGGCTGGATGCGGTCCTGCAGGGCCGCCCAGAAACGCCTCCGAGCCCTCACATGCTCGAGCATTCGCAACTCGCCATCCGGGCGCAGGACCCGTCGGATCTCGGCCAGCCCGCGCAGGGGGTCGCTTACGCTGCAGAAAACGAGGCTGCTCACCACCGTGTCGAAGGAACCATCGGCGAAAGGCAGGGCCTCCGCGCGTCCGACCAGCAGAGGAAGATGCGGCGCTCGACGCTGAGCCCGCTTCAGGGCAGCGACATCCGGATCCAGGCCGATCACCTGCGCGCTTGCCGGGTACAGCGGAAAGTTTCGCCCGGTGCCGCAGCCGATTTCCAGCGTTCGGCCACGCGCCCCTTGCGCGAGATCCTCCCGCCATCGGGCAAGGCCCAAGGCGTCCATTCCGGCCGCGACGCATTGGTACAGCCAGGGAATGTGTTCGATGCCGCGCATCTTGACTCCTGCACGAAACAGCACATGCTCAAACGCTCCGTTGTAGTAAATGATACCGCATTTGATCCGCCTGCCCGATGTCGCGGGGCGGGGGGAGGTCTCGGGAGCCGGGCGCCGTAGGTTCAGCGTTCTGGACGGATCCTCTTTTTCCCGGCTGAAGTGCTGCGATCCGTCAGGCCAGCCGTTAGTCGACGTTTTCCGACAGGGAAAACGCATCTGGATTGAATCGATCTCCCCCCATCCAGAGGTCGATCTTGGTTCCCTCGTTGGTCCGGGCGACCGTCGCCGCCTTGATCTGCCAGCCGATGAGGTCCAATCGGGCCGAGCCCAGGGCGTCGAAACCGGCCAGAGATCCGTAATATCCCGCCAGCTCCGGGCGATCAGGGTTCCGGAGGGAGTTCCGGATTGCCTCCAACTCCCTATCCTCGCGATGTGTGTCATCGAAGACGGCCAGATGGAGACCGTCGGCCTCTTGGTGGAGGGAAATAACCATTCGCGACGGTTCGGCGTCAAGAAGGTAATGCGATACTTCACTGATCAGATTCAACAGTAGCTTGCGTTTCATGGTGTTACTCCTCAGCGGGGGCTCCCCGACTGGCTCGATACCACTCGATAACCGCCACCAGCAAGGTCGCAGTCAGTCCGCCGGCAAAACCATTGTTGTACAGGTTGACGCCGAGATGCCATGCCCCTGTTCTTTCGACCATGGCAAAGTGGAGGAAACCGGCAAGGAGTCCGATCTTCCATCCGAACTCGCCGGCGACGGGCGCCAAGGTCAGGCAGAAAAGGGCGGCGAGGATCGGTCCGGGCGCGGCGAGATCTCTATCGAACAGCAGGCAGGCCAGAACCACCCCGGCGGCAACGGGCCAGCCGTTGCGGGGATGCTTGCCGAAGGCGGCGAATCCGATTGCGGTAAGGATTCCGCCGAGGACAGGCCCGTTCAATTCTCCTCCCACGGCCATCACGTAGGCCCAGGTCAGAAGCCCGATGACCCCCATGTTGACCAGACTGCCTTCGACAGAGGACATGGTCATGAAGTCTGAAGGCAGCCGCCCCGAAAGCGTATTTATTTTCCTGAAACTGGCCAGTGCCTCCCTGGGTCGCGATGACAACCCCGCGATCAGCAGCACCAGGCACATCGCAGGGATCAGCAGAACCAGCGCCAAAGAAGGCGCGTCGTTCCAAGCCAGCGCCGGAGAAGGCGGACGACCGGAAGCCACCAGCAGGGAGGCTCCAAAGACCCCTATGAACCCTCCGGTAAGACCGATGTTGTAAAGACTGAAGCCCTGATGCAACCGCAACATCACGATCGCCACCGGAGGCAGGATGATTCCCGCGACAAGCCCCCCAACCACCGCCGTTGCCAGGGCGGCCGCCAGGGGCAGGCCCGTCTCGACCGCCAAAGCCGTGATCAATGGCCCCAGCGTCGTGCCGAACAAGGCCATCAGTATGTACTCTTTAAACGACTTCCGGGCAATCCGGGCGGCGATGGCCACCCCGATAATGATCGGAAGGACGTTCAGCAGCGTCTTGCCGAAGAGCCCAAACCCAAGGATCGTGAAGACAGCAGAGACGGTAGGACCGGACAGACGGACCCGGTTCACGAAAACCAGAAGCAGTCCAAGCAACGCCACCAGCGCGGCGTTGACCAGGGCGGCGCCCTCCCCGCCGACAAGCGTAAAATCATTGAGCAGCCGCGCAGGATGGTGCTGGATCTTCACAACGCCTTCAAACGTTGCCTCGGGCCCCTGGACAGCGACGCCGAGGAGCAGACACGCCGCCAGCAAAAGACTCAATAGACCGTAGAGATGTTTTTCCTGCGGTGCCAGTCGGTACCTTCCACTTCATCAGCGTGGCCATGTGGAGATGGCACGGATCCTGATACGAAACCCGGTTCGGCTCCTCCGACGGTGTCAAGCGGCAGCCGGACGCGTGGCATGGAGGGACTTGAGATTCCGCCTTCAGGCCCGGGTCCACGCGAGAACCACTGTCAATGCCATCGCGACTGCGACGTTCCGCACGGGGGCCGCCCCGGATACGGTGTGCGCAGTATACCATTATCTCCGCCTTCGTCCAGTGCCCCAATGCGCTGGAGTTACCGGCCGGCGTGGCCCGTGTTCTGGTTCAGTCACTTGATTGCCGTCTGCAGGTCCTGCATGCGTCTTCTCCTGCTTCATGTCGGATGTGGAAGGCTCTGTTTCCGTCCCAAGCGCACTCCATGGCGCACACTTTTTAGTCGCAGCCTGTCGTCGCATCCGCCTTCGCCAAGGCTTCGGCGTGACAAGTGACGCGTGTTGGCGTCTGGTGGCGAAGTTCGCCCCGGAGGTCGTGAGGCCCGGCCGGCCGGGACAACTCGCCGGACGTCGGCCGTGTGACGCCCCGTGTCGCGACAAGCGGGAACATAGCAGGTCGCCGGAAGTTCGCCAAGTGGGCCAGC
>JBKHHU010000156.1:0-8214 GCA_046539045.1 Phycisphaerae bacterium
CGTACGTACGGTGGTGTGGGACGCCGGGGCGAGAAATCACCCCGGCCTACCCGATATCGCTACAGGTTCATCGAGGCGAGTCGGTGACTCAGAAACCGCGGAGCCATTGGTCCACTTTATGGGCGACCTGCCTGCCGTTGTAGATTGCTCGAACCACGAGAGACGCACCGCTGACGGTATCGCCTGCTGCGAACACGCCTGCCCGACTCGTCTGCATGTTGGGATCGACGATCAGGTTCCCGCGCGGATCGCGATCCAGTTCCATCTTCTCCACCAAGCCGTGATGGACGACGTGGACGAAGCCCATCGCCAGCAGCACGAGTTCCGCATCCAGATGGAATTCGCTTCCCGGGATTTCTTTCATCTTCGGGCGGGGGCCGCCGCTCATGTCCCATTCGACCTTGACGCAGTCCAGCCCGGTAACGCGGGTGCCGGTACCGGTGAACTGCTTGGTCAGGGTGCTCCATAGCCGTCGGCAGCCTTCTTTGTGGGAAGTGCTGGTCCGCATGATTCTCGGCCAGGTCGGCCACGGGGTGTCGTTGGGGATCTCTTCTGGCGGCTGGGGCATGATCTCCAGTTGTGTCACGCTTCGGGCAGCCTGACGGTTGGATGTACCGACGCAGTCGCTTCCGGTATCGCCCCCGCCGATGACAACGACATTCTTGCCCTTCGCGCTGATCTGGGCATCATCAAAGGCTTCGCCCGAGACACGCTTGTTCTGCTGGGCCAGGAAGTCCATTGCGTAGTGTATGCCCTCATACCCTCTGCCCGGAACAACCAGGTTGCGGGGCTCGCCGGCACCCATCGTCAGCACCACGCTGTCGAACATCTTCTGCAGATACCGGGGCGAGATGTCCTCGCCGACAATGACCCCGGTCTCGAAAGCAACGCCCTCTGCCGCCATCTGACGGAGACGTCGGTCGATGATGTGCTTGTCCAACTTGAAGTCCGGAATGCCATAGCGGAGCAAGCCGCCGATCTTGTTGTCCTTCTCGAACAACGTTACATCGTGGCCGTAGCGGGCCAACTGCTGGGCGGCGGCCATGCCACCAGGACCCGAACCCACCACCGCGACTTTCGCACCGGAACGCCGCTTCGGCGGCTGGGGCTTGACCCAGCCTTCCTTCCACGCCCGCTCGACGATCTGGAACTCGATGTGTTTGATCGTCACCGCATCGTCATTGATCGCCAGCGTGCAACTGGCCTCGCACGGAGCGGGACAGACCCTGCCGGTGATCTCGGGGAAGTTGTTGGTCGAGTGCAGGTTGTCCGAAGCCTCTTGCCACTTGCCGCGATAGACCAGATCGTTGAATTCCGGAATCCGGTTGAGTACCGGGCAGCCGGATCCATGGCAGAAGGGGATTCCGCAGTCCATGCATCGGGCGGACTGGCGGTTGATGGCTTCGTCGTCCAGGGGGAGCAGGAACTCGCTATAGTTGGCGACCCGCTCTTCCTTGGGCAGATACTCGGCCTCTTCACGTGTATATTCGATAAATCCGGTAGGCTTAGCCACGGAACACCTCCTCGGTGGCCGGAGTCATATCGGTACTCGCCTCTTCGCGTTCTCGTTGACGCTCCAGGGCCTTTCTGTAGTCGATCGGCATGACCTTGACGAACTTGCCGACCATGTCGGACCAGCGGTCGAGAATACGCCTGGCCCGGCTGCTGCCGGTGTAGTCCATGTGACGGGTGATCAGGTCCCGCAGCAGGTTGATGTCCTTGTTCTGCCAGACCGTCTCGAGATCGACCATGTCCAGGTTGCACAGGGTGTCGAACAGCTGCTGCTCATCCAGCACGTACGCTACGCCACCGCTCATTCCGGCAGCGAAGTTTCGCCCGGTCTGTCCCAGAACGACCACCGTGCCGTTGGTCATATACTCGCAGCCGTGATCGCCGACGCCTTCCACAACGGCAGTGACACCGCTGTTGCGGACGGCAAACCGCTCGCCGGCCAGTCCGTTGATGTACACTTCGCCTTCGGTGGCTCCGTAGAGCAGCGTGTTGCCGACGATGATATTGTCGGCCGGCTCGAAGGGCGACTGTTCCGGGGTCTTGACGATGATACGTCCACCGGAGAGGCCCTTGCCGAGATAGTCGTTGGCGTCGCCGATCAGACGCATCGTCACGCCGTGGGTCAGGAACGCGCCGAAGCTCTGTCCGGCAGAGCCGGTCAGTGTCAGGTCGATCGTGCCATCCGGCAGGCCTTTCGAACCGTGGGCCTTGACGATCCGGTTGGACAGGATCGTGCCGACCGTCCGGTTGATGTTCTTCACCTTCAGGTCCAGGGAGACCTTCTCCTTGTTCTCGATGGCCGGCTTGCACTTCTCGACAACATCCCAGTCGAAGTGGCCCTCGAGCGGGTTGCTCTGGTCGCGAACGCAGCAGAAGTACTCGCCCATACCTTCGGGAGCCTTTGGCGGCGCGAAGATGGCGCTGAAGTCCAGGCCCTTGGCTTTCCAGTGCTCGACGGCCTTTCGGACGTTGAGCTTCTCGACGTGCCCGACCATTTCGTCGAAGGTGCGGAACCCGAGCTCGGCCATGTACTGTCTTGCTTCCTCGGCCACGAAGAAGAGGAACCGTTCCAGGTGAATCGGCAGGCCGGTGAACTTGCTTCGCAGCTTGGGGTCCTGGGTCGCCACACCAACCGGGCAAGTGCCCAGGTGGCATTTCCGCATCAGGATGCAGCCGAGGCTTACCAGGGCGGCTGTGCCGAACCCGAACCGTTCGGCGCCGAGCAGGGCGGCGATGACGATATCGCGCCCGGTTTTCATCTGCCCGTCCGCCTGGACCAAAATGCGATCCCTCAGGCCGTTCATGACCAGCACCTGCTGGGTTTCCGCGAGCCCTAGTTCCCAGGGAATGCCCGCGTGCTTGATGGAACTCAACGGACTGGCGCCCGTTCCGCCGTCGTACCCGGAAATCAGGACCTCGTCGGAATTGCCCTTGGCAACGCCGGCAGCGATCGTCCCGACACCGACTTCGCTGACCAGTTTGACCGAGACCTTCACGCCCGGATTGGAGCACTTCAGGTCGAAGATCAACTGGGCCAGGTCTTCGATGGAATAAATGTCATGGTGCGGCGGGGGCGAAATCAGCGTCACGCCCGGTGTGGAGTGCCGCAAACGTGCGATGTCTTCGGTTACCTTGTGTCCCGGTAGCTGGCCGCCTTCGCCCGGTTTGGCGCCCTGGGCCATCTTGATCTGCAACATCTTCGCCTGCGATAGGTACTCTGCCGTCACGCCGAAGCGTCCGGAGGCGATCTGCTTGATCGCGCTGTTGAGATTCCCGCGGTCGCTGGGCTTGTAGCGAATCGGATCTTCTCCGCCTTCGCCGGTGTTGCTCATCGCGCCGACGGCGTTCATCGCCAGGGCCATCGATTCGTGGGCTTCCTTGCTGATCGAGCCGTGGGACATGGCCCCGGTGCAGAAACGCTTCACGATCTCGCCGGCCGATTCCACCTCGTCCAGCGGTACGCCGGTGGACGGATCGGTCTTGAACTCGAACAGCCCGCGAAGAGTGTAAAGCTTCTCCGCCTGTTTGTTGATCGCTTCGGCGTATTCGTCGTAGGCGGACTGGTCTTCGTTGCGCACCGCGTGCTGCAGCCGGGCCACGGTAGTGGGGTTCCACAGGTGGTTCTCGCCGTCCATGCGATAGGCATACTCGCCGCCGAAGTCCAGTTCCAGCGAACCGGGCCGGCGGTCGGAGAACGCTTCCTGATGGCGCTTGAGGGTCTCTTCGGCGATCTCTTCCAAGCCAACCCCGCCGATGCGGCTGCTGGTTCCGGTGAAGTACTCTCTCACCAGGTCCTGCCGCAGGCCGACCGCTTCGAACAACTGAGCAGACCGGTAGCTGCGGAGCGTGCTGATGCCCATCTTCGACATCGTCTTGAGGATGCCCTTCTTGACGGCGGTGATGTAGTTGTCGACGATCTGCTCCGGCTTGATGTCGCGGGAGATGTCGCCGCTACGGCGCATGTCCTGCATCGCCTCGAACGCGAGATACGGATTGATCGCGTTGGCGCCGAATCCGCAAAGCAGGCAGAAGTGCATCACTTCCCGCGGCTCGCCGGACTCGATCACGATGCCCGCTTCGGCACGAAGCCCTCGTGAGAGCAGACCCTGGTGCAATGCGGAGCAGGCCAGCAGGGCGGGGATCGGTGCGTGGAATGCTGAAGCGTCCCGGTCCGAAAGAATCAGCAGGGAGGCGCCGTTCTCGATGGCCGCCTCGGCTGCGTTAACCATTTCCTTCAGGCCCCGTTGCAGCGATTGGCCCGGATTCTGCTCGTCGACCTCGAACAGGGCGGGGATGGTCTCCACGCGGAAGTCGTCCCGATCGACACTGCGGAGGCGTGCCATGTCTTCGTTGGTGAGGATCGGGTGCGGCAGTTTCAGTTGATGGCAGTGTTCGGGGGTTTCTTCCAGGATGTTCCGCCGCTTGCCGGTGAAGGTCATGAGGCTCATGACCAGACCCTCACGATACGGGTCGATGGGCGGATTGGTTACCTGAGCGAACAGCTGCTTGAAGTAGTTGTACAGCAGTTTCGGCTTGTCACTCAGCACGGCCAGCGGGGTATCGGCCCCCATGGAGCCGATGGGCTCCTGCCCGTTGACCGCCATGGGCCCGAGAAGGAAACTCTGCTCCTCCCGTGTGTAGCCGAACATCCGCATGTGCTGCGTGAGCGTCTCGTGGTCGGTCGGTCCGGAGGTCGCCGCGTTGAACAGCCCCCGCAACTCGATGCGGTTCTGGTCCAGCCAGCGGCGGTACGGCTTGCGTCGGGCGATCTTGCTCTTGACTTCGTTGTCGGAGATGATCCGGCCTTCCTGGATGTCGACCAGGAACATCTTGCCCGGCTGGAGGCGACCTTTCTGGCGGATCTGCTCGGGTGGGAACTCGATCACGCCGACTTCGCTGGCCAGCACGACCAGCCCGTCGGTGGTCACCACGAAGCGACTGGGGCGCAGACCGTTGCGGTCCAGCGTGCCACCGATGTACCGTCCGTCGGTAAACACGAGAGCGGCCGGTCCGTCCCACGGCTCCATGAGTGCGGCATGATATTCGTAGAAGGCTCGCTTGTCCGTACTGATGTGGTAGCTCGGGCCGAAGGCTTCAGGCACCATCATCATGAGGCTGTGCGGAAGGCTCCTGCCGCTGCGGACAAGCAGTTCCAGGCAGTTGTCGAACTGGGCTGAGTCGCTGGCGTCGGGGGTAAGCACCGGACGCAGGTCGTCCAGGTCCTCGCCGAGCAGGTCGCTGGCCATCCGCTGCTCCCTGCTGCGAATGCGGTTGCGGTTCCCGCTGAGGGTATTGATTTCCCCGTTGTGGGCCATCATCCGGAACGGCTGGGCCAGGCGCCAGTTCGGGAAGGTGTTGGTGCTGTATCGCTGATGGACCAGGGCGAACGCGGTGGTCATTCGCTCATCGGACAGGTCCGGATAGTAACCGAACAACTGGGGAGCGAGGAACATGCCCTTGTAGATGATCGTCTTGCAGGACATGCTGCAGACGTAGAAGTCCAGTGCCTCGTCGCCGTAGGTTTCGCTAATCTGCTTCTCGGCCCGCTTGCGGGCGAGATAGAGCTTGCGCTCTAAGGCTTCGCCCTTCAGGCCGTTGCCGTCGATGAACATCTGCTTCACGACCGGCTCCGCCGAGCGGGCAATCTCGCCCAGGCAGTCGGGCCTGCCGGGAACGTCGCGCCAGCCCAGTACGGTCATTCCGTAGTGCTCCGCCGCCGCTGCCAGAGCGTTCTCGCACTTGCTGCAAAGGGCTTCATCCTGCGGGCCGAAAACCATCGCCACCGAATAGCTTCCCGGTTCCGGAAGTGAGAATCCCAGCCGCTCGGCCTCATCCTTGAAGAACTCGTGCGGGATCTGGAAGAGGATGCCCGCACCGTCGCCGGTTGCTTCATCGGCCCCGGCGGCGCCGCGATGCTGGAGATTCATCAGCACCTGATTGCCCATTTCGAGAATCCGGTGCTCCCGTTGGCCGTTGATATTGATTACGGACCCGATACCACAAGCGTCATGCTCGCGCCGGGCCTCGTACAGGCCGTAGTCTTTGGGTGGGACTCGACTCATACGAAAATGCCTGCCCTTCTGTTGTCCTTACGAATGCCAGTGTTCCATTTCCCACGACCGCTTGCGGACCATGCCCTGTGTCGGCAAGCAGTGACGTCCTCGGAACATCCCATTTAAGCGGATTCTGCTCGATTGCGCATGGTTCTTGTTGTGATACACGCGATTAGGGGGCCTTATACGGGCAGACATGGAGGTGGATGAAGGCGGCGCAAAGAAAAGCGGCCGTCCCGGCAGAGCAGGGCGGCCGCTTGTACGATTCCTATGTGGCGGGTTGCCGGCGAGGCTAGAACTCCCCCCCGCCCATGCGGAACTTCGGCTGGTCCGTACTGGTTCCGTAAGGGTTCTGGATCTGCTGCTGGGAAACGGTCTCGGCATGCCCGTCATAGAAGTTCATGTTGATCTTGTCGGCCTTGCCGTGACGGACACTGCTCATCCGAACCACGGTATTACCGTCGCTGTCGGTAGTGTACCAGGCGTTGTGGATGTTCCTGCCGTCGTAATTCATGATCAGCTTGTCCAGGTTGCGTGCATCGGTAATGAGGTACCGTTGGCTCTTGACTGCCGGCCAGCCCTTCTCCCATGTCGCGCCGCTGATGGCGTACCAACTGTGGACGTACCAGTCTTCATCATCGCCATCTTCCATCGTGGCGGTGTGCTCATGTGCGACCGCCTTGAGGTTATCCGGGTGATGCGCGGCCTGCTCTTCGTGCCAGGTCCAGCCACTCTTAACGTCGGCGACGCCCGACGGGCAACGGTAGAGAGAGCCCTGCGTGGCGATCTGCGTCTCGTCTTCCTGCTTGGGCGCTGTCGTGTAGCCTTCCTCAACCTGTACAGCGGCCCAGTTCTGGTAGTTCATGAACCTGTTCTTGTGATCCTGCGAGTATCGCAGGTGGGCCATGGCAATATTGCGCATGTTTGCCAGGCATTTCGTGGTTCGACCCAGTTCCTGCACCTGTCCCAGTGCCGGGATCAGAATAGTAACGAGCAGTGAGATAATCGCAATGACAACAAGCAGTTCAATCAGCGTGAATGCGCCCTTTTTGCGGGCACGCTGCAGCCTTCGCATATACAATAACTCCTATTGTTTTCAGGGTGTTTACACACCCGTCGCCAGATAGAGATGGATCATTCATTCACTACAGTGTACAACTTACCATCGGTCGTTGCAAGCGCGGCCGTTGAGGCAATCAGTCGGAAAAATCCGAAAAAGCCGAGTCGTTTCCCCGGCAATCTGTGGTATCCGCTCTGTCAGCGGAATGCAGACAGGGCCGGGCCAGCCAGTTACGCGGCTGGCGTTTGTCCAAGTGCCGACCTCTGCTCTGGTGCGACGTATAGAGCGAGTGACAAACTCTTTTCCGGTTCAGCTGGCTGCAATCGTCCCTGCCTTCGTCCGGCTGCATCGGCAATGCTACGGCATTGCCTGCTTCGCCGTCCTTGTCAGGAACGCTTTCGCCGACGCTGAACCACGAAATTACTTCTGTCACTCACTCTAGAACACCGACTCGCCACCGCCTCTATTCACCGTGCGGTTGCTTCTCCGGCGCCGGCGCCAAACCGCCGAGATAAATCTTCTGGCGGCTGCAGCCTCGGGGCTCCAGCTCGACCTGGTTTTCCTTTACCCCAGGCACAACCACCTCGGTGCCCTTTGTCAGCTGTCTGTTGTTGTTTCGTTGGGCGATCCGGGCTGCATACTTCTCATCGCCGTAAACCCGGCGGGAAACATCCTCATAGGACATCTGATCTTCCTTCACCGTGTATACGAACTGCTCCTCGACGGCCATCTCCTGCTCGCCATTACAGCCGAACAGGGGCAGGATCGCGGCCGCCAGCAACGATACCAGTGTGAGCGTTCTCATTGCGGGTCCTTTCTGCGAGGGTAAGTCTTTCTCACCTAAAATCCTATGCCGGAGGTGGGGTAATAACAAACCCGTCGTGATCAGAAGTCACGTTCCGCAGGTGCGCTTGAAACTTCAGTCTGGGCCAAGGGGGGTATTGGGCTTCCTGAGAAGCGTAAAGAAAACGCGGCGAGCACCGCCAATGGTGCCCGCCGCGAGGAGTGTGGTACGTCGCCGGCGTGTTATTCGCTCCGAAGTTCCTCGACGACGGCAGCATCTCGTGCGGTGAGATCCGGGTACTCGGG
>JBKHHU010000157.1:0-8210 GCA_046539045.1 Phycisphaerae bacterium
GCATCAGCTCGGACCGCAAACGCGGCTTCTTCGGCCTGCTGAAAGACATGACCGGAGGGCTTTGATTGCGGATTGGCGATTGCGCGCCGCGGAGCGCAGAGTCAGGTAGGACGCATCCGCTATCTCACCGCATGGTTGCTGCACTTTATGCGGCCTGCCGACGGTACCGGGAGACGGCGCTTGGTACCCGTGGCCGACAACCTGCATCCATTCGCGGAGGAGACGGGTCGATGATCCACGCTATTCGCTCGGGCAGCCCGGTGTAGCTATCGGCGCATAAAGCAGGCCCGCCGCTCGTGTTTGGAGCGACGGGCCGATGGTTTGACAGGGTGGAGTTGGCTATTTCGATCTGGCGGCTTTCAATTCCGCCCGGCGCGGGTCGGGGTCGTGGAGTTTGATCCACGCCTCGGCCAGTTCCTTGTCGGCGATCCACATCATGTGGGGACGCTTTTCAGCGGGGACCTCGGAGTACTCGTGGAAGTAGGACATCGGCTCGCGGTCGAGTTTCAGGCGGGCCTGCAACTCCGCTTCCCGCTTGTCCTTGACCTTCTGGGTCTGCTTCGCTTCGGTCACTTCTTCGGCGGAGGCGTTTACCATGTTCGGCTCGAGGTGGTTCCAGCGGGCGCCCTTCATGCGGGCGACCATCAGCAGCGGGTACAGACCCGGCTGGAACTGGACCACCTGCTTGTGATCCACCGGCACGCCGTTGAGCACCAACTGCACGCGGACAGCCAGCGAATGCCCGGCAGCGATCTTCGCCGTCGTCGGCTTGTCGACCTTCAGCACCGTGTACGCCAGCAGCGACAGATCCCGCGAGCGGAAGCCCAAGTGCTTGATGCTGATGCCCTGCTCGGTCCCGCCGCGACGGCCGATTTCCTTGTCCTTCAGCGGGGTGATCCGGGCGGTTTTGCCCTCGACGTTGATCTCGTCGTCCGGTTCCGGGCGGAGGTCCTTGTAGGCGGACACGTCTTCCTGCGGATCGGTCTCCAGCGGGAAATTCAGCGTCCGAGAGACCAGCCACTTCGTCGGGCTCTGTCCGGGCTCGTAGTCGACCACCGGCACGCTGTCGGGCACCTTGTAGTTCTTGGCGGGCTCGATCTTCGCGAAGCCGTTGGTGGTCGTCTCCGGCGACGGGTCCAGCACGTACGACTCGTCCTTCCGCACCAGCGGGAGGCGCGGCTGTTCGAGCACATCTTCGATGGCGAACCGTTCCAGCAGCAGGCCCTTGGTCTTGTCCGCTTTTCGGAGTTTCAGCGGACCGTCGGTGGGGTACCCTTTCTCCGGGAGGCGGAGTTCCAGGGCCTTGTCCGCGAACACGCTGAGGTAGTCCCACACGTCGTGGCAGCGCACTTTGCCCGGGTGTTCCTTACCGTACCCGCTCGAGCCGTGCGAGTCCACATAATCGCCATGCCCCACGCCCGCGGCCACGGCCTGGTGCGGAAGCACATTGGTATTCGCCCGGTAGTTCAGCAGCGACGGCCTGACGTGCTTGGCGTAGGTTCCGCCCCATTCGGTCTCGCCGTTGACGCTGCAGTGCAGGATCGTGTCGTCCTTGTCGATCTTGCTCCAGTCCGCCATCGGCCAGGTGGGCGTCTCGGCGTGGTAAGAGATCGTCGCGATGACGCGATCCGGATACGCCCATGCGAGATAGTACGGGAACTTGCCCCGCGAGGATTTGCCGAACGTGATCCACGGGCAGTGGGCGAATTCCTCGATGCCCGTTTCCTTGGCGATGTGCTTCATGACAGTCGGAGCGTCATCGCGGTGGTGTTCCAGCGGGTGCCCGCGGAAGTAGACGACCGCAGCTTCGTGCTCGGCAAGCACCTTGTGCATCCGCGGATGCTCGCCGACGTGCTTGGAATCGCTGTTTTCGGGAATCAGCAGCGCGGCTCGGATCTTCTTGACGTCCTTCGGTACCCAGACCAGGATGGGCGCCTTGGGTTTGCGTTTGGACTTTTTCGGCTCCGGCCGGAGCTTCTCCGGCAGGTCCAGCGCGTAGGTCCAGTTCTTCTCGGGTTCGAACTCTGCCGCCACAGTCGGGACCGATATCGCCAGCAGCACGGTCCACAGCGTCAACGTCTTGAATGCCTTCATGAAAACGTCCCTTCTTCGATTCGTCCGCGGGCAATGCGATTGATGTACATTCTGAGCCAGTTGTTAAACGCCCCCGCAGCCGCGGGGTTCCTGTGGGAATGGGTAAGTGAGGCTTTCGAGCCCAAGTTGGAGAACGTCCCACGCGGACGGGACCGGGCGCGCAGACAGTACGCCCGCGTGCCCGGTCCGCTGTTGTGGGTGCTACTTCTTTTCCTTCATCCACTTCTCGGCGGCCTGTTTAGCCTTTTCGGTCGGGCCGTCCCACGGTTCGGCAGTGTTGTGCAGGACGAGCCTGCCCTCTTCCACCGACACCGTCTGTTTGCCGACGATGAGTTTTTCTCCGTCGGCGCGGGGTTTGGGAGCCTTGTCGTTCTCGGGGATGAAGTGCACCGAATAGGTGACGTCACCGGCCTTGATCTGCCGGCCTTCCGGGGCGCCGGGTCCGACCATCACGAGCATCGCCTCGGCTCCGGAATTCCCGGAGAAGTCCACGGCCAGCATGGTTCCATCGGACGTGGTGGCGGTCGCACAGCCGTCCTGCATGACCTCGAAATGCTTGACCTTCCCGCCCATGGTTCCCCACGCGTAGCGTTTCATGTTGGCGGTGATCCACAGCGGCCCGATGACCTGCTTCTTGGTGTGTTTGCGCGGGCGGCTGGCCAGGCAGGTCATGACGATATCGCCGGAGTCTTTCCAGCGGTTGCGGAACATCATGTAGTTGTACTGGTGGTCGACGCTGGCCCGGGGCATGCACTCAGCGGGGTTGACCGGCGTGAGGCCGACCGGCCAGTTGATGAACGCCAGGACACTCTGGTGCGGGTACGGGCCGGGCGTGTCGTAGGGATGGCCTTTCTTCGCGTCGTATTCCTTGAAAAACTCATTGTAGAACCACAGGTACGCGGCCTTCTGAACCGGCGTAGCCGCCCCGAAACCGATGCCGAAATATGCCCCGCCGCTGAGCCCGTCGCGCTGCCACACGTTGTGCGGATAGCCGTCCCGCGAATGGAAGTGCGGCTTGCCGTCGCGGACGACGGTCCCGAGGATCCATCGCAGGTGCGTCCACTGGGCGTTGGGACGCGGGGTGATGAAGTCCTTGCCCTGCACGTTCTTCCACGCTTCCAGCGCCTGCAGGAAAATAATGTGGCTGGACATGCTGCCCGTACCGTCGCCTTCGGCGAAGTACCCGCCGTCACCGAAGCCTTCGGACAGGTTGCGGATCATCGACTTTTCGCTGGTTTTCAGGAGCTTCTGGGCCTCCTCCCCGGAGATGCCGTTCTTGTCATTGAGAACCGCCAGCAGCGCCATGGCGCCACCGCCGACCTGCATGCCCCAGTGGTTGCTCCGCGGATGGAGCCGACTGCCGCGGACCAGCTCGGCCAGCGACATGTTCTTGCCTTCGTTGTATTGCGCGATCTCCTTGGCGATCTTCTCCCGGTAGTCCTCATCCCAGCCGTCGTAGCAGAGGTCGTACCCTACGGCGTACCAGCCCAGGGAGGGCCCGGCCCGCAGCGCACCGCTGGGATTGCGGAAGCTGTAGCGCTTGTCCATCCCGCGCCAGCCTGCCAGGGCGGCGTCCATGGCCTTCCTGCCGAGGTCGGCGTAATGCTTGTCCTGCGTGATCTGGTACAGCAGGCCGTACCCGGCTACGTGGGAGATCGTGAACGTGCCCGACGCCAGCGAGTCGGCGGGATTTTCCACGTTCGGTCCGCCACCGTGGCCCATTTCCCCGGGCATGCTCCTGCCGTCGCTCCCGTTGAGCCGCTCGCGCAGCTCCTTCAGGATCGCTTTGCCCTCGGGTGTCTGGGCCTTCTTGCGAAGCGCCGGCAGGTCGCTCTCGCGGAAGAGTAATCGCGGGTGTTCGCCTGCCTTGGGCGGGGTATGGCCTTTGATTTCCGCCGGCCAGGGCTCCTGGGCGACGGCCAGCGACGTCAACGACAGAACGAGAACGGAAATGAGCAGCGAGCGCAGATGAATCATAATCGATCTCCTTGGGTTGGTTCCACGTGATTTCCAGAACTGAAACACCGCCTGTGCGCAGAAGTAGCTGAAAATTTCTCAACCAGCGAATCCGGCGGACCGGCTGGGGCGGGGCACGCATCGTTGGCGGGGGAGATTGTCCCACGCTTCGGCCGGGTCACAAATGGGCAACCGCTCAACAGGCGGTGCAGAAAGCCCAGGTTTTCTCTGTTTTGCCTGGCCGAGTGAGCTATTATGCTAAGCCAACTTTTGTGAACGCTGTAGCGTCTGTCCCTACGAGCAACAGCAGGAAATAGCTACTACGTAATCTGGAGTGACATAATATGAAGGCTCGCGATTTTCTGAACAAAGCTGGTTTGCCGGAAGGCGTGGCGCAGATTCTGCGTAACGCCAAGTCGGTGACCGTGGCACGCGGGATCAAGGATCTGGAAGACCTGGCCTGTGGCCAGCCCGGTCGACGATCGACGACGGTATCGTACGAACTGCCCGACGGTTCGAAAGTGGAAGAAGTCGATGTGGTCCGCCTCGAAAACGGTATCGGTGCCAACTACCGCGAAGCCTACATGCGTCGCCGCGACCCGCACTGCATGGTCGTTGCCGATAGCAAACCGTCGGACAAGGAGCGGTTCGAAGATCGGTTCGGCTACGACTTCAAGGACCTGAAGCAGGAAACGTTCTCGTGGTTGGAGAAACAGGACCTGGCCGTGTTTGCCTTTGAAATGGGTCAGCTGGGGCTGGGTGCCGACGCGATGGCGGTTTGTCCTGTCAATGCAGGCTTCTTTGCCTTCGGGCTGGGGCTTCTGCAGGGGGCGGTGGATATCGAGACCCTGGGCCGCAATTTCGAGCCGTCGACGATCATCTACGTGGCCCCGCCGTTCCGGCACACCCACTTCGAGGGAAAGCAGGTTGTCGTGCACGAGCGTTCCGACGTTCACGAGATCTTCTCATACAACCTGTATCCCGGTCCCAGCGCCAAAAAGGGCGTGTACGGGGCGCTGATCGAACTGGGCGAGCAGGAGGGATGGGTCACCGCCCACTGTTCGGCTGTCCAGGTGATGACCCCGTATGACAACCTGGTGACCTTCATGCACGAAGGGGCCAGCGGCGGGGGCAAAAGTGAAATGCTGCAACAACCGCACCGCCTACCGGATGGCCAACTGCTGATGGGCCACAATATTCTTACCGACGAGAGACGGTATCTGGAAATCCCGCGGACATGCGATCTGTTCCCGGTCTGCGACGACATGGCGCTCTGCCATCCCTCGCTTCAGAAGGCGGACGGCAAGCTGGCCGTCACCGATGCCGAAAGCGGCTGGTTTGTTCGGGTCGATCACATCGGTGCATACGGCACGGATCCGGATCTGGAGCGTCTGACGGTGCACCCGGAGGATTCGCTGCTGTTCCTGAATATCCGAGCGGTCGAGGGCGGCACGGGCCTGATCTGGGAGCATGTCGAGGATGCGCCGGACCAGCCTTGCCCCAACCCGCGGGTTGTCGTCCCGCGCAATGCCGTCCCCAACGTCGTCAAGGGCAGTGTGGAAGTGGATATTCGTTCCTTCGGCGTGCGCACCCCTCCCTGCACACGCGAGAAGCCGACTTACGGTATCATCGGCATGTTCCACATTCTTCCGCCCGCTTTGGCGTGGCTGTGGCGTCTGGTGGCCCCCCGCGGGCACGCCAACCCCAGCATCGTGGACACCAAAGCGATGACCAGTGAAGGCGTCGGAAGCTACTGGCCGTTCACTATCGGCAGGAAAGTCGCCCAGGCCAACCTGCTGCTGCGGCAGTTCCAGCACACCAGGAACACCCGCTATGTGCTGACGCCGAACCAGCATATCGGTGCCTGGAAAACCAGTTTCATGCCCCAGTGGCTCACGCGGGACTACCTTGCCCGCCGCGGCATGGCGCCGTTCCGGGCCGAACAGGTCACCGAATCGCGCTGTGCCCTGCTCGGATACGCCCTGCAGAACATGCGCATCGAAGGCCACTGGATTCACCACTGGTTCCTTGAGGTCGACACCCAGCCGGAAGTCGGACCTGAAGCCTACGACGAAGGAGCCCGAATCCTCCGAGACTTCTTCCACCGGGAACTGCGCAAATACCTCCAGCCGGAACTTGATTCGGTCGGAAGAGAAATTATCGAATGCTGCCTCTCGGACGGAACCGTTGAGGATTACGAGAAGCTCATGGCTGGGATGGAAGCCTCCGACTGATTCTGCGATGAACAGGCTCAAAGCCTGCGAGCCCGCGGGGGTGGTTCCATCGCGATGAATCCCCATACGAAGAACGCCTCGCATATTCGTGCGAGGCGTTCTTCGTTGTCACTGTCCTCTCCTATGCATCTGCCAGCGTTTCCTAGAGTCCTCCATAGACCAGCGTCAGGCCGACCACGAGGGCAATGTAGCAGGCATAGGCGACCAGCATCACCAGACCTTCCCGGCGGGTGATCCGCTTGGCGGTGAGCACAGCCAACACCAGAAGCGTCATCATCACCAGCAGGGCAGGGAAATTCAGCAGTTGCGTCGCTCGCGTCATGGTCACTTCGCTCAGCGATGCCGCCGTCCCGACGATCAGCGTCAGGTTCGCCACGTTGGCCCCGATGACATTGCCCACCGCCAGGTCCGAGACGTTCTTCCGGGAAGAGGTAATCGCCGTGACCAGCTCCGGCAGGGACGTCCCGACGGCCACCACCGTCAGTCCGACGATGATCGGTTTGATGCCCAAACCCGTGGCGATGAACACCGCCGAGTCCACCAGCAGCTTGCTGCCCAGAACCACGATGCCCGCTCCTATGGCGAACTGAACTGCAGTGCCTTTGCGGGTCTGGAGAAACTGCCGAAAGGCCCCGCGCTCGGTCTCGATGGCTTTGGCCTCCGTCTGCAGTGCCGGGCGAGGCCGGCGAAGGCTGCGAACCATATCCCATGTGAAGTACGCCAGCCCCAGCCCGATCATCAGCAGGCCTTGCCCGCGGCTGAGGCTCAGGTCCATCGTCATCACCAGCAGCACAGCCCCGAGGAAGAACATCGCCAGCAGCCCGTTCCGCAGCACAGCCGGGTGAATGTCGATGTGCTTGATCAGGGCCATGAGACCCAGAATAAGTCCGATGTTGCAGATGCAGGAGCCGACCGCGTTGCCGATCGCCAGCCCCGACTCGCCGCGTAGGGCCGACAGGACCGAGACGACCAGTTCCGGCGAAGTCGTCGCCAGGCTCACCAGCGTCGCCCCGATGACCACTCGCGGAATCTGAAGGAATTCGGCGATGCGGATGCTGGCAGAGACGAACAGGTCTCCTCCTTTGATAATCAGTATGATTCCCGCCAGCAACAACAGCAGTTGCATGAACATGAGTGCCTCCTTGCAAGTCAGACATGAGCGTCGCATAGCACCCGAACGGTGGTCGCGCGAGGCTGAGACCGCGCTGAACTGTCAAAGGTTGTCCGGCGCCTGGCCGTCGGACGCTTCCAGGCCCAGCAGGCGGCGGACGGTGAGCAGTTGCCCGATGTGGTATGCGTTGTGGTCGGCGGCCAGCAGCGCCTGACGGAGAACCGTGTGCCCGGGGGTGTCGGGAAGGGGCTCCAGCAGCGATGTCTGCGGGTCGGTCACCAGCTCCCGCATCCGGCGGTTGTCGGCCAGAAACGCGTCGATTGAGTTGGCCCAGTCTTCCTCGTTGGGAGGCCCAAGCGTATCGGGCCAGTATCCGTCCGGCCAGTCGGGGCTTTCCCACCCGGCTGGGTCCAGCGTGTATTCAAGAATGTCATGCTGGGCGATGCGCATGTGCTCCAGAAGCCGCCATGGGGTGTAGGGCAGGCCCTCCGGTTTGCCGCCACGAAGCTCCGGCGGAATGTCTTTCAGCACGTCGGCAGGGCCCATGTGCGCCCCGCCGCCTTCCAACACATACCGAACGTGATCGCGAAGTGTCGCATCGTCGCTCATCGTCGCATCTCCTTTGCTTCCCGGACAGTCGCCCGCGTCGCTTCAGGAAATGGTAGACGCCCGGTGATGAGCCGCCAAATCCGCAGACCCATCTCGCCCACAACTATCGTCTACTGGCCGTCGCTTGATGCGCTCGCCTCGGCGTCTTTGATACCCCGTTCCTGTTTGGTAGCGTGTTCTGCCGCCTGAACGCACGCACCCGATAA
>JBKHHU010000158.1:0-8161 GCA_046539045.1 Phycisphaerae bacterium
CCGACGTGCCCGAGATCCTCGTTGATCAACGCATTGTGGCCCTGGACCTGGCGATGATGGTTGCCGGCACGAAGTACCGCGGTCAGTTCGAGGAACGCATCAAGGCCGTGATGAACGAAGTCCGCCGAGCCAAGAACGTCATCCTGTTCATCGATGAAATGCATACCCTCGTCGGTGCCGGTGGAGCTGAAGGCGCCATCGATGCCGCCAACGTGCTGAAACCGTCGCTCTCCCGCGGAGAGATCCAGTGCATCGGCGCCACAACCCTCGACGAATACAGGAAATACATCGAGAAGGACGGCGCGCTCGAGCGGCGGTTCCAGACGATCATCGTCAACCCGCCCAACAAGAGCCAGACCTACGACATCCTCAAGGGCCTTCGCGATCGCTACGAGGCGCACCACCGCGTCGAGATCACCGACCTGGCCCTCGACAAGGCCGTCGAGCTGTCCAGCCGGTACATCACCGGGCGGACGCAACCCGATAAGGCCATTGATGTTATCGATGAAGCGGGCGCCCGCGTGCGGCTCAAGAGCATGGTCAAGCCCCCGGACCTGGCCAACATCGAGTCCGAAATCGAGAAACTCCAGATGGAGAAGGACGAAGCCGTCAAGAACGCCGATTACGAGCGGGCGGCTGAGCTCCGCGACAAGGCCGAGCAGGTCCTTGCCAAAAAAGAGGACATGCAGAAGGCGTGGAAAGACCGCTCCCGCGAGGCAGAGGGCATGGTCGACGAGGAAGTCGTCGCCGAGGTCGTCAGCAAGATGACCGGCGTGCCGCTGACCCGCCTGGAGAAGGAAGAAGCCCAGCGGCTGCTTGAACTGGAAAACGAGCTGCACAAACGCGTGGTCAGCCAGGACGAGGCCATCAAGGCCGTGGCCGAGGCGATCCGCCGGGCCCGCAGTGGCCTGAAGGATCCGCGCCGACCGATGGGCAGCTTCATCTTCGCCGGTCCGTCCGGTGTCGGTAAGACGCTGCTGAGCAAGGCGTTGGCGGAATTCATGTTCGGCGATGAGGACGCGTTGATCCAGATCGACATGTCCGAGTACATGGAGAAGCACAACGTCAGCCGCCTGGTCGGTGCCCCTCCCGGATACGTCGGGTACGAAGAAGGCGGGCAGCTGACCGAGCGGATCCGCCGCCGGCCTTACGCGGTCGTCCTTTTGGACGAAATCGAGAAGGCCCACCCGGATATCTTCAACATGTTGCTGCAGATCATGGAAGAAGGGCACCTTACGGATTCCTTCGGCCGCCGGGTTGACTTCCGGAATACCGTCATCATCCTCACCACGAACATCGGTGCGGATCTGATCCGCAACAAGGGCGGCTTCGGCTTCGGAAAGCGTGACGTGGCCACAACCTACGCGAAGATGAAGGAGCAGCTCAATAAGGAAGTCGAACGGTACTTCCGGCCGGAGTTCCTCAACCGTCTCGACGACATTATCGTGTTTAAGTCCCTGACGAGAGAAGACCTGGAAACGATCGTCGACTACGAGCTGCGGAACGTTCGCGAGCGGATGCTCGAGCAGGAACTGCAGTTGGAGCTGACCGACGCGGCCAAGGAGTTCCTCATCGACAAGGGTTATAACCCGGACTTCGGTGCCAGGCCGTTGCGGCGAGCCATCGAGCACCACGTCGAGGACCCGATTTCCGAGGAGATTCTCCGCGGAAATTACAAGGGCAAAAACAAGATCGTCGTCGACGCCCGAACCGAGACCAACGAAGAGGGCGACGAGGACAAGCACCTGTACTTCGAGACCGTCGAACAGGACGAAACGCCTGCCGAAGAACCGGTCGAGGAGCAGCTGCACGAGACAACCTGACGCGAGATCGCATAGCGAATCGCGCAAGATAAACGAATCGGCGCGGCGGAGTTTTCGAACTTCGCCTCGCCGATTTTCATGCGCCGTCCGGGCAAGCGGTCTTCCGAAGCGTCCGCGGGACATGGAAGGAGTACCCTCGCTGGAGCTACATGGATCAGGAGAAGTTCAGCGACTGGTCGGAGAAGAATCAGCCGGTCCGGGTGGGAAGCTGCGACTTACTCCTGACTCCCGCAGATGGCCTCGAGCAGTTTGTCGCTGGAGCCGGACTTGCGGATGTAGGTCTCTGCCCCGGCTTGGAGCATTTTGGTCGCGGTCTGTGAGTCGTCCAGCATGCTGAGGCCGATGATTCGCAGGTGGGGTTTGCGGGCCTTGATCCGGCGGGTCGCTTCGATCCCGTTCATCCCGGGCATGGACACGTCGATGAGCATAACGTCGGGGTCGACCTTGTCCACGAGTTCAATCGCCTCCAGACCGGACTCGGCCTCGGCGACGACGTGCACCCCGGGCTGTTCGCTCAGCAGGGCCCGCAGGCCGTCGCGCATTACCTTGTGATCGTCGACCAGCAGCACGCGCAGGTCGCGTCCGGATGGGTGCTCGCATGGATGGTCTGCGGCCGTTGGCTCGCTCGGTTCGGTCCATTCACCGGCAGGGGGGATCTTCTCTTCTTCGGGGGTCCAGGGCATGATGAGCGTGAATTTCGCTCCGTCGTCGGGCCAGCTCTCGATGTCCAGCGTTCCGTTCAGGAAGTCTGCCCGCTCGGCGATGCTCTGCAGACCGAAACCATCCATCTCGTCCTTTCGGAGGATCTCCTCGGGATCAAATCCCACCCCGTTGTCTTCCACAACCAGGCGGGTCCCGCCGTTCTCCCGCTGCAGGCTCACCTTCGCCGAATCCACCTTGGCATGCTTGGCTGCGTTGAACAGCAGTTCCTGGATGCACCGGAAGAGGAAGACCTGCAGGCCGCTGCTGGGCGGTTCGGCTTCGGCGTGCGTGTCCAGTTCCACCCGCAGGCCGTGCATCTTCTCCATTCGCTCGCCCAGCCACGGAAGGGCTGCCAACAGCCCGTGCTGGCGGAGAATGGGTGGACTCAGGTCGTGCGAAAGCTGCCGGCTCTTGCCCACCGCCTGCTGCAGAAGTCTGCTCAATTGCTGGACAATCTCGTCGAGGGCCTCGGTATCTCTGGCCCGATGGGGAATCAGTCCGACGTGAAAATTCGCCCCGACCAAAATCTGCTGCAGGTCGTCGTGGAGGATCTGTGCCAGCCGGTCGCGCTCTCGGTCCTCAGCCTCTGTCAGTTCCAGCGCCAGCCGCTGCAACTGGCGGGTGCGTCGCTTGAGTTTGCGGATCGTGTCGCGGAGTTCATACTGTCGCCGGCGGTCCTGTACGGCTGCCCGGACGGTGGTGATAAATGTCGGGATACGGATCGGCCGGGGAAGGAGGGTCGTATTGTATCGGTCCACAAGCCGGCGCAGCCTGGGCGAGATGCGCCCGCTGCCGGCGAAAACGATGACCGGCAGGTCCGACCAGCTGGGCTGGTTGGCCAGCAGTTCGGTAAAGCGATCGGCGTCTTCGAGCTTGAGGGATTCCGGCGTGATGACGGCGGGGCCGGAGTCGCTCAATGCTGCCTCGACCAGTTCGTCCATGTCCCGGCAGGGTCTGGAGGCAATCCCGGCCTGGTCGAGCGTCTGAGAGGCCAGGGACGCATTCCGCCCGGTCGGGCACAGCACCAGCACCACCAGGTGCCGTTGCTCTTCGTCCATGGACGAGGCCTTGAAACTCCTGCTAAAAGGCATGGTCGCCGTCGCTTTCCAGCAGTTCATCCACGTCGCCGATGAACTCGGGCGTCCCGCTGAGGACATTACGGAACTGACTCAGGGGCGGGCCGACCTGCAGTCCGCCCGGACCGGGCATGATCTCCCGGATGTAGTTTTCGTGTGGGCTGTGGCGCTTCTTTATAACACTGATGCAGCGCCGCATCTTGCCCATGGCCTCGAAGTGTCGCAGGAAGACGACTGTGTCGGCAATGTAACTGGCGTTGAAATCCACGTCCATATCCCGGCCGGGCGCACCGTGAGTGGCCAGAATGAGGAACGTCAGCACTCCCTTACCGGCAAGGAAACTGAGCAGGTCGTGCAATTGGGGGAGCAGGCTTGCCTGGTTGCCCATCGCGTGCATGTAGCCGGTGAGGCTGTCGATGACGACAATCCGAACGCCTTCTTCCTCAACCGAATGGCGTATCCGCTGGGAGAATTCGCCCGGTGGAATGTTGCCCACATTCAGTTGGTGCAATTCGATCATACCGGAATCCAGATGTTCCTGGAGATTCATCTCCAGGCCCTCGGCGCGGTGGATGAAGGTCTGCCGCCGCTCGTCAAAGCAGAAGATGGCCGACCGAACCTGTCGCTCTGCTGCTGCGATGGCGTATACCGTTGCCAGGGTGCTTTTGCCCGCTCCGGTCGTACCCAGCGCCAAACAGGCGGTGCCTTCCTCCAGCCCTCCGCCGAACATCGCGTCCAGCGCCTCATTCCCGCTGGAAATTTGATCCAGATCCCCACCGGTAGCCTTGTGGAGTACTTCCAGACGCGGGTAGATTTCAACGCCGCCGGTGCGGATACGCAAATCGTGAGCGCCTTCCAGAAACGATACGCCTCGCATCTTGGTCACTTCCAGACGGCGACGGTTCGGACTGAAGTGGCCGCGGTCGACCATCATCTCCAGGTCCCCATGAAGCACCGTCTGGATCGGTATCAGATCGACACTCCCCATCTGGTTGATGGTGTATAGGGTAGTGCAATCGTTCTTGGTCAACTCGCGTTCGATCCGGAACAGATGGCGGCGCAGTTGATATTCGTTCTCCACCAGCACGGCCAGTTCGGTCAGCGAATCGAACAGCAGCCGGTCGGGATTATGCTTCTTCACTCCCTCCAGAACCAGCCGTGTGACCTCCTGCAACTCCACGTCGACGGCGCTGAATAGGGTCTGCGCGTCGGTGGCTGCTTCCCGTACTTCCCGGGGCAACTCGAGCATCTCGATCCCGTCCAGCGTCCACCCATGGGATGCGGCGATGGTCGAAAGTTCCTCGCGGTTCTGAAGCAGGGAGACGTACATGACTCGCTGGCCGCGTCGCAGGCCTTCCATCAGGAACTGCAGCCCCAGCGTGGTCTTTCCGGTCCCCGGACCACCGTGGACCAGGTACGACATGCCCTTGGGAAACCCGCCCCGCAGGATGGTGTCCAGCCCGGGCAGCCCGCTGGGCTCCGGCTTGGGTATTTCGGCCATTGCACACATGATAAGAAATCCTCTATCGCTCTTTCGCCCACCACCTCCGGGCAAACTTTTCCTTACAACATTGTAAGGGCAACCACCTGCCTTATCCATGTCAAAGCATCGGCTCAGGCCAGCCACCGGCCAGCCGCTCAAGAACGCCTGGCGGAAGGTCGTCTGCGCGGGCGGATCAGCACGGCCGCTCCGACTCCCAGCAGCACCAGCACCGTCGGTTCCGGAATGAACACCATGCCGTCCCAGTGCACGTGCTCTGCTTCGACGATCTGATCGTCGTGGATCACCCACGCCCGCAGTTCCGTAAACTCCGGGTGCAGCCCGTGGGGCAGCAGAATGGGGAAATCCGCCGTGTGCAGCAGCGTGATGCTGTACCGGCCTTCGTCCGGGCCGGCCTGCAGGCCCGAGGCGTAGACGGTGACGTCGCTGTGATCCGGCTCGGTGGTCGTGACGGGCGTCAACCGGACGTCCCGGAAATAGGAATCCAACCCGTGGGACGCGTATTCGCCACCAAGATGTGCGCTGAACTGCAGCCCGGCGATTCTGCGATTGCTCGTGGCCGTGATGTGAAATGTGTCCTGTTCGGCGTGGGTTTGGAAATCGACCCATATGACATCGGCGCCGGCCGGGGTCGCCAACAGCAGGATGAGAACCAGTGTCCTGTACATAGCAAACCGTCTTTTCAATCCAGAGGCCCATCGAAATGCCGGACGGTGCGTCCGTCCCTGCCCCAACTTCAGATTATTCTAGCAGCCTGTTGCTGCGTCTCCGCGGTTTCTTCCGGGGCGCCGCGGCCCGGGATGCCGGCGATCTGCTCAAAAGTGTCAACAGCCCGGCCGCCGGTAGATGAGACTGTCAAGCGCGCACGGATAGCCTGAGTAAGAGTCCGAAAGTCAATGTTTTATGGGATGGGATGAGAACGGCGGTGCAGTTGTTCTCCAGCGTCGGGGGTGTGAGAACTGTCGTCGTTTCGGAAAGAAAATCACCGACTTTGCCGGGCCACCCGGAGCCTTCTTCGGTTGTGGGCAAAACGAGGCAGGGCTGGGGCGCGATCAGGGGCGGGTCGGGAGCGGGAGACTCTCCGGATTGATGTGAATTTCGCCGTTTTCGCCGGGCACCTGCTGTACGGTCAGGTCGCCCATGATGACCCGGTATTTCCCGTTGTCGGCTCGGCGGTACCAGGCGATCGGGCGTCGGCTGCCCAGTGGCACGTCCCGGCCGACGTACTGCCATGAACCCGGTTCGGCCTGCTGCAGCAACGCCCCGTGGATCGTGGCGGGTCCTCGGAGCTGGTCCAGCGTCCGGGCGATGGCGCCGATGAGAATGGGGATGCTCGTGCTGTAGTCCTCGCGGTGCAGCGGGAAGACGCCGAACTTGTTGACGCTCCGGGCAGAGGGGAACTGCCCGTCGTTCCGCCGGGCCATCTCCTCCAGCGTCTCCAGGATATCGGCCTCCGTGAAAGTCATCATCTCAGCCACCGCGTGCTTCACCATGCCCGAAAGCGTCCGGTGCCTCACCGCATACCCTGCCGGGGGCGTCAGCGTCATCGACGACGGATCCAGTTTCGGCGTCAGATCGAAGTTGGAATAGACCACCGAAATGCTGTGCTCGGGGTGCTGCAGCCCGCTGACAACTCGCACGATGCGCCGCTGCTCCGGATCCACCCAGAAGTCGCTGCGAACATTGTCGGCGGTTACCCGGTAGCCATTGGCCGCTGTTTCGCCGATCTGCCTGCTGCCGATGTTGTCGCCGGTTCCGCTGAGCATCAGCGGCACCTGTCGGGCCAGGCTTTCCGGAAGACGGTGCCGGTCGCCCATGCTGTCCAGGTACACGATGGTGGCCGTCTTCGTTTCGCGATCCACGAGCATCGCCTTGTTGTCTTCCAGGTCCAGGACCATCGCGTCACCGTCGGGCAGGTCGATCCGCACCTGTTCAGGCCGGCGATAGGTCACCGTCCCGCTGATGGTCCGCTGCCCGTCATCGCTGCGGATGGTGGTCGTCATCTCGAAGCGGACCGCCTCTGCCTGCAGCAGCTGACGACGAATGTCCGCAAACGCCTGCCCGGACTCCATGGAGGGAGAGATCAGCCAGTACAGCCCGATGCCCAGCAGCATCATCGCCGCGACGGATATGGCAATCCCCCGGCCGTGCCTTCGCACAGTCTGCCTCAGGCCAGGCCGGTGCGACGAGGCGGCGGCCGCCTTCGACCGCTCCTTGGCGAGTGTCCGCTGGAATTCCTCCAGCACCTGCCGGCGCAGTTCCCCGCGGTGCTCGACAGGCACGGGGCACTCGGGGCGGGCGCGTCGCACGAACTCGGCCACCTGTTTCTCATCGTGGTACATCGCTGGTCTCCCTGGACGTCTCGATCTGCCGGTGGTTCATCGTTTCACGTAGTTTCGCCAGGGCCCGCGACACCGTTACGCGGACCGTGACGGCCTTGCATTCGAGGATTACGGCAATCTCATCGCTCGGCAGCTCTTCGAAGTATCGCAAGGTGACCGCCGACTGCTCTCTGCGGGTCAGTTGCTGCATCGCCTTGTGTAGTCGGGCGTAATCGTCGGGCAACTGGGCCGGCTCCTGGGTGCGGTTCGGATCGATCGCCCGCGTTGTCAGAGCGTCTTCCAGGGTTCGCCTGCGCCGGATCCGCCTTCGCAGATGGTTGTTGATCTCGTTGGTGGCGATCCGGTACATCCAGCAGCGGAAGGCGACCAGCGTCTCGCCGCGGAAGGTCTGGATCTTGCGGGCGATCTTCAGGAAGACGGTGGCGGTCACATCTTCGGCAGCGGCAGAACACGCCAGACGGCGCGCGCAGTATCCGTATACGCGCTCGTAGTGGAGGTCGTACAACTCCCCGAGCGCGTCGGCGCGGGTCTTTGCCCGCCGGACCAGCTCGTCGTTCTGTTGCGGCATAACTGCCCCGATCGATCTTCTACCAGAGAAGACCTATTATCCGGCTGGGGCGTTTACCGGGAAAAGAGAAAATTCCGGCGTATGGTCCGGTCGGTCAGTGTCAGCAGCCAGACGTACCGGCTCGTCTGCGGGCTGTGAAGGCTCATCAA
>JBKHHU010000159.1:0-8125 GCA_046539045.1 Phycisphaerae bacterium
AGAGTGACAGGGTTGGCGGGTCTCCTGACCCGCCAACGGGACAGGATCGTCCGCAACATGCGTCTTTTGATACGTGGTGGGTCAGGAGACCCACCACGCGGAAACCTGCCTGCCGAAGGCAGGAGAGCCACCACGTGGTGCCATTCGCCTGCTGCTCACGCTTCCTGCGTTTGCGTATTTTCGGCACGGGTTCGCAACTGCGGCAGCTTTTCACGGACTTCCTGGGCCATTCGCGTATTGGGATACTCGGCAACAATTTCCTCGCCGGTCCGCAGTGCCTCGCTCCACTGTTCCTCGGTCACTCGCAGGGCGAACTCCACACCGAGGTTGTGCAGCTTGGCACGGAACACGTCGCGGGCGGATTCTTCCAACGCAGCCGCTTCCTGCGGGGTCAGGTACGTATCCAGTTGTCGCAACAACTCGATGCTGCTGTCCACGTCGTTCCTGCGGACGGCCTCGGAATACGCCTGCAGCAGTTTGCGCTTGTGATTGATGCGTGCCTCGCGGATGCGGTCGGAGAGATTCTGGATCTTGTCGTTCTCGGGGAACAGTTCCTGCAGTCGGCTGGTTTCGCGGATGGCGCGCGTCCACTTCTTCTGCTCGATGTGATTCTCCACGCGCCGGCAGGCGGCATCGATTTTCTCGTCGATCGTCGCCTTCCGCGACTCCTGCAACTGCTCGCGAAGCCGCGCCGCTTCGTCCGCATAGCCCAGGCGCTTCTCAAGATTGTCGATAATCTGCTCGGCCGACTGGTAGTCCTGGCGCATCGCGTTTTCATTGACTCGTTCGCGGATGGCGTCGAGTTCCTGATCCCGATAGATGAGACTCTTGGCCTGGTCGGACAACGGAGCCAGATCAGCCAACAGCCGGTTGGACTCGGCGATGTTCTCCATGACCGATTCGACCCGTTTCAGACGGGCAGAGGTATCATGCACGGCCCGATCGTTGGACGCGACCGCGACAACCACACCATAGGCGACCAGCGCCCAGCAGGCCGTCAGGATCATCCCCACAACCAGAACAATGTGCGGCAGGAGAATCGTCCATTTCCTGGTATCCATGAACGCCGCCGTGGCGAAGATGGCCGTGGCGACGATGCCCAGCCCGACCAGCACGAGAGTGATCACAAGACTCGTCTTAGCGACCTTGGTGAGCCATCGGTTACGGGTAATTGGGTCAGCCATAGCCGCCTCCTTCCGTGGACAGGAGATATGAGACCGGACCAATGCCCGATCTTTCCATCTAAGTCTATTTCCAGCCAAAGGATTTGTCAAATACGCCGCGGATGTATCTGTGAATGCTTATTTCCGCGTCGTCCGATGCGCTGCAGCCAGATCCGTGGCTGCTTATCCGACGGTGTCGGGCAGACAATACCAGTCGCGACGGTTCGGACCGGCTGAGGTGGTCCGGTCCGTCACCGTTTGTACCCGCCGATGGGCGACAGGCCCGGCTGCCAGCCGAACCGCTTGCCGTGCTCGGCAAGCAGCTTGATCGTCGCATCCGGGTCGGCTGGGTCTTCGCGCTTCTGCAGAAGCATCCATTTCATCATCACACCCAGCTCGTTACTGCCCCGACTCTTCCACGGCTCGAAACAGTTGTGCTTGCCGTCTTCGATGTGCCGGTACACCGCGTCGGCCTTGGCGATCTCTTCCAGCTTCGGCAACTCCTTTTTCACCAGCGGCTGCCTGCCGATGTTTTTCAAGGCTCCCACGGCCAGGTCACTTCGGCTGGCCGGCACGTTTCGGTCCTTCCCACCGTGCATGATGTAGATCGGCATGTCCTTCAGAAGTTTCGTGCCGGGCGACTGACTGGCGCCGAACCAGCCGGACACCGGACCAATGGCTGCATAGAAATCCTTGCCCAGCGCGCCCTGCACCCAACTGCCGCCACCGCCCATCGACACGCCGGTCAGGTAAATCCGCTTCGGATCGACGCGGTACTCCGAGGCCACCTGCTTTACGATCTCCAGCAGATACGCGCCCGAGTGCGGGTAGTTCCAGTCCAGCAGCTGGTTGGTCAGGCTCCGCGGATACACGCTGATCACCCCCGCCTGCACCAAGCCGCCTTTGTAGTAGTTGACGATCTGGTCGGGGCTCCCACCGGGCCCGCCGTGCAGCACCACCATCAGCGGCCAGGCCTCAGCGGGTGGTCATTTTCTTCACGCGGTAGGTTTTCGTCGAACCATCCCGCCGGGCGACGGTGATGCTGACCTGCTCGCCGGAGCGGGCCAGCAGGCGGCTGAGCTCCTCGAGGGTCTGGACGCTTCTGCCGTTCAGCTGCGTGATGACCGTCCCCGGGCGGACGCCTTTGTCCACGGCAGGGGAGTTCGGGGCGATCCGCATGACGACCATCCCGCGGACCTCCGAGGAGTATCCCAGCGTCTGGCGGAGGCGGCGGGTCAGCGGGGCAATTTCCATTCCAAGTTCCCTGCCCGGTCCGCTCATACCGGAGGAGCCGAACGACTGGAACGCGCGGTTCATGTTCTGCGGTTGGTCGGCGATCGTCACATCGACCCGCTGCTTGCGCCGGTGCCGCCAGACGGTGAAGGGGTAGGTTTCGCCCGAGCGAAGCTCTGCCACGCGGTTGCGCAGATCGTTGACGCTGAGAATGCGGTCGTCATTGACCGAGAGGATGACGTCGCCGGGCTCGAGTCCCGCTTCGGCAGCAGGCCCTTCCGGGGCCACCCCCGAGATCAGCACCCCGTTGGGATCCGGCAGGCCCATCTTCCGGGCCAGCGGATGATCCAGATCGGAGATCTTCACGCCCAGGTAGCCGCGGGTGACTTCGCCCCTGGCGATCAGTTGCTCCATGATGTGCGAGGCCATGTTGGACGGGATCGCCAGGCCGAGCCCTTCGTTCACACCGGATCGGCTGACGATGGCGGTGTTGATCCCGATCACTTCACCCCGCATGTTCACCAGCGGGCCGCCGGAATTCCCGTGGTTGATCGCGGCGTCGGTCTGCAGGAATTCCTGGTAGCGTCCGGGCCGACCGCTCGTGCGACCGGTCGCGGAGATGATGCCCATGGTCACCGTCTGGGGCAGCCCTTCGGGTGAACCGATCGCCAGCACCTGGTCGCCGACGTTGATCTCGTCGCTGTCGCCGACCGGGGCCTGCACCAGACGCTCGGAAGGGATCTTCAGGACGGCAAGATCGGTAGCCGGGTCGCTGCGGACCCACTGGGCAAAGAAGCTGCGGCGGTCGTGCAGGATGACCTCGACTTCCGTGGCGTCACCGATGACATGGTGGTTGGTCAGCACGTACCCGTTTCCGGCATCAACGATGACCCCGCTGCCGAGTCCGCGGGAGTAGTACATGCGTCCATTGCCGCTGAACGAGTCGAGTCGCTCGTCCCGGGCTTCCCTGGCGATTTCCTTGACGACACGCACCTCCACAACGGCGGGCTTTACCGCGCGGGCAACTTCCTGAAACAGCACGGAGTTGCGGTCGTACTCGCTGAGCTGGACCAGGTGCTCGCGCACGGCCCGGGCTCGCCCGGACTCGGCCGCGTAGAACAGGCGATTCAGCAACGCCGGACCATCCAGGATGAGATAGCCCAGGACGGCCAGGGCGAGGATCAGTGGAATCCAGATTCTGGTGTGATGCTTCATATGCTGCATACTCCCGTCGGTTCGGCTTAGCGGCTGGAGGCGGCGCCTACCATCCTCTGCCCACATACCATCCTACCACAGAATAATGCTACGGTTCGCGCGATCTTCTCCGGCGGAGAAGGGCCGTCCCCACGACGACGATCAGCAGGTAGGCAGCGATCGCGGGAATCGTCAGCGTCAGCAGGTGACGCGGGTTTCCCGTTTCCGGTATGGACACGTCGGGGCGGACCAGGTCGGTGATGGTTTCCGGCTGCCACTTGAGTTTCTCGATGTATTCGTTGTCGACCCGGCGATCCGGCAGGTGGGCGAAGGAATCGAACAGCCGGTTCTCGAAGATCACCACGTCCGGTTCGGCGGGGTCCTGTGCGGGCAGAACCGCCAGCTTGCGATAGATGGGCCGGCCGGGCTCCAGGTCCGCGGGGATCCTCTGCTGTGGCAGGAGAACCGGCGTCTCGACTTCCGCCGGCTTGATGGTGATGTTCCGCACGAGGATCGGCCGCTCGCCGATGGTGAACAGGTGCAGATATCCGCCGGTGGCGCGGTCGCTGCCGGTAACCGTGCACTCGAAATGGCGCCATTCCGGGGCGATCTGCTCGGCCGGGATGTAGAAGGTGAAGCCTTTCCGGGGGACTTCCACGGCAAGGAAACTCGCTGCCCCTCCGTCCGGGCCTTTGGCGTCCAGCCGGATGCGGTAGGGGCCCTCGCCGGACAGGGGCAGGGGCAAGCGGACCGAAGAAGGCCGCCAGATCGCCGGGGCACGCAGGCGGAATGTCGTTCCGCCCGATTTGTTGACGTTCGCTTCGGCGCGGGTGAGCTTCGGCTCGCCCAGTGTCAGCGGACCGGTGGATCTCTGTTCGCCGGTTCCCGTCGCTTCCGGCAGGGCGACGATCTCTACCAGGCGCGATCGGTCGCCTTCCGGAACGATCAGGAAGCGAACCCCAGCCATCGACAGCAGATGATTGGTCCGCACCAGCCGCCGGGTATCGGTGTTCGTGCCGAAAATTCGGAACCCGTACAGTTGCGCCAGGTCCGGGTTCAGAAACGGGCCGTAGCTGTTGATCGTGCGGAAACCCATGGCCTGAGCTGTCTTTGGGCGCAGGAATTCCGACGCCCGCACCGAATAGCTCGGGCCCATCCCCCAGATGCGCCGGCGTTCGGTATCCTGATAACGGCGTTGGAGGTAGTCTGCTGCCAATGACTCGTCGGGGTCCTGCAGGCCGGGGTCGCCGTAGGGGGAATCTACGAAGGCCGAAACCGTCAAAAGATCCACCGCCAAGAGCGCCACCAGAATCCAGCTGCCCCGCCCGGATCGCGAAACCCAACGCCACGCAACAACAGCGGTGATCAACAGAAGCAGGATCGGGATCAGGATGCTCCATGCCATGGAGCCCCACGTGATCCGGCTCATCGCATCGATCCGGAAAAACAGCGGCAGGGGCAGCAGGATATGCAGGGCGACCACTCCCAGGGCGATCAGCATCACCACCGGCAGAATCCGTGTCGAGCCAAGCCGGATCCAGAACGTGAGCTTTCTGGTAAGCTCGTCTTTGGTGAAACGTTGCGATAGCAGGTGAATGCCGATCGCTGCGAGCGTCACCAGCGCGAAGTCCATCGCCAGCAGCATCCGCGCCGGGCAGCGGACCACGCCCAGCACCGGTATCATGTGGACCAGGCGATACGTCGGCAGGTAGTACCCCAGCATCCAGACGCCCGCAACGGCGGCAAGAAATGTCCAGGTCCGCACGAGCCTGTGCATCTCCAGCGTCTGCAGCTGTTCCGGCGCAAGTCCGGATTCCGAACACGCTCGCCGTTCGCTTGCCAGCCGCTTCCGGCGGAACATTACCAGCACGGTAGCCCCGGCCAGGATGAGCGTGATCAGCCCGACATAGCCCAGCATCTCGCACAAGTGCCACGGCCCCCAGTACGTCTGCGGGTACAACAGGTTCGGCGTGCGGGTGCCGAAGACCATCGGGAACACCGACAGCACCCACGCCGAGGGGAAGAAACTGTTCTCGCCGAACATCGCGTAGCCGATCCGCTGCCGCGTGACGCTCTGCATAAGAGACCACGTGGCCATGATCTGGGGTGACATAGCCGCGGCTGCCAGCGCCATCGCGCCCCCGGCAGTACCGAGACTCGGAAGAACCGGGCGGCCGCGAAGGAGGAAGTACCCGCCGAAGATCAGTCCCATCAGGATCGCCGTCGGCCAGTGACCGGCAGCAAGAGCGAGAAACGTCGCCGGGCACAGTACCGCAAACGCCTGCAGCCACTTGCGCTGCCGGAAGGTCTCGACGCTCCACAACCACCATGGCAAAAACGCCGCGGCGCTGATCATCGACAGGTGCACGCGGTGCCCGATGAAGAATCCGCTGAACATCACCCCGATTGCCCCGAACGCGCAGGCGGCCGGCACGAGGCCAATCCGTCGCATGTACGCCCATGTCCCGAAACCCGCTATCCAGAACGCGATGAAGATGTTCAGCCGGTAGGCGATCTTCGCATCCGTCACGCCGAACAGCAACGTCGGCGGGTACATCAGGGCGCTCTGCGGGTCCCCCATCAGCGGCAATCCCCCGGCCTCTCGGGAGTTATGGCCGGGCCACCGTCCGGCTTGCAGATCCTCGCCGACCATCTTCCGCAGCGGGTAGTAGTAGATCAGGTCGTCCTCCCCGGCCGAGACGGGGCTCAACCAGACCGCCGGGAGCATCAGCAGGGGCGCGATGAGGATCAACGTCGCGATCAGCAGGTTCTGTCGGTTCAGCTTCCGAGCCAATGACTATCCTTCCACAACTCCAGCCTGCCGCAGCGTCTGCAGCACCAGCGTTTCGAACGGCTGATCCGTCCTCGCCGCGACGTACACCGCCCCGCGAGACCGGGCCGTCCGCCGGCAACCTTCGCAGAACCGTTCCCACTGCTGACGATAACTCTGTACAACGTCCTCGGTTGCATCGACGGTCAGCTTCTGATCCGTCTCGGCATGTTCCAGCAGCACCGGGCCGCGAACGGCAGGGTCGGCGTCCTCCGGGGAAAACAGGTGCACCACCACCGGGTCCCACCCGCCGAGCTTCAATCGCGCAAGTGCATCGGAAAGCTGGTCCTCGCAATCCAGAAGGTCGCTGACGACGATCACCGTCCCCCCGGCAGAGGTCGTCCGCACCAGTCGATCCGCCGCCCGCGCCAACTCGCTCCGCCCGCCGCTTTCCAGCCCGGCAAGGAAATCCAGCACGTCCAGAATCAGCCGCCGGTTCCGCCCGGTCCGCAGCCGCTCGCGGAGGTCCTCGGCGAAGGGCACAATCGAGACCCTGTCCAGCGAGGACATCGAAACATACGCCAAAGCCGCCGCCGTTCGCAGGGCGTAGTGAAACTTCGCGTCGCCACCGGCAGCCATGGATCCCGAGACATCCAGCAGCAGCGCGACCTCCGCCTCACTGTGCTCGTGGAAGAGCCTCAGCAGCAGTTTCTCCATCCGGGCGTAGTACGGCCAGTCGATGAATCGGATGTCGTCGCCCGGTGCGTACCCGCGATGGTCGGCGAATTCCAGCCCGTCCCCGAGCCGACGCGACCGACGCGCCCCCGCACCGCCATGGACGGCCAGACGCTTGGCGAGGATCGCCAGCTGTTGCAGCCGCGACATGAAGGTCTGGTCAAACAGGTCTTCTCGGCGGGATCCGGGCATCGGCGTCTGCCCCCTGAAAGTACTGTCGGCGGTCAGTCTACCACGGCTTTCTCGTGTTGCAGCAGCTTCGCTCGCAACTGGTCGGCGTCTTCCACGTGGAGAACGTCGTCAATGGCGTGGTTGTCGTACAGCATGCGTGCGAGTCTGGCCAGTACGTGAAGATGCGTGCGGTCGTCCTTGCAGCAGACCAGGAAGAACGCCCGCGTCAGCGATCCGTCTTCGGCACCGTATGGAATCCCGCTGGCCGTCACACCGGCTACCACGAAGCTCTCGGAGATATCGTACGGCAGGGGGTGTCGCGGGTGCGGGATCGCGATGCCCGGCGCGATGGCGGTGGTGCACATCTCCTCGCGGGCCAGCAGCTCGTCGATCAGATCGTCCCGGCCCCAGACCAGCCCCGCCTCGTCGGCAAGATCAACCAGCGAGCGGATCACCGCCTGCTTCGTCTTGGCCAGCAGCGGCACGGCCAGCCCGCCGTCGGGGATCATGTCGGTCACCAGCATCTCGTGCTCAAACCCGTGATGCTTGCTCACGCCGGCTACGATTCCCTCAAGTCGCCCGCGGTCCATATCCGGCAACTGGTTCTCTACCCAGTGATCCACGTCGCCCTTGGTGAAAATGAACTCCCCGCCGACCCGCCGACAGGGAATCTTTCCGCGGGAAGCGAGCTTGTTCACCTCCCGCAGATCCATGTGCAGATACGCGGCAACCTGTTGTGCGTTCATCTGTTCGCGAGGCATGGCCACACCAGAATCAAAGACTGTCAAAATCAGAACCGAAATGCTACCCCAGCCGGGCGAATATGACAAGCGCCGGGCGGCACCGGACGGCGAGCCGG
>JBKHHU010000026.1:0-24807 GCA_046539045.1 Phycisphaerae bacterium
TGGGTGGCGAGATTCTTCCGCAGGCGCTTCAACGCCAGCCGCTTGTTCTCGTGCTGCGAACGGGAATCGTTCCCGTGGGCCATGATCTCCGTGGGCTTGTGTCGCAGCCGGACCGCCGAGGAAACCTTGTTGCGGTGCTGCCCGCCCGGGCCGGAAGCCTTGTACGTATCGACCTCGCATTGGCCCAGCAGCTGGTCGTCGTCCAGTTCCAGATAGTTGTCGCGTGTGAGCATGCGGACATTATAGCAGAAGCATCGGCGCCTGCGAGAGGGCGGTAACTCTTTGCCGTCGGGTCAATACGGGGAAAACCCTGGTTTCGTGAAGGTTTTGGGGGTTGTCCGTTTACGGGATATACCGGTACAATGACCTCTGGAGTCGTGAAGACAACCGCCGCTGTCGCGGCCAGAGGAGGTAGCGACAGGTGACCAGCGGATTGTCAATTCTGTAAAGAAGTCACACCAAATGAATAACTGGATGGATGCAGAATCCCGGGTGGAACGCGCCCACGAGCTGTACCAGGACGGACGCTGGGCAGAAGCGGCCGCCGAGTTGAGTGCGGCCATCGAGCTGAACCCCTACAACGCGTCCTGGAAGTTCAATCTCGGTCTGACCCTCGAAGCCATGGGCGAGAACGACAGGGCAATCGAGGCATTCTACGATGCGCTGGAGGTCGAGCCGGAGGATCTGGAAACGCTCAACTGCCTGGGGATCAATCTCACGCGGGTCGGCAACTATGCCGACGCATTAGAGAGCTTCGCCACCATCGAACGGCTCGATCCGAGCTTCGAACCGTGCTACTGCAACCGGATCGTCACCTATACCGAGATGGGGCAGCACGACCAGGCAGAGACAATGTTCTACCTCGCCCGCCTGTTCAAGGATGAATGCCCGCTGTGCTACTACAACATGGGCAACAGCTACTACGACCGCTCGGAGTACGATCGGGCGATTTACTGCTGGCAGAAAACCGTCGAAATCGATCCGGTGCACCCGGAGGTCCATGCCCGACTGGCTGAGGCGTTCTGGGCAAAGGATGATCTCGAGCAGGCCCGCGGGCACTACGAGGCGGAGATCGTCCTGAATTCCGACCAGGCCGACCTTGCCGGGATCCGCCTGGACTATGGCGAGTTGCTGATGGAGCTGCGGGAGTTCGACGGTGCCGGCGAGCAGTTCCGCATGGTGCTGGAAGAAGCCCCCGATAGCGCGTCGGCCCATTACTGCCTGGGCGAGATGGCGATGCGGCAGACGAACTACGAGTGTGCCGCAGAGCAGTTTCAGCTGGTCCAGAAGCTCGACCCCGATTATGCGGGCATCCGCACCAAGCTGGGCAAGGCACTGCTGCGGCAGGGCAGAACCGGTGAAGCCATCGAGCACCTGCATGCGGAGACACGATCGAAAACGAAAGACAGCGGCATCCTGCACGAACTCGGGGAGTTGCTGATCGAGGCAGAGGATCTGGAAGAGGCCAACCGCGTGCTGCAGCGGCTTGTCATGGTCGCGCCCGATGACCCGTACGCCCAGCACAATCTCGCGGTCAGCTATTTCATGCTCCATCGCATGGACGACGGCATCCGCCATTGTCGCAAGGCGCTGAAACTCAAGCCGGACTACCCGTTGGCGATGTACAACCTCGCCCTGGCCCACATGCAGAAGGGTGAAATCCTGCGCGCCCGCCGATACGAACAGAAGGCCATGACGCTGGAACCGGACAACACCCAGCTGCGCGACCTGTCCAGCAAACTCGGCGTGCCGAGCCTGTGGGGCAAGCTCAAGGTCCGCCTCAAACCGCGGGAGTCGCGGAAGAACCAGCCGGAACTGTAGACCGGTCAATCCTGAAGTTCCCGAGCCGCTGAACGCGTCGCCTGTGTCCATCGGCCTGGACGACCTGGGCGAGATCGACCCGCAGCTGGCGTACGTGGCGCTGCTGACCAAATCGCGTCAGCGGATCGAGATGAGCCCGGCGTCGGAGGGCTTCCTGAAGCTGTGCCTGCAGATTGTCCGCCAGGCGGTTCGGCGTCTCTGAGGCGGGCTATCCGGCCTTGCGGGTTGTCCGCGTTGCCGGATTGGTCTCCGGAGCGGCCGATTCGGGTTTCGGCAGGGCCTGCAGCACGGCGTGGAAGATGTCCGTATTGTCATGGAAGCCGCCAAGGGCCTTGCTGCCCGGGCCGATCGCGGTGGTTGGAACCGGCACGGCCGTGTGGCTGTGGGACGTCCATCCGATGCCCGCACGCCGACTGACCAGCCGTGTGCAGGTGATCGTCAGCGGATCGTACCGCCCGTACTTCGCTCGGCGTTCCGCGGAGCGCTTGCCGGGGTTCATCGTCGCCTCGTAAGCATCCTGCAGTTCCGCTTTCTCGCTGTCGCCCAGATCCTGCAGCCCGAACGCCTTCTCGACCTCCGCCAGCGTGTCGCTGAAAGACGGCTTTTCTCGCCGGAGCTTCTGTACGGTCTTATTGTAAAAAGCCTCCCCGGAAACCTTCTGGCCGGTCAGGGCCTCGAGCCGGGTCGAGGAGCCGCTGTAGTCGTTGCCCAGGCCCATCCCGCCGGTTTCATGGTCGGCGGTGACGATGACAAGGGTCTCCTCCGGGTGCTTGCGATAGAACTCCAGCGCTTTGCCCACGGCTTGGTCGAAGGCGAGTATTTCGCGCACCACCGTCGCAGCGTCCTGTACGTGGGAGGCCCAGTCGATCTTGCCTCCCTCGACCATCATGAAAAAGCCCTTGGGGTTTTCCAGCAGGTCGATGCCCCTGTCGGTAAAGTCCGCGAGGCTGAGGGCCTTCTTGTCCCGGTCGATGGCATAGCTCATCTCGCCGGCCGGCCCGGCGTTGCCGGTTCGCGCCCAGACCTTCCCGGCCCCTGTCTTAAGTTTGCCGAACTGGCTGCTGCCGGTGGTGACGGTGTACCCGCGTTCCCGGGCGGCGGTCACCACGGAATCGACCCGCGAGTTGGAACTCTTGCGGTAGTTTTTGTTCGTGCCTCCGCCGAAGTAATCGAAGTTGCTCTTAACCAGCTGCATCGTAATGTCGTTGTAGGCGCTGCGGGTCCGGTGGTGGGCGTAGAAGCTGGCAGGGGTCGCGTGGTCGATCGACACATTCGAGACAATGCCGACCTTCATCCCCCGCTTCTTTGCGATTTCCGCGATTGTCGGGAAGGAGGTCTTGCCGTCGGCGCTCATCGAAATGGCGCCGGAGCGGGTCTTCCTGCCGGTCGCGATGGCCGTCCCGGCTGCGGCGGAGTCGGTTACCCAGGAATTGGTGGATTGCGTCCGGCTGAGCCCCACGACCGGAAGCGAGTTCATCGCCAGTTTGCGATAGCTGCTGTCGTCGCGGTTGGTTCCGTTCAGGTAGATCTCTGCCGCGGCGCGGTGGCTGGCGCCCATCCCGTCGCCGATCAGCAGGAAGATGTACTTGGCCTGGCCCGCTGTCGCTGCCTCGAGCAACCACGGCGAAAGCAGGCAAACCGCCACCAGTCCGGCCCTGACCGACAGATTCATTCGCGTCTTTCCCATGTCACGTGTCCTCAGATAAAACCGCCAACTGTCTCTTCATCATACAGCCGATAATCCACAATAATAATAAAGAATGTGTAAGCTTTGCTGCGGCGCATACAAAAGGCGACCCGTCTCCCGGCCGCCTTTTGCTGCATTTCAACCAATTCCTCTTCGTGTCTATTTACGGCGCCGACGCAGCAGCGCCAGTCCGCCCCAGCCGAGCAGCATCATCGTTGCCGGTTCCGGAACGGTGAACTCTGCCGCGAGAATCTTGTCCTCACTCATAAGCTGATAGAAGCACTGGAGGACATCATACTCCCCGCTGAAGGTCGCTTCGCCTTCGCCCTGGATCGTGTTGGAGAGGGTAAATTCGCCGACCTTGTCCGGGTTGATCTCGACAATGGTGGAATCGCCGATCGGGGTGTACCCGGTCAAGGTGTTGTCACCGGTGGCGGATTTGATCTGCACGAACGCGACGTTGTTGGCGTCGACCAGGATCCGCCCCTGTTCGAGGTCGAGCGTGAAGTCCGCAGTACCCTCAGCCGCCTGGGCCGCGCCCGGCCAGTCGGCCAGGAGCGTGCTGGCGTCGTCGGAATCGACATCCCCGTCATTGTCGCTGTCGCCCTCGGCGAAAACGGCATCGTCGGACAGCCATTTGCCGATCAGCACGCTGGCGTCGTCGGTATCGGTGTCGAAATCCAGATCGTAGTCGGCGCGCGACGTCGTGCCGACAATCAGATTCTGGAATCCGCCGGTCTGAGCGGTGTCGCCGGTTTGCATCTTCACCTGGGTAATGACGTCGGCGAAACCGGTCGTCACGTACTCGCCGTCGATTCCGTCGTACACCTGCTCGACGGCAGTGTTCCAGCCGGTTCCGTCGCCCATGGCTTCGACTTCCGATGCGACCGAACCGTTCTGCTCGGTCTCTCGGAAGACAGCCGTCATCGTGCGGACGGTATCCAGACTGTACGCGCCGCCAAACTGGACATTGGTGCCCGCAGGGTCGGTTTCCGGATCATCCGGATGGCTTCCGGTTCCCCCATCATAGACGTTGTCGCTGTCGCGGCCTTCGCGACTGCGGACCCGGAAAAGCCCATCGGAACCGTCGGTTTCGGCAGCAATGTGCAGTTCCCAACCCGTCACGCCGTCCTTGGTGATGAAAACGGCCGCGTTGTTGTTTTCCGGGCTGCTGCTGCCGGTTTCGAACCCGGCAGCGAATTTGACGAACAGGATTTCATCGTCGGTCGGCGGAGTGAAATTCTCGTAGGCCCCGCCATCGCTCCACTGACCGGCACCGCCGGGTCCCCAGTTCCATCCGCCGCCGGTGTAGTACCCACCGGTTCCGCCGTCCAGGTCCGGCCGATAGATCCCCCATGTGGCCCCGTTACCGACCTGGGCAGCCCAAAGGTTGCCCATGGCCGGCGTGTCGACAATGGCCAGCGTGGACGGATTTGTGGCGTCTTTGGTGTCGGCCGTTTCGTCGTACGAAGCAGCTGTGCCTGTTTCATAATCTTCACTGATCCAGACGCCTGCTGAGGCGGCGCCTGCTACTGCCAATACTGTTACCAACGTAAAGAGCTTTTGCATCGTCTTACTCCTCCTCTAGTTATGGCGACGAACACAACAGTCCGTCACCGGAGCCAAATGAGCAAATTGAGCGTAGAAATTACCTGCGTGGAGACTGATTTCGTTCCGGAATCACCTCCCTTCGAGCCAGAAGAGCCTTCCTGATTGGGTTGAATTGAGGCCGCGTATTTCCTGCCGCAGACAGATGAACGGGCCGGTGCTCCGAGACATCTGCTCGCGAAGCGAGCCGGAACCTATCGACCGCTACCGCACGAACGACTTCGGAAACAGATGTGAACGTACCAACAGATGCCGGAAGATATGATCAATGGATGATTGCCAGACGCCCACATTGTACGGGCGCACCAGAAGTCCAGACAAGGGGTGATCTGCTTATCCAGGAACCCCCGCATCGGCGGTGCGGGACCGCGTGCCGTGTCGGCGCTGATGGTCGATCGGCTCCCACTTGTGTCCGGTCCGGCCGGTCAGGTCGCGGTACGGGCGGTGCTGGAATCCTGCGAACTGTCGAGAGCCGCCCCGGTGCATCTTCCCGATCAGCGCGGTTTCGTACCCCGCTTCGGACAGTGTCTGCGGGATGGTGGTGAACACGGTCCCGGTTTCCGCCAGCAGGTCCAGCGTCAGCGTTTCGGCAGGCTCTCCGCCTTCGGATTCCGGGCAGTGGCCCATGAAACGGAAGCTGTGTTCGTCGCTCAGCAGAAAGAGGATGTTCGGTTGATCTGACATGGTGTGATTACCTCGGGTTCGCCATCTTCGCGGCAGCGGGTCTGTCGCACAACAACAGGAGAAACAAACGCCGGCTGAAGTGCAAGCGATCTTCGGGCAGATACACCCACCACGGCTGCATAAGCTTTCTGCGAGAGGACACTTTACAGACCGGCTGACTTTGCGGAGAATCCCAGACATGAACGACAACAGCAAGAAATACAAGGTGGTGGTTTCCGAAACGCTCAGCGACCGGGCACTGGAGTGGCTGGCCGAGCGTGCGGAAGTGGTTCGAACCAATCCGGATCGGGTTGTCGATGTCATCGGCGATGCCGACGCGCTGATCGTCCGTACCTATACGGAGGTCAACGGCGACCTACTGGACAAGGCCCCTCAGCTCAAAGCTGTCGGCAGGGCGGGCGTGGCGCTGGAAAACGTCGACGTGCCAGAATGTCGCAGCCGCGGAGTGGAGGTGGTACACACCCCCGCGGCCAACACGAACGCGGTGGTCGACTACACGATCCGGATGATCATCGAGCTGAACCGCAAGTTCTGGCCGATCACCGGGTACCTTGAGCCGGAGGAATTCCATTCCATCCGGAAGGATAAGTTCGGGTACTTCCTTGCCGATCTGACGCTCGGGATCATCGGGTGCGGACGCATCGGCAGTCGCGTTGGCAAGGCTGCTGCGGGGCTGGGCATGCGGGTGCTTTACAACGACATCAAGGATATCGAAGTCGATTATCCCGCCGAGGCCGTCGACAAGCAGACGATCTACGAGGAAAGCGACGTCATTACCGTCCACACCCCGCTGACGGATCTGACGCGTGGGCTCATCGACGCCAAGACCATTGCGGAATTCAAGGACGGCGCGAAATTCATCAACGCCGCCCGCGGCCCGATTGTCAACTACAAGGATCTGGCCAACGCGATCAGGACCGGCAAGGTCTCCGGTGCGGCCATCGATTGTCACGATCCTGAGCCCTTCGGCAGGGACTACCCGATGCTGCAGGTGCTGGACAGGAATGTCATCCTCACCCCGCATATCGCCGCCCGCGTTCCGCAGGCGATGGAGAACATGTGCGACGTCGTGCATGACATCATCGCCGTGTTGGAGGGGCGACAGCCGGATTGGCCCGCCCAGCCGGAAGCCTACGGCGGGTGACCTCCACCGGCAGATGTAGAACGCAATCCATCGGCCGCCGGAGCAGAATATTTCCGCTCCGGCGGCTTTGTTGCTATCATCGAAGTCGTTGATCTGTCTGATCGGGCAGGTTTGATAGCATGGTCCGCGCCGGACCGGGGCCGATGGGCCTCGACAGGTTGCGGAGGAGTCCTATTTTGTTGACACCCTTAACCGGCTTCCTATAATCGGCTTCTGACCGTGCCTGATGGGCCGGACTGCATTCATTCCATAATAATGTCAGGCAGGTTTTTGTCCGCACACGAAGTAACCAACTCGGTTTGCTAACGACGTGGGAGATAGCATGGGCACGCACATTCGAGTAATCTTGGCTGGGTTGATCGTAACAGCCCTGTTCGCAGGAGTTTCGGGCGCTTGGGCGCAGGACACAGCCCCAGCCGCTACCGAGAATTCCGAAACGCCGAAGCAGCTCTGGGACAGCTTGCTGTACGCGATCAACACCGCCAACGCCACAGTGGCCGAGTCCAGCGCCAAGTCACTGCTGGACGCCATAGAAAGCCCCCGTGAACTGTGGAATCTTTCCTACGAGACTCGCAATTCGCAGAAGACTCTGGCTCGGGGAACGCGGCTGGAGGGTCTGGAAGACCTGATCAACGAGGTCCGCGCGACCATTGAGAAGGGCTATGAGCAGCGGCGTGCGGACCCGGAGGTCATCGGCGCCTCGATCGAGAGACTCGGCGGGTCGCTGCGGCAGTTCGAGTACGCCCGCGATCATCTCGAGGTCAGCGGGGAGTATGCTCTTCCGCAGTTGATCCAGAAGCTTTCGTCTCCGGACAGTTCCGAACGGCTGAAGAAGCGCATCGCGCTGGTTCTTCCGGAACTCGGGAAGGAAGCGGTTCGCGGTCTGACCGCGACGCTGAATTCCCGCGACCCCTATGTCTGTGAAGTCGCCGCCAACGCTCTGGGCGAGATCGGCTACCCTCACGCGGTCCCGCAGCTGAAGGAGTTGATGGATCGCAAGGATCTCATCGAGCGGACCGAGCGGGCTGCCCGGGCTGCCCTGATCGCTTGCGGCGGTCGCCGGGCCCTGCAGAAGACCACGGCCCAGCTGTACTACGACCTGGCTGAACGCTACTACAGCGAAGGCGAATCGGTCCAGCCGGATCCGCGGTTCGAAATGGGCAACGTCTGGAATTGGCAGGCCGGTGATACGGCCGAGACCAGCCGCCTCAACTACACCCCGGTTCCGCGGGAGATTTTCAGCGAAGTCTACGCCATGCGGTATGCCCGCCGGGCCATCGATCACGAGGAAGAGTTCTCCGCAGCAGTTTCTCTTTGGTTGGCCGGCTACCTGAAGCGGGAAGCCCAGCTGCCCGAGAACGCGGTGGACCCGCTGATCAAGAAGGGTGATCCGTCGGCCTCGGCGTTCGCGTTGGCAGCCGGTGCAGGCTACCTCCAGGAAGTGCTGGCCCGGGCCCTGCGGGATGACAACGTCCCGGTCGCCATCGGTGCCATCGACGCGCTGTCCAGGACCAGCGGTTCCAGGAACCTCGTCAAGCCCATCGCCGGCGGCTCCCAGCCGCTGGTGCAGGCGTTGAGCTACCCGGACCGTCGCGTCCGTTTCACGGCGGCAGAGGCGCTGGCCAAGGCCTTGCCCGACAGGGCGTTCTCGGGCAGGTCGATGGTCATGACGGTCCTGATCGAGGCGGTGCGCCAGACCGGCGGGCAGAAGACCGCTCTGCTGATCACGACCGATCAGGAGCAGAAGAACAGGATTCAGGAGATGCTCCGCCGTGCGGACTGGAAGGTGATCCATGCTACCGGTGCAGCGGAGGGCCTCCAGGGCATCCGCCAGAACGCCGGAGCCGATTGCGTGCTGGTCGGCAGAGAGCCCGGACCGCGCGATGTCGTGCGGATGCTTCGCGAGGACGAGCGTCTCAGCGGTATGCCGGTGGTGGTCCTCAGCCGGCACAGCGACTACAGGGAACTGGCTGAGCGGGACGCCCGGGTGATGCAGGTCGCTGCGGATGCCGAGAGCGAGCAACTGCTGCAGTCTGTTGCCAAAGCGTTGACTCTCGGGGCGGGCGAGCCGTTCTCCGAGGAAACCGCCAACCGGTGGGTCATTCGTGCAGCCGACGCCATCGAGGAGCTGGCCCAGACCGGCAACATCGTGCTGGATTACCGCCGGGCCATCGACAGCCTCATCAGTGCCCGCAGCAGCCAGAGCCCGGACGTCCAGATCGCCGTGGCCAACGCGCTGGCCCCCATGCCCACCGACAATGCCCAGAAGGGGCTGGTGGAGATGGGTGCCAACAGCAAGAATCCCGCCAACGTTCGCGTCGCGGCCTTCAAAGCGGGGACGCGGTCGGTCCGTCGCTTCGGGAACCTGCTGGGCGAAGAACAGGCCAAGACGATCGTCGCTGTGGTCACCGCGGCGGATTCGCCGGAACTGACCAAGGCGGCTTCGCAGCTGTTGGGAGCGCTGAATCTGCCGAGCGAGCAGATCAAACCGCTGATCCTCAACACCGACAACATGGACTGATCAAAGCGTCAATTGAAGAGTTGGCAAAGCGGACGGTCCCGGTGTGGATCGTCCGCTTTCTTGCGCGCCGCCCGAGCGGTCGCCATGTGCGTCAGAATGCCTGCGCGGGCCTTTCAGTCGCTACGGCTTGGTGAGTCCGGTCCCCGTCGGCCCCGCTGTCTGCTTCTTCGTCCCTGTCGAGACTGCCCGCCGATCCTCCTCCGAAACCAATCCTTTGCCCATGCAGCGGTTATATCGGACATCCGGTCAGTGCCGGCTGCCGCAACGGCTGAAAAACCGGCGCAATATCCTGCCTAAGCCATTGAAGAGGATATCATTAGATGGAAGTCTCAGCCGCGCTGGAGTTTGCGGAAGCTGCCAGTGCGGGGGAACCAGCAAAAAGAGGCGGCCATGAGAATAGCGATTCTGAAGGAAATTGAGAAAGACGAAACGCGCGTCGCAGCGATCCCGGAGACGGTCAAGAAGCTGACGACTCCCGAGCAGCACGTGGTAGTGGAGAAGGGAGCCGGCGAAGCGGCGGGCATTTCGGACGCGGATTTTGAAGCGGCAGGGGCCGAGATCGCCGAGCGGAAGGAGGCACTGGCCGAGGCCGATCTGGTCCTAAAGGTCCGGCCTCCGACGCAGGATGACCTGCTGGATCAGCACGAGGTGGACCTGATGGGCCAGGGCACGGCGCTGGTGGCCGCCTTCAGCCCGCGGACCAACGGCGAACTGGTCCGCAAGCTTGCCGAGGGGAAGATCTCCTCGTTCTCCATGGACGAAATCCCGCGAATCACCCGCGCCCAGTCGATGGACGTGCTCAGTTCGATGAGCACCATCGCCGGGTACAAGTCCGTGCTTCTGGCGGCGGGGCAAATGAGCAAGATGGTCCCGATGATGATGACCGCAGCGGGCACGATTCGCCCGTCCAAGGCGCTGATCATCGGTGCCGGGGTCGCCGGCTTGCAGGCCATCGCGACGGCCAAGCGCCTGGGGGCACAGGTCAAAGCCGTCGACGTTCGCCCGGCAGTGAAGGAGCAGGTGGAAAGCCTCGGGGCCAAGTTCATCCCGATGGAAGTGGAACACGAAGCCGAGGACGTCGGCGGGTACGCCAAGGATCTCGGCGAGGAGTTCTACAAGGGCGAGCAGGAGATTCTCGCCCCGCACGTCAAGGAAGCCGATCTCATCGTCACCACCGCGCTGATCCCCGGCAAGCCCGCACCCGTGCTGATCACCGAAGCGATGGTCCAGTCGATGGATCCCGGATCGGTCATCGTCGACCTGGCGGCCATCGCGGGCGGCAACTGTACGCTCAGCGAGCACGGCAAGACCGTCGAAGCCCACGGGGTGAAGATCATCGCTCCGGAGAATATCCCTGCCACAGTCTCGGTACACGCCTCCCAGATGTACGCCCGCAACGTGATGAACTTTCTGGCTGAGTTCGTCAAAGACGGGAAGATCGACATGGACATGGAAAATGAAGTCGTCGCCGGGACGCTGATCACCCACGACGGCAAGATCGTTCACGAACCGACACGCAAGGCTCTTGGCCTGACGGAGGAAGAAGAATGACTCTGATCATGGCAATCACCATTTTCGTTCTGGCGATGTTCGTCGGGTGGGAAATCATCGGAAAGGTGCCCACCACGCTGCACACACCGCTGATGAGCGGATCCAACGCCATCAGCGGTATCACGATCATCGGCGCGATCCTTGTCAGCCGGATAGCCAGTCTGGACAGTGTGCAAGGCTGGCTGGGCGGAATCCTGTGCACGCTCGCGGTGGCCGCGGCCACCATTAACGTGGTGGGCGGCTATCTGGTAACCGATCGCATGCTCGGAATGTTCAAGCGCAGAAAGTAAGGGGTCATTCGATGATGCTCCCGGCTGAAACCAACATACTGGCGTTCGTATTGGCTCCGCAGTGGCAGGATCTGTTCTATCTTCTGGCGGCGGTGATGTTCATCATTGCCCTGAAAGCCCTTGGCTCGCCCCGCACGGCCCGGAAAGGCAACCTGATCGGGGCCATCGGCATGCTTCTCGCCGTGGTTGTGACGATGCTCGCAGGCGAGCTGAGCTTCGTGTGGATCATCGCCGGGCTGGTCATCGGTGGGGTGATCGGAGCGTACCTGGCGCTGACGGTGCAGATGACGTCCATGCCGCAGATGGTCGCGATGTTCAACGGGTTCGGTGGTCTTGCATCGGCACTGGTCGTGCTCGGCGAGGTCTTCGGGGCCAAAACGGTAGGACCCCGGTTGGCTGTGACGGTGGGCATTTCCACGCTGATCGGCTGGGTGACGTTCACCGGCTCGCTGATCGCCTTCGGCAAGCTGCAGGAGTTCGTCGTCTCGAGCCGACCGATCACGTTCCCGCTGCAGAAGGTGGTCAACCTGGTTGTGCTGCTGGCGGCAGTGGCGATCATCGTGGTGGTGGGGTTCTTCCCCGAGATGCACTGGATGATCATCCCGCTGGCCGTCATCGCTGCGATTCTCGGTGTGCTGTTCGTGATCCCGATCGGTGGTGCGGACATGCCGGTGGTGATCTCGCTGCTGAACAGTTATTCGGGTCTGGCGGCTGCGGCGACCGGGTTTGTCATCGGCAACGTCGGGCTGATCATCTCCGGTACGCTGGTGGGGGCCTCCGGAGTGATCCTGACCCGTCTGATGTGCGTGGCGATGAACCGTTCGCTGGCCAACGTGCTGTTCGGGGCTGTCGGCGGAGCGGGTACCGGGCCGGCCGGCGATAAGGCCAGCGTCAAACGCTACACCCCGGCCGATGCGGCGATGGTCATGGAGAACGCCAACATGGTCATCATCGTGCCCGGTTACGGCATGGCCGTCGCCCAGGCCCAGCACGCGGTCAAGGAAATGACCAACCTGCTGGAATCCAGGGGCGTGGAGGTGAAATTCGGCGTCCACCCCGTTGCCGGCAGAATGCCCGGGCACATGAACGTGCTTCTGGCGGAGGCGGAAGTGGACTACGACAAACTGCTGGACATGGAGGAGATCAACCCGGAATTCGAGCAGTGCGACGCGGTGTTCGTGCTCGGCGCGAATGACGTGGTTAACCCGGTGGCCCGGCAGAAAACCGGCACGCCGCTGGACGGGATGCCGATCCTGAATGTCGACCACGCCCGCACCGTCATCATCAGCAAGCGAAGCCTCTCCCCGGGTTTCGCCGGAGTCGACAATCCGATGTTCTACGACGAGAAGACCATGATGGTCTTCGGGGATGGGAAAAAGACGGTCAATTCCATCGTGGCCGAGTTGAAGCAGTAAAACGTACGCACCTGGCGCCCAATAAGACGCCGGGTTCCGGAAACCCGCCGTCTTGTTGCAAAACATCTTCTGATTACCAGACCTTCAGCTGATCACCGATCTGAACGTCTCGACCTGAATCCCATCATCTCACTTGCTGTACGTGCCCGAATCCCGCAGGATCTTCTCCACGTGGGCGTCCATTTCCTTCTGGTCGTTGGCAAAGTGGTTCAGGCCCGCCAGATTCATTAATGCATCCAAGCCGATGTCGTGCTTGTCCAGCGGCCGCTCCCAGTTGTCAAGCTTGGGGATCTTCCCTTCCTCGGCGCTGGTCTGCGTCTGCTGCTCGGTCCATCGCGGCATGAGATCCGCGCAGCCGTGTTCGTGGAAGAAGGTGACGAGGTCCTCATCGTTCATCGCGTCGATATTCTCCTTCTCCAGGGCGTTGACGCATTCGACGACGCTCTCATTGATGTCCCAGAGCGTATTGATCGAGTACTTCTCGGGCGTCATGTCGGCCTTGAACTCCGGCTTATAGGTCGCGTCGGTCTTGTCGTCGACCTGGTCGGCGGACATGCCGAGATCCTGGAACTGGCGGGCGACCTTCGGCGGCATGGTAATGACGTCAATTCCCGCCAGATCGCGGACCTGCTTGCCTTCACGGTAGCTGGCACCGATTTGCCTGGTCTGGATGTTCTCGCTGCGACGGAGCTTGCGGATCGCACGCTGGGAGGCGAGGGTCGCCCGTTCGCCGACCAGTTCGCCGTCGCCGAGATCATTGTTGCTCACGAAGCTGTTCAGGCGTCCCATGAACACGTTGACGAAACGCGGCGCCGCCAGCCGGGCCGTGATGTAGTTCTGACGGGCACCGAAGCCAAGTGTGTGGTTAACGGGGATTCCCTCGGAGGCGACTTTGCGCGTCGCGAGAATCCCTGCCGGCGTGTGCGGAATCTTCACGTAGAACCGCTCGGGGCAGATCTCGTGATAGCGTCGGGCGTACTCCACGGAGCCGTCCAGATCGTGGGCCAGGTCGGTGTGTTCTTCCACGCTGACAAACGCGTCGAACTGTTCCACCAGTTTCAGCGCGTGCATCGCGTTGAGAATGAACGCGACCTCCAGCTTCATCTCCCGCTCGGACAGGTCATGCTTGCGCAGCATCTCCGCCGCCTGGGGGATGACCTCATCGTAGGTGCCTTTCTGGACCTCCTTGTTCAGAAGCGTGTTGTTGGTCGTCATGGCGGAGAATTCGCGGGTCCAGTTGTCACCGGCATCGTCGATGTCGCCGGTGTCCAGCCAGAGCTCGGTCCCCAGTTCGCGCAGTCGAGCCCAGAGCGGGTTGCTCTCGAACTGCTCCTGTTTCTCCCCGTAATGCGGCGTGAAATCTTTCTGGACAAATTGCTTTATCTCCTCGGCGAGTTCCGAGTGTAGCTTGATGGCCATGTGCTTTTTCCTTTCGATGTATCGATCCGACGCAGGGAAATGCGCCCACTAGAAGGATATGGCTGTCGGGCAGGGGCAATCAACCGCACCGGTAAGAGAGAATCGGCGCCGGTAGAGCAAGGGGAGGGAGTCGACGCGTCCGGTGGCGGGGGCGGCTCAGGCCAGCCAGCCCTTGCCGTCATCGCAAACGGGCGAGTCCGGGCAGGAGCTGTTCTCGCCCGATGGGGTGAATCCGCCGGAGCGGTTGGGCATGGCCAGGATCGTCGTAGGGTACCAGGAGCCCTTGCGGCGCCGGTTGTAGCGGTGCAGAACGCACATCGTCTGGGCGCACCGGCCGTTGTCCTGTCCGCACCGGGCGCGGGCCAGCACGAAGTTACCGTCGTGGCCGAGCAGGTACTCTCCCGAATCGTCGCAGTCGTACATTCCGCGCACCAGGGCGTGCGACTGCGGACAGCCGATCAGGATGGGCTTCTGCTTGCTCATGTCTCTGTTTTCCGTATCGGCAGCGGGGGCCGCCGGATTTGAGCATTTCTCTCGCTTGCTCAAGCCGTCGATCAGCCGGTCCGATTCATGGGCGAAGCTGAATCCTGTCTACGTTGGGCGTTGTTCGACCGGCGGGGCTTCGTTTGCCCGGCCGGGAGGCACATCGTATAGTCCCGTCAAACCGGTTGACTATGGGAGATACTGCATGCGTGCCGGAGAAATCCGTTTCTCGGCCTGGCCGATAATCCGCTCGGTTTTGCTGTTCATGATCGGGACGATTCTCTGCCTGGGCCTGATCGCCAGAAGCTCCGATTCGACGGAAATGATCTTCTCAGCAAGCCTTATCGTGCTCTTTGCGGGGCTGGCCGGTCTGCGGATCCACCAGTCACTTCGCGATATGGTCCGGCGGTCGGAGTTGATCAGCATCGGTGCGCGCCAGGCGGAGGGGCATTACGTCGACGTGCTCAGGCGGATCGTGCTTTCCGGAGAGGCCCGCGAAGAATACCACTACGGGCACAGCGCGAATGTGGCGAGGCTTGCCCGCCGGATCGGTGAGAAGATGGGCCTGTCCGCACGACATTGCGACAGACTCGAACTGGCCGGCGAACTGCACGATATCGGCATGCTCTCGGTACCGGAGGAGATCCTTCGCGGCCGGGGGCCGATCAGTGTCCAAAAGTATCATCGCGTCCAGCAGCACGCGAACGTCGGTTATGAAATCCTTCAGCCGCTGCCGTCACTGGCGGATATTCTTCCGGCGGTGCGGAGCCACCACGAGCGGATGAACGGGACCGGATACCCCGACGGCCTGCGGGGCGAGGATATCCCGCTGGATGCCCGCATTCTGGCCGTGGCGGACTCGTATGAAGCGATGACGCATGACCGGCCTCATCGGGCAGCGATGACCTCTCTGGCAGCGATGGACGAACTGGAGCGATGCACCCCGGCTGGGTATGACCCGGAAGTGGTGGAGGCGCTGGCCCAGGTGATCAATCTGTCCGGCCTGCAGGAAGCGATGACCCCGGCGATGGTCGGCGCATAGAAAAGCGGCTGGGAACTCGGCGCCCAGCCGCGAAAATTCCGCAGAATCCGGCTCAGGAGGTTTTTTTCTTCTGAGCCTTCCTCTTGGCGAGCGATTCAACCTTCGCGTCGTCGCCTTCCTTCCCGTGCTCTTTGGCTTCACGTTTGATCGCTTCGTACACTTCTTTGCGATGGACGGGAATATGGGCGGGGGCATTGATGCCCAATCTGACTTTCTCACCACGAATGTCGACGACCGTGATTTCGATGTCGTCGCCGATCATGATTGTCTCATCACGCTGTCTGGACAGCACCAGCATGCGCGGCTCCTTCCTTGGAAACGTCGAACGTAACCCCGGTATTTCATTGATTATACGTGCAACTTTTGCCCGGAGGGGTACGATCCCTGACATCTAAGGGTATATATCGGCACAACCCGGCGTCAAGGTGAGTCAGATTCGCCAAACGCCCGGATTTGCTGCTGTGTGGGCCCCGGTTTCACCGGCGCGATCCGCCTCACCACGCATTACGGGACGCGATCGGCAGGGTATTACAACCGCAACCGGCAGCCCCGCCGAAGGCGTGTTGTAACTTCTTTAATTGTAGCCTTTTCCCCGCTGAGGAACGCGTGCAAAATCGGATTTTCGCCCCGGCCAGCTTCCGGGGTACCTGCTAACGGCCCCTTGGGGAAAGAATTAGCACGCGTAATCCCTTTCACTCCCATCAAGATCAGAAAAAAAGAATTTCCTCGATTTGCTGGACATTCATGTACGGTCTGCGCAGTTGGTTCCGGTCAGGATCACCGCACGAGACCGCATCCTGCGGCGCCGGCCGCGGCAGTGCCCTGCGGTCCGGACAGCTTGTCGCTTGCGGCAGGACCTGCATTTCGCTACCCTTCCGGAATGAACGACACCATCCAAGACATCCAGCCGCCCGTTCCGGTCGCCGAATGGATCGGAGACGCAGACACGGGCTTTCTCCGCCTGCTGGACCAGACGAAGCTGCCCACCGAGAAAACGTTCCTCGATTGCCGCACACCCGTCGACGTATGGGACGCGATTAAGCGCCTGGTTGTCCGCGGGGCGCCTGCCATCGGTGTGGCGGCTGGGTACGGCATGGTAATCGCCGCCCAGCGGATCGAACCCGATGGGGACACCCAAGCTGCATTGACGCAGGCAGGGGACTACCTCAACAGCTCCAGGCCGACGGCGGTGAATCTCAGCTGGGCGATCGGACGCTGTCTGGCCCGCGCCGGGCAGACGGAAGACGGGCTTGACGCGATCCGCCGGGCGCTGCTGGACGAAGCCAAGGCGATCCACCGGGAAGATCGCGAGCTTTGCGCAAAGATCGGCCGGTACGCTGCCGAACTGATCAGGGACGGGCAGGGCGTCCTGACCCACTGCAACGCGGGGGCACTGGCAACGGGCGGGATCGGGACGGCCACCGCGGGCATGTATGTCGCCAACGCCGCAGGGCGGAAGTTCACGGTGTTCTGCGACGAGACCAGGCCGTTGCTGCAGGGCAGCCGACTGACCGCCTGGGAACTGGACCAGGCGGGAATCGACGCGGTGCTGATCACCGACAACATGGCCGGGCAGGTGATGAAGGAGAAACGCGTCGACCTGATCATCGTCGGTGCCGATCGGATTGCTGCCAATGGTGACGCCGCCAACAAGATCGGCACCTACGGAGTGGCTGTGCTGGCCGCCCGACACGGGATTCCGTTCTACGTGGCCGCCCCGTACAGCACGTTCGATCTGTCGCTCGCGAGCGGTGATGATATCCCGATCGAGCAGCGTGCCGCCGACGAAATCACCAACGGGTTCGGCAAACGAACCGCTCCGGAAACGGTCAAAACCTATTCCCCGGCCTTTGACGTCACGCCCGCTGAGCTGATCCAGGGCATCATTACCGATCGCGGGATCATCCAGCCGGTGACCGCAGAGAATGTTCGCCGGGTACTCGGCGTGGAGAACTGAAGACCATCATCCGCATGAACTGCAGACTGCTTATCGTCGCGTTTTTCCTGCTGGTCGGCGGGGTTTCCGTCGGCCTCGGCGCGGAGGATGCGCCGCGTCCCTACGAGCTGAAGCTCTTCGGAGATTACTCGCTGTTCCGGCTGCGGACACCGGAGGGACAGCAGCCATTCCGGCTGCGCGAAGGCCCGGACGGGAAGCAGCGACGGGAGTTCATCGGCGTCCATGCGATCGTCAAGAAGCTCGCCCCGTATAAACACATCGATCTGATCATCAACCTGTCCTCCTACGCGACGCACGACGAGCGGTACATCGTCGGCAAGACGCTTCGCGGGTGGTTCATCTTCGATACGCATCAGCCGCTCGAGCCCGTTTCGAGCCGTCCGACAACGGCAGGGGCGCCGACCACCCAGCCGGAGCCGACCACGCGAAGCTACGTATTCCAGAAGCTCAAGGCCATCACCTACTATCCGCGGGAGTCGTTGTGGCGGGACGCGCTGGCCGACGAGGGCATCCCGCGTGATATCGAACTGCTGGAACCGGACGCGGTGGCTGCCACTCGCCCGAACCGGCAGATCCGGCCCTGGGAGTACAGGCGGATGGGCGGGATGTTCGGTCTTCCGGATGAGCGTCTGGCGGTGTATTTCGTGCTGCTCGCACTGGGAGTGGGATTTGTGGTGGGGCTGTTCCTGAACTTCCAGCAGTCGCCCTGGGTTCTGGGGTTGATGTTGGGGCTGGCCTGCGTGGTGGTGTGCTGGTACCTGATGGGGCCGATCCATCTGTGGCTGGCGATCGGGATCCTCGCCACGCCCCTGCTGACGACCCTGGCGGTGTATTTCGGGGCGGCCATTCACGAGGGCCTGCTGCGTCTGGTGAGCAGCAGCAACTGATCGCCCGCCGGGCAGGAGTTGATTGTAGATGTTGGGCAGGGGCCGGCGGTGACATAGGATTCTCCATCAGCGGTCTTAACTGAAGGAGAGGCCTTTGCTTCCGGCGCCGATAGTTGCACTGCTTGCGCATACCACACAGGCGACGACCACTCAGGCTACCACCAAGCCGGTCGACCCGCCGGACGATCCGGTGAGCGCCGCGACCTGGATCTGGGCGACCGTGGTGGGTATCTGGCACGGCTTCCTGGCCCATATCCCGCTGATTATCGGGGCGTTGCTGGTCCTGATCATCACTGGAATCGTGGCGTCACTGGTGAAGACATGGTTGCGCCGCTTCTTCTCGAAGTTCGACTTTCGCGATTCGCTCAAGGAATTGCTCAACCGCCTGATCCGCATCGCGATCTGGATTACCGGAATTCTCATCGCGGCGATGGTGCTGTTCCCGAACCTGACCCCCGCCAGCGCGTTGACGGCTTTGGGATTGGGCACGGTCGCCATCGGCTTCGCGTTCAAGGACATCTTTGAGAACTTCTTTGCCGGCATCCTGATTCTCTGGCGATTCCCCATTGAAAAAGGCGACTTTCTCGAGGTCGAGGGTCAGCACGTCGACGGGCAGGTCGAGGAGATCAACATCCGCAACACGCACATCCGGACGGTCTCAGATGAGTTGATCGTGGTACCCAACGCGTTGCTGTACAAGAACCCGGTGAAGGTGCTGACCAATAGGCCGATCCGTCGCGACCTGGTGATTGCGGGCGTCGACTACGACGACGATCTGGATAAAGCCGCGGAGATTATCCGCAAGGCGGTAGAGAAGTGCGAAACCGTCAGTGACCAGAAGAAGATCCAGGTGCTCGTGACGGAACTTGGCGCCAGCAGCGTCAACTTCGAGGTCGCGTGGTGGACCCGCCCGACGCCGCTGTCCGTTCGCGAATCCCGCGACGAGGTCATTCGAAGCGTCAAACGCGACCTGGACAACGCGAACATCACCATCCCGTTCCCGCAGCGTACGCATTCGTTCAAGGACACCGTGCCGTTCCAGCGAATGGGCGGCAACGGCAATGGCAACGGCAACGGCAGCGGGCAGGCGGAGGGCTCAGAATAAAATGCCCGCGCCGAAGTCCACCGGTCCTGCCAGGGTTCCGGGAGTGACATTCGACGCGGGTTCCGGTTCCAAGCGGTTTGGTGCCGGGCACAACTCTCCCCCAAAGCTGCACCGGGCAGGTTGTTCTATTCCTCGGCCGGTCGCCGGCTGGCGAGGGCCTGCCTGTGCAGGCGCTGGAGAACGCCTCTGGCCCCGGCCTGCAGGTCGGTCAGCGCTTCATCGGGGGTCTCCCGCGAGAGCTTGTCGGCCTGGATCTGCTTGAAGGCGGCTGGGTAGGTCCGTTTCTTGTGCGAGTCCCCACTGGCGGTGCCGAGAATCATCCCGGTCCGCACATCGACCAGCGCCGCCTGCATCACCGTCCTGTGTTCGTACACGTTCCCGGGCACCAGGAAAAGCCCCACGCCGGTCCAGTACAACGCGGCCGCGTCGTTGTAGTTGTCCACCGAGCTGTCGGTCTTCACGTACGCCAGCAGCAGCTCGCACTGCATCTGGGCGGCGGCCTGCCGCAACTGCTTCATTGTCACGCTACCGTTGGGCTGGTTCATCGACAGCGAGGTAACCGGGCTGATCCCGGTGAACTGGTCCATCTCCTCCACCGTCTCGTTCCACCGCTCCATCTCGTCGGCAGAGATGTCCGCCAGGTGGAACTGCTGCCCGTACGGGCTTTCCAGCCGCGCCAGGGCGATGCTCGTCGGCAGATTCACTTTCACATTCGCGTCCAGCAGTTTGGCGATGTCTCCGTCAGTCAGCTCGTTCCGCAGCCGTTCGGCAGTTTCCTCGTCCACGAACCCGCCACGGGCAAAATCTACCTGTTTCATGCTCAACTTGTTGTGCGTCCCGCATCCGGCGAAGACCATCAGACCCAGCAGCACAGCTACTATCAGCCCTTTCATCATTTCCCCTTTCGATAAGTTCCTTTGCTTTTCCAACGTCTCTTCCGCGAACTACTACCCGCCGGGCGGGTCTCTGCGCAGCAATCGATGCAGAAATGCGGAAGAAGATGATCTTGCGATGCTTTCGCGGCGGTTGAAATCGCCTGCTTCCGGAAATGTTCATTGACGAACAGCCCTGCCGTGGGCAAGAATCTTCCCGATCCGAAATGAAGAGCAGGGGAGCGTGCGTGGAGAACCAGGAACGGAAGTGGATTCAACAGTGCCTCGACGGAGACGCCTCCGCTTTCGACGCGCTGTACCACGCGCACTGTCGGCGGGTGAAAGGCTACCTGCTCCGGAGCGGCTTTTCCTCGAATGACGCCGACGACCTGACGCAGGAAACCTTTCTCCGGGTCTATCGCAGCCTGCACACCTTCGACCCCGACCGCGGGAAGTTCCGTTACTGGTTGAGCACGATCGCCAAAAACGTTGCCCGCAAACAGTGGGCCCGGCGGGCGCAGCCGGACAGTTTCGATCCGGAGCTGGCAGAGGAGATGTTCGCCGGGACGGACAACCCACACCACGATGCTGCCGACGCGGAGGAACTGGCTGCTCTGTCCGACTGCATCGGCAAACTGCCCGACCAGCTGCAGCAGGTCGTGCACCTGCGGTTTGTGCAGGGGTTGACCACCCGCGGCGTGGCAGCAGAGATGGGCATGGCCGAGGCGACGGTCCGCCTTCGGCTCCAGACGGCTCGCGGCCTGTTGAGCCGCTGTCTGGGCGACAAAGGAGTTCTCGAATGACCGGGAACTCCAAAAAACTGCGCGCAGCGGACATGCCGGGGTATATGCCGATGGAGAAAGAACATGTCTCCCGATCATAATCAACGCAAAGACCGTACGGAGCGGTTGTTGCGGCAATGGGGCGCCGAAGAGTACATGCGGCGGGTCGATCCGCCGGCTCCGCCCCAACTTGCCGACGCGGGCAGTCCGCGCCGGCGTGCCACACCAACCTGGCTGCGATGGCTGCCGACCGCCGCTGCCGCTGCTCTGCTGATCGGCGCGATGGTGGTGTACTTCTCGCGCCCGGACCAGCCGAGGCCCGAGCCGACTGGGCCCGACCCGAGCGTCGCCCGCCTGAAGACCCAACTCCGCCAGGCGGAAAACGAGGCAGCGAAGTTGCGGAGCGGGCTGAACAAAAATCGCAGGGCGCTGGCGCTGGTGCGGGACGATCGGGACAGGCTTCAATTGCAGGTGGAGCGACTGGAGGAGGCGAGCCGCTCGGCGGACCAGGCGCTGGCCCAGTCACTGAAACAGAGTCGGGAGCAGCTGACCGGCCGCTACGAGAAGGAGCTGGGGGAGCTGGCCAACGCCCTGGTCGAGCAGCAGAACCTGCTGGAGTCAGAGCGGCAGCGTGTTCGCACGCTCAAGCAGTATGTCCAGCGGGCGGATGCGGCCATGGAACAGATCGCCGCCGCACGCGACGACGCACAGAAGCGCAACCGGGTTCTGCAGTCCCGACTGGAGGAACTCCGGGACGATTATGACAAGGCGCTCATCGCCCATCGCAAGGCGGCCGGAAAACTGGCCGATCTGCGCCATCAGCGGGACAAATGGATGGAGGATTTCCAGGGTGTCTACCTCGCAGCCGCGGCGCCGGGCGAGTCCGGATTGATGGCTCGCAAGACGGCCCTGCGACGAACGCGGATTCTGTCCCGGTTGATGCGGGTCCGCCGCAACGCAGCAAGCGTTACCACGGTGCGTCTGCTGGAAACCGTCGAGGTCGTCCTGACGCGGCTGGACATGATCAACCCGGACATACATGCCGAGTCCGAGGCGTTCGCTCAGTTGGTGGAGGAAAGCGACGTGATGGAAACGATCGATTCCATCCTCGCCAGCCGTGGGGAGCATCAGCCCATGCGTTCGCTTCTTTTCGAGGTCAAGCTGCTGCTGAAGGGGGTCGAAGATGTTGCGTAATCCGCCTGTGGTGCTTGCGATTCTGGCGGCGGCGTTTCTGATCGGCTGCGGGTCCCGAGCATATCTGCCGGAACAGATGCCCGCAGGCACTGCGGCCGCGACGCAGGATGCGGCTGCGGAAACCCAGCCGGCGCCCGCCCACGTCACGGCCCAGAACATCGAGTATTTCAATCACGCGGTGGAGTTGACGTCCAAGCGGGAGTACGTCCGGGCCGCCGAGGCCTTTGCCGATCTGCTGCAGCGTTTCCAGAAGACGCAGAACCGCCAGTATCTGCCCCAGACGCTGTTCTGGCTGGGCTTTACTTACGAAAAGCTCGGGAAGGAGCAGCAGGCCCGCGCGGCGTATCTCCGACTGCTGGAAGAGTTTCCCGAATCCGAGGCGGCTGGGCATGCGCGCCGACGGTTTCTGCCGTTGCGGCAGGAGCAGTCCGGTCGGCAAGAGACGAACCGACTCTAGGATGCCGAAGCGGCGGTGTGGGAATCGCCCTCGTTTTGCGGGTAGATCGTCAACGGGAAGCAGCGCATCTCCGGGAACGCTTCGACGATTTTCCGCATGGCCTCGGCCCGGTCTTCCGCACTTCGCGCGACGAACTGGGCGGTGCCGTCTCCCTGGCTGCCGACGCCTTTTCCCCCGTACACGTGCTCGCTGATGGCCTGCAAGCCCAGCACCTGGTGGAGCCTCGGGCTGCGGAGCTCGGCCGGGCTGTGCGGGGCGATCAACCGCTCGAAGGTATCCTGAGCGCGGGTCATGAGCTCGCCGGTCAGCCTGGAGTCGCCTTCCGTGATGGCCCGGTAGGCTCTGCGGATCACTTCCTCGTTGGCCTGGCCGAGTGCCTTCTGCAGGTCTTTGCTGCTGAGGTAGGCGCCTTGCAGATCCGAGAGGATCCGCACCGTGTCCTTCTGCCCGGCCAAGTCGACGAAGAACATGTCCATGCGTCCGCGCGGGAACAGCGGCTCGACGCGCACATCTCCCTTGCCGAACGTCAGCAGCACCGGCGTCTTACCGTATACGCACGCCTGGTCCATCCTTCCGCACTGGCTGCCGGTCAATCGCTCGCCGCGGTAGGCCGCTTCCATCAGCTCGTGAGGGAACATGCCGAGGTCGTAAACCTTCTCAAACGCTCGCGCCACCAGGATGCAGACCGCAGCCGAGCTGGAAACGCCTTTCCGTAACGGCAGATCCATGTCCCGGATCCGCAGATGAATGCCTCCGGTTACGCCCGGGTGCTCCATCATCTGGTGGGCCACGCCCGCACAGTAGCGGAAGAACTCGTTCTCGTCCCTGGCCGCTGCCAGAAGCGTCTCGGCACGCCAGTCGCAGGACATCTGCCGCGTCCTGCCGCTGGGCCTGCCGTACTCGTCCGGAATCAGTGTCTCGACGGTGAACATGTCCGAAGCGTGCACTTCGGCGCGGAAGCCCTGGTCCGTGCCGATCACCAGGCAGTAACCCGGGTGAAGTCCGTACTGACCCGCCCAGTCACTGTGCTCGCCGAACAGGCAAAGTCGCCCGGGCACAAACAGCGGTACGTTTTCGATCATGTCGGTTTCAGCCATCGTCTCACCGTCTTGGGCGGACAAGTACATTGTGCAGTTCCTTGAGTCGCCAGTTGATCGCGTGCAGCGAGAGTCCCAGAAAGACGCTCCCGAAACTCAGCAGCATCAGCCCGGTCGCGAGAATCGCCAGCGGCACGTGGTACACGTATTGATAGACAATGTAGTCGTAGACCGGGGCGATGCCCGACACCGCGCCCAGCAGGAACAGCAGGATGCCCATCCCGCCGAAGAACGTCAGCGGCTTGTAGGCCCGAACCAGGCTGAAGATCTTCCAGAGCACCCGGCAACCGTCGCCTACCGTATTGAGCTTCGACTCGCTGCCTTCACGCCGGGCCCGGTAGGCAGCGGGCACTTCCACAATCTTCAGATTGTAATACAGCATGTGCATCGTCAGTTCCGTCTCGACCTCGAACCCGGTGGAGACGATCGGGATCGCCCGGGCCACGCGGCGGTTGAACGCCCGGTAGCCGGACAGGATGTCCGTCAGCTGGGTATGGAAGATGCGATTGATCAAACCGCGGACGAGGTTGTTGCCGAACACGTGCATCCGGCGGAAGGACTGCTGCTCGTACTTGCCGAAGCGGGCGCCGACGGCCATGTCGTAGCCGGCTTCCAGTTGTTCGAGCAGGCGCGGGATGTCGTCCGGGTCGTGCTGGCCGTCGGCGTCGAGCATCACCAGGATCTCGCCGCCGGCTTTTCTGGCCCCGGTCTTGATGGCCGCGCCGTTGCCCAGGCTTTGCGGGTGCGAGACCACGGTTGCGCCGGCCTGCTGGGCGGTCTCTGCCGTGTTG
>JBKHHU010000160.1:0-7960 GCA_046539045.1 Phycisphaerae bacterium
TAGAACGGGTTCAGGAAGTTCAGCACCCGCGCCAGCCAGCCCGGGTTCGTGAATGTTCCGCCCTGGCCGCTGTTGCGGTAGACCAGGTGAAACTCCGCCACGCGGTCGGACCGGACGGTGTTGTCGAAGTTCACGTCGCTCGGCCGGACGATTCCCGAGACGGTGATGGTCTGCTTCTCGCCGTCGACTTCACGGATCCGCTTGCCGAGCACGACCATGTTGCCGTTGGGCAGCACGTCCTCGACGGTGACGGTGATCTGGTCGATCATGCTGCGGTCGTTGTCGAACCCGCTGGAGCCGTCGAAGTTGTTGCCGTTGTCGCTGCTGAAGTCCATCTTCGGGAAGTTGAAGACCTTCTTGCCCACGCCGCCGACCAGGTCGGCCATGTCCAGCGTGCCGGACATCTTGTTCGAGCGGGAGGAGGTCTTCTCCATCTCGCGAGTGCTCTCGCCTCCGACACGCGACTGCTCGTCGATGCTGATGGTCAGGTTGTCGCCGATGTTCCGTGCGGTGTCGTCGGTGGTGATGGCGCGCGTCCGGGCGGTTCCGCGGGCCCAGATGCTGCCCGCCGGCGCCTGCGATGCCGCTGCCAGCACCAACGCGATCGCGATGGTCCTGCCGATGTTCTTCATTGCTTCACCTTGTAAATCGGGCGGACCGACCCGTCTTCCATCACCTTGACGGTCACGATCCGCGTGCTGTCGACGTTCCGCACCTTGATGTATTGGCCGGGCTTGCCGGGCTCCATCGCCAGGCCCACTGCCGTGATCGTGAACAGATCGGCGCTGACCTCCATGATCACCTTCTGGTTCCGCTCGATGACAACCTTCGCCTCGGGCTTGACCAGGATGCCCGGGCCGATCTTCGCGCTCGCCTTGACCGGCTGACGCACCTTCTTGCCGAACGGCGAAACGAACCGGCCTTCGGGGTTCGGACTGTCGACGGTTACGACCTTGCAGTTGTCCGGCGTCAGCTCGGCGTTGCGCGGGATGTCCTGCCTGGCGACGATCTGCCGCACCTTGTACGTCACGCGGAACAGCACGCTGGTTTCCCCGGCCACCTTCTTGCCGACCATCGCCCGGACCGTCACCCGGACAAACCCCGCCGGGGCACCCTTGGCGACGGCCGCCTTCAGCGTGGCCTTCTGCCCGCGGGAAAGTACGATGTCCTCACCCTCGCGGGCGACGGTGACCGACGTATTGGCCGGGAGGCGATTCGAGCCGGTCAGGTACTCCTCGGCGAACGTGCCGATCTGCCCGGCGGTGATCGTCTGGTTGTTCCTGCTGACCGTCACCGACTGAGCACCGCTTACCGTGACCCGCTTGAGATCCAGACCCGCCGTGGCCATCCGGGCGACGATGGTCGCCTTCCGGATCGCCAGGTTCTCTCCGGGGAAGGGGCCCCGGCCGAGTTCGATCTTCGAGACCGTTTCCTTCAGCGTCTGGTCCTCGCCATGGATCAGCGAGATCTGCCCGAGCGTGAGGTTCTCGGAGTCGACCTGGATGATCCGCGGCAGGTAAACGCGGACCGTACCGGTCTCGGAGGACTGCTCTGCCAAGACCGGCCCGGCCGCGAGAACCACCATCACTGCTATCAGCATGTGCTTCAACGGTACCCTCCCGTTATCCCAGCAGTCGGTTGGTGGTGGTCAGCATCTCGTCCCCGGCCTTGATGGACCGGGAATTGGTTTCGTAGGCGCGTTGTGCGGTAATCAGGTTCACCAGTTCGGTAACCATTTGCACGTTGGACTTTTCCAGGAAGCCCTGCTGGAGGGTTCCAAGCCCCTCGGTGCCCGGGGTGCCCGTGGTGGGCGTTCCGGAGGCATCGGTCTCAGCCAGGATGTTGCGACCCTCTGCCGTCAGTCCGGACGGGTTGGCGAAGCGGGCCAGGGTGATCTGCCCGACCGCCTGCGGAGCGGCCTGACCGGGCACGAACGCCACGACCGTGCCGTCCTGCCCGATGCCGACCTCGCTGGCCTCGGCGGGGATCTGGATGGCCGGGTCCAGCAGGAATCCGTCGGCGTTGCAGACGCTGCCTTCGGAATTCACGCGGAACGATCCGTCGCGGGTGTAGCGGACCTCACCGGCAGCGTTGACCACCTGGAAGAACCCGTCGCCCTCAATGGCCAGGTCCAGCGTTCTGCCGGTGTTCTGCATCTCGCCCTGGCTGAAAACCTTCAATGTCGATGCCGGCCTCACGCCGCTTCCGATCTCCGTCCCGCTGGGGGCGACGATCCCGCTGGCGGACTGGTTGCCCGCCTGCTCGCTCTTGACGTAGATGAGGTCCTGGAAGTCGACCTGCGACTTTTTGAACCCGGTGGTGTTGATGTTCGCCAGGTTGTTGGCGATCACGTCCACGATCATCTGCTGGGCCTGCATGCCGGTTGCCGACGTTGAAAATGCGCGTAGCATTCTGCGTCTCCTGTTGGTAGCGTCTTTTCCGCGGGGCATTCGCCCCTGTTGCGGTCAACTGTTCTTGGTATTCGGTGTGCCCGAAAAAATCCCGCTTACGACATTGCGATCTGGAGGATATTCTTCAGGCGTTCGTCCTGCGTCTGGATCGTCTTGATGTTTGCTTCATACAGCCGCGTCACGCTGATCAGGGCTGTCAGCTCCTGCACGGTGCTGACGTTGGACATTTCACGGTAGCCCTGCATGACCGTCGTCGCTTCGGCAGCGACTTCGCTGTCCGGCGGGGCCTTGTAGCAGGAGCCTCCGCAGGCGGTCAGCATGTTCACGTCGTCGAATTCTACAACTCTCAGTTTGCCCACCGCGGTTCCGTCGGCCAGCACGCTGCCGTCCTGGGCGACCTGGATCTGGTCCAGCCCGACGTTCGGTGGGATCGTGATCGGTCCGCCGTCCCCGGCGACCGTCCTGCCACGGGAATCCACCAGTTGCCGTTCGGGGCTGAGGCGGAACGTCCCGGCCCGCGTAAACTCCGGGCCGTCCTGCGTCTCAATGACGAAGAAGCCCTTGCCGTGCAACGCCATGTCCAGCGGCTGACCGGTTCTGTTGACAACGCCCGGTCGCCAGTCGGTATGACCGGCTGTCTGAATCTCGCTTTCGGGCAGCTGGGCCGGGTCGCCTTCCAGTCGGCTCTGCAGGACCTCGGTAAAGCTGGTCATCCCGCGCTTGAACCCGGCGGAACTGGCGTTGGCCAGGTTGTGTGCGATGGTCTCGTACTGCTGGTTCAGCGCCCGGATGTTGCTGGAATTGATTGTCAGTGGATCTGCCATGGTCCTGTCGTCTCGTGCGGCGTTATTTGACGGCCTGCTTCTTTAGGGCCTTGTTCTTCTTCTGGTGCGCCGGTCCGCCGGTGACCTTGTTTTCCTTGGCTGCGTGGTTGGTCACCTTGGCCAGCTCGGCCACTTCATCGGTACTGAGCCCGATCATTTCGACGGCCAGCGTGGTCAGCTGGTCGGCTTCGGTCTGGACGCGGCGGACGATGCCCATGCCCTCGATCAATTCGTCTCCGACATCGATGACCACAAGCATCTTCGCGCCGATGTCCGCTTCCAGCGGGCTGCGAATCTGGATTCCCGGTCCGGCGATCTCGACAAGCACACCGGAATGGAATTCGGGCGGCTGGCGGTTCGCCTCGTCGCGGCTGAACGGGAAATGGGCGATGAACGCCGACTTCCTGGTCGGGACGCGGATGAATCGGCGGCGGTTGATCAGGCGCACCTCTCCGACGGGGCGGAGGTGAATCTGGTCGCTCTCGTCCTTGCGGAGGACCCAGGTGCTGAATTCCCACAGCACGCCGCCCTGGGGGTATCTGACCACCCAGTTCTCGCCCATTTTCGCTTTCTCGATCGGACGCTGCAGCTTCACGGCGAACTCGTTGTTCTCGTCGCCGATTGCCGTAATCATCGCCTCGGTTCCGTCCGGGGCTTCCGGATGGATGATGCGTATGGTTTTGCCCAGTCGAACGCGGCTGAGGTTGACGTTGCTGGTCTTGGCTTCCGGTGTGGGGATCTGGAAGCCCAGCTTCTCCCGCAGGCTGCTGAGGAACACGCAACTGGAACAGGTGCCATTGATGTTTTTGCCCGCTTCAGAGCTGTTTCCGTATCGCTGGAGGCTTGCCACACCGTTGTAGAAGGAGGAATCGCTGGTGAAGACCAGTTCCGGCCGCTTTAGGCCTGAGACGGTGGCAACGCGTGCCAGCAGGACGCGCTCTTCGTCGCTCAGGCCCAGGTTATCGGCAAGGTTGCGGAAGGTCTGCCAGCTTCTGGCCTGCCGTTCCTTCCTGTGCCGGTGCCAGACGGTGAAGGCGTAGACAGACACCAGCGCCAGAACCACCGCAATTCCCAGCCAGACCCACCACTCTGCCAGGGGGGTGCGGCTGGTCTTTGTCAGCTCCATCAGGCGTTCTCGCGCCTGTGCGAGCAGGAATTGTGCCGGCGTTTCAGGCATTCGTCTTCTCTCGTGAAGTCGTTAGTTCGTTACTTCGTGAATTCGTCAGTTCGTGAATTCGTCAGTTCGCGGATTCGTTACTTCGTGAATTCGTCAGTGCGTTAATTCCACCTCGCCCGCGGCGCCTATTGCCGAAGCACTACTGCCCAAGCACTACCGTCATCGGATCAGATTCGTCAATTCTCTCAGCATCTCGTTGGAAATGGTGATCGTCCGGGCGTTGGCCTGGAAACCGTTCTGGCCTTCGATCAGGTGGACGAACTCTCCGGCAGTGTCGACGTTGGAGCCTTCCAGCGACTCGCCGCGGACGGCACCGGCACCACCGGTCAGACCGCGGGTTGCCACCGGGTCACCGGAGTTGGCCGTGGGCAGGTAGTAGTTCTTGCCGATGGACTCCAGCCCGCCGGGGTTCTGGAACGTCGCCAGGCGAAGGGCGGCGATATCGCGACGCACGCCGTTGGTAAACGTGCCCACCAGCACACCCTCGGGGCTCACCGACAGACTGGAGAGCCAACCCGGGGCGTACCCGTCCTGCCCGGAGGGGGCCACCGTCGACCCGCCGCCGAACTGGCTGAGCCCGTTGAAATCGCCCTCGGAACCCAGGTCCAGGTAGAGCGTACGCGTGTTGGCCGGGTCGTGTCCGAAGCGGACCTGGAAACTGGTCGGATCGCTTCCATCGATCCCGCCGTAGCTGCCGTCAGCCAGGAAGGTCACGCCTTCGACACGCCGGTCGACCAGTTCCACGTCGCCGGTGATGTTGGTCATCACGATGTCCCACTGGTTCGGCGTGTCGGTCTTTACGAACGACGCACTGAGCACGTGGCTGATGCCTTGGGAGTCGAAGATCTCGATGTTCGTGTTCTTCACCGCTTCGCCACCGGCAGCGAGGATCGTGAAGTATTTCGGCAGCTCGATGGCGTCTGCATTGGAGCTGGTGATCTGCAGGTCGGTCCGGCTGTAACCTTCCTTGGCGTCTTCCAGCCGGATCTCGCCGTTGATCAGCGAGGCCTTGGCGTCGCTGCCGTACAGGCCGTTGATGGAATCCAGCAGATCCTGGACGGTGGTCGTTCCGTCCACCGCCAGCGTGGTGTTGACCGCCGTACCGTCCGGCACGGCACCGGAGATAGTCAGCGTCTCACCGTTCAGGGCGGCGCTTGCCTGGTCCAGATCGACCAGAAGGGTGTTGACGCCCGCCACGGTCCCGCCCTTGGTATATTGCGTGCCGCTGGTCATCAGGTTCTTTGTCGGGGAATACTCATCGGAGGAAAGGTTTCCGGCGAACGTGATCTGCTCGGTCGAGCGAGCAGGCAGCGCGGTGTTGTACGGCACCTTGATGTCGGTGCTGGTGCTCGACTGGAACCCGTCGGCTTCGCCTTCGGAACCGATGCGCTGCAGCTTGTAACCGGTGTTGGGATCGACGAGGTTGAAGTTCTCATCCACACCGAAGGCACCGACGCGGGTGTAGACGTCACGCGTGCCGTTGTTCAGCGCGAAATAACCGTCGCCCTCAATGGCCATGTCCAGCGCCTGTCCGGTGGACATGATGCTTCCGGCTGACATGTCGCGCTGGACCATGCCGACCTGCACGCCCGTACCGACCTGCATGGGGTTGGTACCGCCGGTGGACTCGTTGGCCTGGGTGGCTTGGCGGATGGTCTGCCCGAGCATGTCGCCGAAAGTAATGCGGCTGGACTTGAAGCCCTGCGTGTTGACGTTGGCTAGGTTGTTACCGGCTACATCGATCATCTTCTGGTGGGCCTTGAGCCCGCTGACGCCTGAAAGCAATGCACTATTCATTAGAGTTCCTCGACTGTGATCTCAGAGTCATCTCTCGTTGGGTGTTCTGGTTGTGGTCGCTAGGTCCCGGGCAGGCGGTTACTGTGCCTTTTCCCGGATGACTTCGATGTCGTTAAACGTGATCTGGTGTTCGCCGACCTGGAGTTTCATCTCCCCGCCGGACAGATCGCAGGCGCTGACGGTTCCGGTGCGGACCTCGTCGGTACCGGGCAGCAGGTAATTGACCTGTTTGCCGATGATGTCGGCCCCGGCGGTCTTCGTCTGGAAATCCAGCACGGCTGCGAACCGGGAATTGAGGTTCTCCAGCTGTTCCAGCGACGACAGCTGGGCCAGTTGGCTGGCCATCTGGTTGTTGTCCATGGGTTCCAGCGGGTTCTGGTGCTGGAGCTGGGTGACCAGCAGCTTGAGGTAGTCTGCCTGGATCTTGCTGGCGGACTGTCCCATTCCTGTAATGTCGCTCATGGTCGGCTCCCGTTACATCACTACATTGACGGACCCGTCGGCCTGCTCGCGCACGGCCGGGACCGGGGTGTCCTCTTCGATTACCGCCTGCTCCGGCTCTTCGCCGGTTCCGGCGGGGCCGCGTCCAGCGGACTGACCCTGCCCGTCCGAGGCGTTCTGGAACATGCTGAACCCGGCCTGTCCGTCCGAGCTGTCCTGCCCGGTGAAGCTGAACTCCAGGCGGCGCATCTCGATTCCGTTTTCGCTGAGCCGCTGCATCAATGAAGGTGTCTCGCGCTGCAGCTCGGTCATGGTGCGGTTGTTCTCGACTTCCAGCCTCGCCCGCAGGCCTCCGGATTCGTCGGTCTGGATGCGGATGCGGACCGAGCCCATCTCCGGTGGGTCGAGGCGAATGGTGATCTGGTCGTTGTTCTGGAACGTGCGAGCTTGCAGGGCTTCCATGATCTGCCGTCCCGGCTGGGCGTCGGCGAGGCGGTCGACCGGGGCGGTCGGCGCCTGAGTGGGTGAAGTCTCTGCTGTGGGGCCGGCGTTGCCGACAGCCTGGGCGACCGACCGGATCTGCTGACTGGAGGTGCCGGGTCGATCATTGGTGTTGCGGTTCTGAGCGGCTGGGCGGGCTGGCGCGGTTGTTGCGGAGTTGGTCTCCCGGGAAACCGCATCAGAGGCCGCGGGGTCATCCGCGGGATTGACCTTGGCGGCAGGACCGCTGTTGTTTGCGTACTCGCTACGGGCCCGCTGGGCGGCGGGGTTCTCGGTGGCTGGTTGGGTCGCGTCGGCAGGGCGGGCGGGTTGTCGCGTTTGCTCGCTGCCGGCTTCGGTTGCGGTTTCGGGAGCGGCGGCCACCGCCTGGGGGTTCTGGGTTTCCGGTGCGGCTGGCTCGGTTGCTGCGGCTTGGACGGCCTTTTGGGTCGAGGCCTGCTCGGTGGCGGCAGCGTCGGCGGTTTCGGCAGCGACGTTCTGCGAGCCGGCCTGGTTGGTTTGGGCGGCTTCGCTGCCGGCAGCTGCGGTCGTCGCTGCCTGCGGCGTGCCGGCCGGGGCGGCGGTGCCTGCAGTTGCCGTCGCGGTCTGCCCGGGGGCGGTATTGTTGGCGGCCGTCGTCGCGGATTCCGCAGCTGCCTGGGCTACGTCGGTCCGCGCCGTCTCGGCTGGGTTCACGCCGAACTGCCTGCCCGGGCGGTACCCGGCCCAGGGGTCGGTGTTCGTCGCCCCGGTGCCTGCGGTCTTCCCGTCGGCTTCGGCGGTGACTTCCGCGCGGGCGGCCTGCTCGGCTTCGCTGAGCTTCTTGACGA
>JBKHHU010000027.1:0-24763 GCA_046539045.1 Phycisphaerae bacterium
GCCCGAAGCATGAACTGTTCGTGTACTGTCTCCATGCCGGGCAGTATAGCAGAAATGGGCGCGCCAGGCTTCAACGGCCGCCCATCCCATAAAAACAACAAGGGCGGCAGACCGCAGAGGCCCACCGCCCTTGTCAGGTTTCTCTTATTGTCGTTACAGGATGAACTCGTTGACGATGTTCTCGAGCATCTCGACTCTGCCGGAGGCATTGGCGTCGGAATCGCCCTTGTCCATCATGTACTTCTGCAGGTCGCCGAGGCCGAGCTTGCCGGCTTCGAAATCCGCACCGATCCCGCTGTCGAAGCTATTGTACCGCTCCTTGACGAAGTCGCTCAGCCGCCCGTCCTTGGCGATGGCGGCGGCGATTTTCAGTCCGCGGGCGAAGCAGTCCATCGCCCCGACGTGGGCGTGGAACAGGTCGACCGGGTCGATGCTCTCGCGGGCGACGTGGGCGTCGAAGTTCAGCCCGCCGGTGGTGAACCCGCCGGCATTGAGGATCGTCAGCATCGCGAAGGTCGCATCGTAAATGTCGGTCGGGAACTGGTCGGTATCCCAGCCGAGCAGCAGATCACCGCGGTTGGCGTCGACCGAGCCCAGCAGCCCGTTGATCGCGGAGAATTCCAGCTCGTGGTGGAACGTGTGGCCGGCGAGGGTGGCGTGGTTGGCCTCGATGTTCAGCTTGAAATCGTCGGCCAGGCCGTATTTCTGCAGGAAGCTATAGCAGGCGGCTGCGTCGGAATCGTACTGGTGCTTGGTCGGTTCCTTCGGTTTGGGCTCGATGTAGAACTGCCCGTCGAAACCGATCTGCTTCTTGTACTCGACGGCCATGTTCAGGAACCGCCCGAGGTGGTCCAGTTCGCGCTTCATGTCGGTGTTGAGCAGGCTCTTGTAGCCTTCCCGGCCGCCCCAGAAGACGTACCCGGCTCCACCGAGCTCCTTGGTGACTTCCATGGCCTTGGAGACCTGCGCCCCGGCGTAGGCGACGACATCGGCGTTGCAGCTGGTGGCCGCTCCGTGCATGTACCGCGGATTGGTGAACGCATTGGCGGTGCCCCACAGGAGCTTCACGCCGGTGCGGTCCATTTCCTTCTTGATCAGGCCGACGATCTCGTCGAGGTTCCTGCAGCTCTCGGTGAAGTCCTTGCCTTCCGGGGCCACGTCGCGATCGTGGAAGCAGAAGAACTCCGCCCCGAGCTTCTCGCAGAACTCGAAGCAGGCCTGCACCTTGTTGCGGGCGGTTTCCATCGGATCGTCGGTCACCCAGGGCATCTTCCGCGTCTCGACGCCGAACGGATCGGCCCCGCCATTGCAGAACGAGTGCCAGTAGGCCACGCTGAACCGAAGGTGCTCGGCCATCGTCTTTCCGTCGACGACCTCTTCCGGATTGTAATGCTTGAACGCCAGCGGATTCTTCGAATCCGGACCTTCGAACTTGATCTTGTCCACGCCTTGGAAAAACTCGGCCATCATTGCCTCCCGCATCTGTCGCTGGTGGTAGTGTGTCTAGGAACCCGGCGTTCGAACCGCCCGCCGGTACCCGCATTGTAACCGCGCCCGGTCGCAGGGCAAGCATTCATCAATGGTGGAGCAGCGACGGACGCTTTGCCGGCACGGCCCCCGCCGGGCCACAGCAGGTTTCTCGTGCGCCTCGACGCAAAGCCCGCTCAGGCAGAAACCGCAGAAAATCGGAGAAAATCGGAGAAATCATGAACTTTCCCCGCCCGGCCGACGTCTAATCCCATGAAGGCACAAAAGAAAAAACATCGCATGCTTCCTCCTCCTGTTTAGCCGAACCTCCTTGAGGGGGCGGGCCCTCGCGGCTCGCTCCCTTTTTGTTTCCCTTCTCGGCGTGCGGTACAATGCCCCGCACGACAGTCCAGCAGGAGTCCCCCCCCCGCCGTGGCAGAACCTCAGACAGAACGCATCCGGCAGTGTCTTACCGAGTGGTACTCCGTCCACCAGCGGGATCTGCCTTGGCGGAGAACCAGCGACCCGTACGCCATCTGGGTTTCGGAAACCATGCTCCAGCAGACGCGGGTGGCCACGGCCAGGGATTACTTCCGCCGCTTCCTGCAGCGGTTTCCCACGGTGGCGGACCTTGCCGATGCGCCGCTGGAGGATGTACTGAAGATCTGGGAGGGCCTGGGGTACTACTCGCGGGCCCGCAATCTTCACCGCGCGGCCCGCATGGTTGTCGATGAGTTCGACGGGCGACTGCCCGACACGGCAAATAAGCTCAAAACGCTGCCCGGGATCGGCAGGTACACCGCCGGGGCCGTCGCATCCATCGCCTTCGGACTCGACGAGCCGGTCCTGGACGGGAACGTCAAACGCGTTCTCTGCCGCGTCTACGCGATAGAAGAGGACCCCCGCAAGGCCGCGACGGAAAGGACGCTCTGGGACATCGCCAGAGACCTTGTTCCGCCCGGCAGGGCCGGTCTGTTCAACCAGGCGCTGATGGATCTGGGAGCGACCATCTGCACGCCGCGCAAGCCCGACTGCCCGAGATGCCCGCTGCAGAAACACTGTCTTGCGTTCGCGCGGAATCTGCAGGAACGCCTCCCGATCAAGCCGCCGCGGAAGAAGATCCCGCACCACACCATCGTCGTGGGTCTGGTTTTCCGCGAAGGGAAGATCCTGATCGGGCGACGGCCGGTCTCAGCCATGCTCGGCGGGCTGTGGGAGTTCCCGGGCGGGAAGGTGGAGAAGGGCGAGAGCTTACTCGAGGCCCTGCACCGGGAGATTCGCGAGGAGGTCGGCCTGGAGATCGCCTCGCCGGAACTGCTGGTCGTGGTCAAGCACGCGTACTCGCATTTCCGCATCACGCTGCACGCCTTCCGCTGCGAATACCGATCCGGAGACGCCCGCCCCATCGAGTGCGAGCAGGTGCGATGGGTCGCTCCGGCGGAGCTGGATTCGTTCCCGTTTCCGCGAGCCAACCGCCGGATCATCGAGGCACTGCAGGCAGGATAACTCCCTTGCGGGCGTCGGCCTTCTGTTCTACTTTCTGCTGTCTACTCTCTCCTGCTCTGTGCGGGTGGAGAGTTCCAGCCCGATCAGCCGATATTGATCAACTGGAGCGATTCAGCGCCATCCGCAGCGGATCGCTTGCAAGCTACTGCCCGCGTTGCAATAATACCACCGGAGCGAAACCGACCACTCGGTGAAGGAGTCTTATCCATGAAATGCAAGATCGCCAGCATGCTGCCCGCCCTGTTCGTCGCGGGGCTGCTCACCGGCGGATGCGACGTACCGCCCGCCGCGCCCACACCGGCTGGACAGGAAAGCCTGGAGTTTATGCAGGTTTCCCCGGAGGACCAGGAGGAATTCCAGCTCGTCGCCGATCTGGAACAGTCCCGCCTGGATTACTACTATGCCCTGAAGACCCTCGAGACGTACTACGAGCGGAACGGGAACCTGGACAAGCTGCAATGGGCCCGCCGGGAACTGAAGAACCTGCAGAAGGTGCAGACGTTCCAGTGGCAGGGGCTTCCCGAACCGGCATTGCCCGAAGGTCAGGACATCAACGATGCCGACGAGCGCCTGCTGGTTGAGGACGTCGTCACCGCCCGCAACGAATTCAGACGCAACCTTGATCAGGTGGAAGACTTCTACCAGGAGACGGGCCAGCAGTTCCGGCTGGAGGTCGTCCGCAACATGCAGGCGCGGTTCGATCCGGTTCGGACGTACATGTACTTCCTGGAGGCGGAGATCCCGGGCAGGGACCTGACCCCGCGGAAAGTGATCCCCGAAGCAGAACGGCTCTACGAGAAAGCCCGGCAGCAGTACAAAGAGGGCAAGGGCGCCCTGCGGACGTTCGTCACCACCGATTACCAGAAGATGCGCCAGGCACTGGGGACTTTCCGCGAACTGGTTCAGAAGTACCCGCAGAGCACGCGCATCGCCGAAGCGGCCTACTACATCGGCGAAATCTACAAAGAGTACTTCAAGGAGAACATCCGCGCCGTCCACTGGTACGCCCGCGCGTATCAATGGGACCCGGACATCCAGCTCCCGGCCCGCTTCCAGGCAGCGACCGTCTGGGACATCCGCCTGCATCATCATTCCAAGGCGATAGAACTGTACCAGGCGGCGATTCGCCACGAGGATTTCAAGCCGACCAACGTGTGGTGGGCCAAGCGGCGCATCCGCCAGCTACGTCAGGCGAGACAGTAACAACTGCCCCAGCGGCCAGGCCCGCGACAATTGGTATCACACGCACTCGATGGCGGGTTCCGGACCCGCCATCTTTTATGGGCGCCCGGCCGATGCCGGCAGGCGTAACCGACAATCCTGAATTACCGAAGCCCCGACCGGATGGGACGGTTATACTCTACTGGTGACGGGTCCTGACGATTCAACCGGGAGGAGTCGGCGATGGCAAAACGAGCACGAATCATCCTGATGCTGCTTGCCGCGGCGGTTCTCTCCGCATTGGCACCTGCTGGGTTCGCGGAGTTCGACAACCCGAAGGCAAAGCAGCCGCCGCGAGCCAAGCCGCATCGCCGGTCGGCGGCCGAGGGCGTACCGCCCCTGCCGCTACCGGCTACGCCGCTGCGCCGCACCGAGCGCAAGCGTCAGCCCGCCCCGCCGGCACTGGTGGGAATGATCAACTTCTCCCAGCAGCAGTTCCGGATCGTCGACGGCAAACGCGTCGCTGCCGACGCCTTCCCCACCACGCAGATCGACATCGAACGCCTGATGGGGTTCGCGAACCATCGCCTGAAGATCCGCTACCGGTACGTGCCGACCTCTCTGGGCAAGTTCAGTTGGGATCCGCGGGAGCTGCCGCTGCTTTACATCACCGGCTGGACGCCGATGCCCAAGCTGGAGGATGCCCTGATCGACAAGCTGCGCCGCTACCTCTACGACGGCGGGACGCTGATCGTCCATGCCCAGTGCGGCCGACCGGAGTTCGTCAAAAGCGCCCGGGCACAGATCGCCCGTCTGTTCCCGAAACGCCCGCTGGGCCCCATCGACAGCGACTCGCCGCTGTTCCACGCCTACTACAACATCAATGCGATGCGCGTCCGGAAGAACGCCGAACCTTTCAAGAAGATGCCCCCGTATCTGGAGGCGGTGTATCTCGGATGCAGGCCGGCGATCATCTTCAGCCCGATCGACCTGAACTGCGGCTGGGATGTCGTCAAGCACCCCATCCAGGGCGGGATCCTCTATCACCAGGAAGACGCGACGCAGCTGGGCGTGAACATCATCACCACTGTCCTGGCCAACCTGAAGTATGCCCGCAGCTGGGGCGTGAAGAAGGTGTTCCATGAGCAGGAAGACAGCACCCGCGACCAACTGGTGATCGCTCAGGTGGTCCACGAGGGCGACTGGGACCCGACGCCTCACGGCCTGCCGAACCTGATGAAGTACGTGCAGAAGAACACCACGCTCAACGTGCAGTTCAAGCGCGAGCTGGTGGAACCGGCGAATCTGGACGTGTTCAAGCATCCGGTGCTGTACATGACCGGCCTGCGGGACTTCAAGCTGTCCGAGACCCAGGTCGCGCAGCTCCGGAAGTACCTCACCAGCGGGGGCGTGCTGGTAGCCGACGCCTCTGCCGGGCGGGCGGCGTTCGACAAGGCCTTCCGTAGGGAGATCAAGCGAGTTCTGCCGAAACAGACACTCGACCGGTTGCCCGCCGATAGCCCGCTGTACCAGATGCCCTACAAAATCCGGACGGTGGACTACTCCCGAATGCTCAAGGCCCAGCAGCCGGAGCTGAACGCTCCCACGCTGGAAGGCGTCCGGATCGACGGCCAGCTCGCGGTGATCTACTCACCGGTCGGACTCGCCAACGGCTGGGAGGATCTGGGTTTCGCATACAACCGCGGCTATGCGCCGTCGGATGCGGTACGGATCGGCGTGAACATCTTCGCCTATTCGCTGACCCATTGACCATTCCACCGGCCGGACCGGAGGCGGGCGATGGAGCGCTCGGAGGAATTCCGAGTCCGGATGGGGGTAATTCGCAACCTGATTGGCCACTTGGGACTTAGGACTCACGACACCGGAAGTCCCGCGCTCCGACCGCGCCGGAACTGCCCCAGAGACGCGGTCATCTCGTCCTCAAGGGGTCTCCCGCACCGCAACTCCCTCTCAGCGCATAAAAACGGCCGACAGGGGAAAGGAGGACGAAACCCTGTCGGCCGGAGGGACCTATTAGGAGGGAGGCCCCTCTCGCTCGCTCATTACTATTATTCGGTCTTTTCCTAAATAATGTTCGACAAATCCGCTCCGATTTTTCAGATTTTGCCGGTAGCGTACGCAACTTCGGTCCCAGCAATCTTTTACGCCTCCTGAATTTTCTACGAGTACGCTAAGTACCGTACATTTGAAGGCAATTTCGTGTAGGGCTGAAGCAGCTCCTCTGCAACTTTTGCCCGTATGGGGGGTTAGGCGAAGCTACAATTTCTATTTCGCCCGCAGCCGCTGCTCCTGCCCCTTCGGAGCCAGTACGCCGACTATCGGGCACGCTCCCACGGCGTTTCGGGGCAGGTCGCAGGAGAGGGTTTTGCCCGCATTGCAGGGGGAGAGTTTGAAATCGGCCGAAGCGGGGACAAGAATTCCATGCAGAGCTTTATTGGTCCTTTGCTGGGAGTTCCCATGCTGATTTCCACGGATACAAACATTTACCGACTTCAGGTCGATTCCGCCGATGATCCTGTTCTGATGCACGAGGGGACCGAGCAGGTCGCTGCCGTGGCTGAGAGCCGACCTCTGTGCGCCTACGCGCTCTCTGAAGGGCGCCTGTGCCTCCAGCGGCCTGGAGGCGGGAACCACTCCGTGCGTCTGGGCCTGGAGGAGCCGATCGAGAGCCTGCTGGTGCTCCGGGCCGATCCGCTGGACCTGCTGATCGGCACGGAAGGGGCCCATCTTTTCCGCCTTGGCGAGGACGGTGTCGTCCGCCGCGTATCCGCCTTTGATGACCTCGACTGTCGCGAGAAGTGGCACACGCCCTGGGGCGGGCCGCCGGCAGTCCGCTCCATGGCCCCCAGTTCAGACGGCTACGTCTACGCGGACATCCACGTCGGGAGCATCATGCGATCTGCCGACGGCGGGTCCCAGTGGGAGCCGGTAACCCCGACGCTGCACGAGGACGTGCACCAGGTCAACACCTGCCCCATCGCCCCGAACCGCGTCTATGCCAATACCGCCAACGGCGTGTACATCAGCGAGAACCACGGATCGAGCTGGCGCCACTGCCCCGAAGGCATCGGTGCCCGTTACGGCAGGGCCATCACCGCCAAACCCGACGAGCCGGACGTGATCCTGGCGACGGTAAGTGACGGACCGCACGGGGACAACGTGCACGGGCAGTTGTACCGCTCGGCCGATGCGGGCATGAGCTGGGAGCAGGTCACCGACGGATTCCCCGACTCCACCGAGGATAACATCAACACGCACCGCGTCGCGTTCGATCAGGCGGGAATCGCCTGGGCGACAGCGGGCAACAGGCTGTACCGAAGCGAAGACGCTCTGACGTTTACCTGCCGATGGGAGGCGCCGGAACCGATCGAGGCGATCTCCTGCTCGGCCATCTGAGAAAGGTAGGACAGGACGAACATGAAAGCTGCCGCGATCGAAAAACACGGCGACATCGACGTCATCGAACTCAAGACCGTGGACGACCCGACCCCCGCCGCCGATGAAGTGGTGGTCGATATCCGCGCCGCCGCTCTGAACCACCTGGATATCTGGGTGCGCAAAGGCGGCAGGATGGAGATCCCCTTCCCGCACGTGCTGGGTTCGGACGGGGCCGGCCGGATCACCGCGGTGGGCGAGAACGTCGAGAACCGGTCGGCGGGCGACGAAGTCATCATCAACGCCGCCCTCAGTTGCGACCGCTGCGAATTCTGCCGCCGCGGACAGCACAGCCTCTGCGAGAACTTCGGGCTCATCGGGTTCATGCGGTGGGGTACGTTCGCCGAGAAAGCCGCCGTCCCGGCCAGGAACGTCTTCCCCAAGCCCTGCCACCTGAACTGGGCAGAAGCAGCCGCTCTTCCCCTTGCCCACGTGACCGCCTGGCGAATGTTGATGACTCGCCTGAAAATCGGGCCGGAGCAGACGGTCCTGATCCACGGGATCGGAGGTGGGGTTGCCCTGGCGGGGCTGCAGATCGCCAAGGCTGCCGGTGCGCGGGTCATCGTGACCAGTTCGGACAACGAGAAGCTCGCCGCTGCCGAGGAGCGGGGAGCCGATTTCGGCATCAACTACACCAAGCAGGACATCGATGAGGCCGTCGGCGACTACACTGCCGGCAGGGGCGTCGACGCGATTCTCGACTCGGTCGGCAGCGCCACGTGGGAAACCAATTTCAAGGTCCTGCGCCGCGGGGGAGCGGTGGCCCACTGCGGAATCACCACCGGCGCCGAGGCGACCGTGAGCATACAGCAGCTTTACTGGAACCAGTTTACGGTCATGGGATCGACGATGGGCAGCGATGAAGACTTCCGGCAGATGATCTCCGCCGCGGAGAACAACGACATCAAACCCGTAATCGATTCCACGTTCCCGCTGGAGAAAATCCGCGATGCGACGGCTAGAATGGAGCAAGGAAAGCAGTTCGGTAAAATCGTTCTCACCGTCGACTGAAAGGAGCGGTTCCATGCAGGAGAAATGTGAATCCTCCCAGGCGGACCAGAAGGAAAAGCGGACCTGCACCTGCAGTTACTGCGGGAAGACGTCCGAAGATGAATACTCCTTGTGCGATCCGCAATTTCGGGACCAGAGGTACGGATGCGGGATTTGTGGAAGAAGTTCGGTGGTTCCGGACCGCCTCTGCCGCCCCCGTATGCTATAATGACAGTAGATCGGACGCCTTCGCGGCGGCCGACGCAGAGCGGAACTGAAGTCAGTTTCCCCTCGAGAAGACGCACAATAGCTTGAGCGGTCTTGCACGTAAAATGCAACCATAAGTCGGGACGATCCGACTACGCATCGCATACCGATCCGTCTCAAGATTGCCCGTCTTCTCGGCCGACGGCTCGTTCCGCTCTTTTTATGCGCACGTCCTCTCGTTGCACCGGCAGGTGCGGGCAGATAGACTTACCACACATCGAGTCCTGATTGGGAGAATCTCATGCCGAACGTCATCTGCCTGGGCGAATTGCTCATCGACTTCTGTGCTGCGGAGATGGACACCGGACTCGCCGGCGCGACCCGGTTCACCAAGGCTGCCGGCGGGGCCCCGGCCAACGTAGCCGTCGGCGTGCGGAGGCTCGGGGAGAGCTGCGGGTTCATCGGGGCCGTGGGCAACGACCCCTTCGGGCACTTCCTCCGCTCTACAGTGCAGGCTGAGGACGTCGACACCTCGCAGATGGTCCTGATCGACGACATCCGCACGAGCCTGGCGTTCATCGCCGCCCGTTCCGACGGAATGAAGGACATCACGTTCTACCGCAACCCCGGGGCAGACATGCTTCTCTCCGCCGAGCACCTCGACGCGGACTACCTCCGCTCGGCGGAGGCGTTCCACTTCGGGTCGATCAGCCGCATCGACGAACTGCCCCGCGAAGCCACCGATACCGCCCGCCGCATCGCCGAGAACAACGGGGCGATGATCAGCTACGACCCGAACTGGAGGCCGACGCTCTGGGGCGACCGCACCGCCGCCCGCCGGCACATACTCGAGGCCTTCGACTGTGCTCACATCGCCAAGGTCAGCGACGAGGAGTGGGAGTTCATCACCGGCAGCGGCGAGTTCGACACCGGGGCCCGGAAGCTGCTGGATTTCGGCGTGCACCTGGTCGTCCGCTCCGAGGGCCCTGCCGGGGCGAGCTTCGCCACGCCAAAAACGACCGGCCACGTGGATGGATTCGAGGTCGGCTGCATCGAGCCGACCGGCGCCGGCGACGGAGCCATGGCTGCGTTGATCGTCGAACTGCTCAAACACTGGCGAACCGGCATCACCCCCGCCGACCTGGATAACCGCGAACTGACCCGCATCCTCCGCCAAGCCAACGCCGTCGGAGCCCTCGCCTGCAAAAAAACCGGCGCCATCCCCTCCCTGCCCACACTGGAAGAGGTGGAGAAGTTTCAGCGGGAAGTAGCAGGTAAGGGATAGCAGGCACACCTAAGGTGGCACTCATTTGATGAGCCGCCAAGAAGGGAAGACCATGAGAAAAAGAAACTCCATTCAACTGCATGAACTGGCGGTCTCGTGTTACCTGTACGATACGTTCACAGATTATGACTCATCACTGGCGTCCTTCCGGACCTGTACGGGCAACGATCTTGATTTGTCAGAGGGGGCACACCTGGAAGCCCTTTTGCTTTGGCTGAACCGATGGGGTTGCCGACAATTCATGAAGTCATCGCGCTCGGTCGCCAGCAATGAAATAAAGGACTGGTACTGCTCAAGCAGACATAAGCTACCGGGAAAGCATCAGCCCCTTCTAGACCTCTCCCCTAGTGAACAACAACGGGCCATGGATGCCTACGAGGACCTGCGACAAAGGGTGATCGGGACAAGAAGAACCGGCCGTGACGTGAGGGTAGGGCCCACCGGAGCATCCAAGATACTGTTCGCACTGCGTCCACAAGCTTTCGTCCCTTGGGATGGCCCAGTCCGAAAGGCATTCAAAGCCGATGGATGCTGGTCCTCCTATAGCTCGTACCTGGATACGGTGCGAGCACAGTTGCAGAATCTCTCTCAGCAGTGCTCAAAGGCAGGGTTTGCGCTAAGTGAACTTCCAAGGCGGATAAACCGACCCCATTCCGCATTGCCAAAACTTATAGATGAGCATTTCTGGGTCACATTGACGAAGAGAGCCAGATTACCTGGGCTCAATGACCTAAGAACGTGGCATGACTGGAGCATCAACCAAAGCTAAAGTTGTTTTTGTCGAGCTAAAGAGGGTTCAGCTATCCGCCTTCGCCGATCGGCACCGTTCCCCCCGCGATGGTTACCTGCTGGACGTTTGTTGGGGCGGTTAGGATGGCTTCGAGGGGGTCGGCGAGGTCGGAGTCGGTGGTGACGGTGAAGAAGTCGGCGGTCTTGCCGGGTTCGAGTGAACCCAGCCGGTCGTCCATGCCGAGGGCCCGGGCGCCGTTGAGCGTGGCCATGCGGAGGATAGTGTCGTTGTCGACCTGGGCGTCGCGCCGGATGCGGCGCATCTCCTGCAGCACGTCCAGCGAGTCGTTGCAGGCCAGCGAGTCGGTTCCGAGCGCGACGTTGATCCCCCTTCGCAGCATCTCCGGGTAGCGGTGGCCCGACCGGCCGAAGTACGCCGCTGCCCCCGGCGAGTACACCACCGACGCCCGCGACGTCTGCAGGATCGCCAGCTCGTCGTCGCCGATGTAATTCACGCCGAACAGCAGGCTCCGCCGGTCCAGCATGCCCACCCGCCGGGCGAACTCCACCGGCTTGCAGCCGTGAACGTCCACGCTCATGTCGATCATCCCCAGGCGGGCGAGAAACTCGAAGAACTTGCCCGATCCACGGGTGAGGAACTGCCGCTCGGCTTCGGTCTCGGCCAGGCGCGTGGCCACGGGCCAGTTGCGTTTGTGGGCCGCGGCGATGCACTTGATGTACACCGATTCGGCGGTGGCGTACGGCGAGTGCGGGCTGATACCGAAACCCAAACGCTCGTCCTCCTTGCAGCCGCGTATGGTCTTACCGACGGCGGACATGGCGTCCTTGGCCCTCGGGCCGATGCCGACGATTTCCGAGAGGCAGATCTTCCGAAGCGGGAAATCCTGCAGCACCGCCCAGGCGTTGTTCCCGGAGCTGACGTCGACGAGGCAGGTCGTGCCGGCAGCCAGCGCCTCGGCCGCCCCTGCCTGCACGGCGGCCCGTTGCTGGTCTTCGTCCTGCGGCCGCTTGCGGATGATGCCGTAAAGCCACTGCGTAATCGGCCGGCCGGGGGAGATCTTCCCTCGCATGTGGGTCAGTTCGAGATGGACATGGGCGTTGATGAGCCCGGGCAGCAGGATGACCTCGCCCAGTTCACGATGGTTCGGTGTGGGCGGAACCTGGCGGACGGTTCCCACCGCCTCGACCAGCGGCCCGTTGCCCCGCAGAATGCCGTTGCGGAGCCGCCTGCCGTCGCCGGGGAGTATCCAGTCGGCAGAGACGCTCCATGGCCTGTCGAAACCTGACTCCTGTTTTGCCTGACGCCGTGCCATGTACCGCCATCATCCTCCTGAAACCCGGCTATCCGTCCCGCGACGATGTAACTGCAACGTCCGCGGCGGCCGAACGTGTCACGGATTCCCGAACCACTCGTGCCAATCGTGCGGAAGATTGTACTTCTTCACATTGTGGTTCATGCTCCGGGCGCACTCGCACGGCCGGCCCTGCTCGTCCAGATCCGCGAGGACCTCGGATACCCGGGCCATGACGTCGCACATCGACTTGAGCGTCATATCGAGCCGGCGGCCGTTGCTCTCGCTCGTGGTCGCACCGAACAGATCGTGCGGAGCAAACGGGCGGTGCCTGCTGCCCGTTTCGGCGTAATCCACCACGTACGCCAGGCCCGCGTAGCACAGCTGCAGCTCGCGGGCGAGAAACACTTCGGGCGCGAAACAGTGCGTCAGCACGTCCACACCAAGATTGCCGAACATGCGCGCCTCCGCGGGCGTTTCCAGGCGCGGCCCCTCGGTAACCGCAGCCGTGCCGTCCGGGCGGTGGTTCAGCTTCCGATCGCCCAGAACATCCAGCAGAAGCTCCCGCAGGTGCACACAGAAGACCGGGAACTGTCGAAGGTACCCCAGCGTCGAGTTCTCAAAGAACGTATTCTCCCGCCGGTGCGTGAAGTCCAGCAGGTCGTGAAGGACCAGCAACTGCCCCACATTAAGGTTGTGACGGATCGCTCCGCAGGCGCCCCAGCCCACGACGCATCGGACGCCGAGATCCTTCAGTGCGTACAGGTTCGCGCGATAGGGAATGGCCTGTGGCGGGAGCTTGGAAAGGCCCGGCTGGTACCGCTGCAGAACATAGAACGGTGCGCCGTGGTCGGTAACGTGGAAGATCTCGCCGCTCTGTCCGAAGGGCGTGTCCCGTCGGCCGAGGGGCCGGCCGACAAAATCTCCGCAGGCGAACTGGCGATGGATCTCTTCTCCGGCGATGCAACCGACCGTCGCAGCCATGGGCGAACTCCCTTCGCAAAGATATGACCGAAGTGCCGACGGTACCGACCGCCGCAGTCATGGCGCCTTGCCGGTGCGATTATGACCGCAGGCAGGCCGATCTTCAAGGACGCCGCGCGCAGAACTTCCCTCGGGGCAGATCACGGAGGTGTGCGAGTCGGGGAAGTGGTTCAGAATTCGTAACGCGGCTGACCCGCGACGTCCACAGCGTAAAACTGACCGGGTACGAGGCGGACCTTGTTGATCGCGCCGGGGAAATTCTCCTGCAGTTGGGCTTTGAGCCCCCCATTGAGGAGCATCTGCAGCTTGAACCGGTGCGGCGCCGAATCGACCATCACCGTCAGCGTCCCGCGGCTGAACGTTTCAAGGGCGGTGTGCTCACGGATGTCCTCGGGGATGACGGCGTCCCATGCCTCAGCCAGCTTGCTTAGTTGGCGCACGCGCTTCTCGAGCGTGTGCTTCATGAACATGGCCACGGGCTGGCCGATGCTGGTCAGAGGGGTATCGAAGCGTCGTTGTTGGAAGACGGTGTGCAGTTGTGCGTCGTCCATGACGGTGCTCCCGGGAATTCCGTTTCCTTGAATCTCTCGCGGTTGATCGCTTCGGCGATCGAACAGGACGCAACCTATCAGTTTTATCGGGCGAGGCAAAGGCATTTCTCCAGTCCTCACTTGTGGACGACCTGTGGGTATCTGTCGGAAATATCCTACGTCTCGGGCGTGATGGCAAACAACCCTCTTTCAGAAATGAGGTTCCGCCGGCGACCGCCGGCGGGCGATCGAGCTGATTTTCCCGACCACCGCCCGCAGTCACGCCGTAAAAAAGATGGCGAGCCGCAGGGCCCGCCATCGGAATACGGTCCGGTTGTCTGACGGCTCAGCCGAGGTCGACCGGCATGATGACGTAGAGGAAGTCGGTGCCGGATTTGACCACCGCCGGCTTGTTCGACGCGTTCATCTCGAAGTACATCTCCTGGCTGCCGATGACCTTCACCGCATCCAGCAGGAACTGCGGATTGAAGCCGATATCCAGCGGCTCGCCCTCGAGGGTGATCGGGCAGGTGACTTCGGCCTCGCCGGTCTCCGGTGCCCGGCTGGAAAGCGTCACCTGATCGGCAGCGAAGCTGAGCTTCACACCGCGGGATTCCTCGTTGGTCAGCAGGGCCGCCTGTCGGACGCGGTGCTCGAATTCGTTGGTCTGCACCTTCGCCTTGCGCGTGGACTCTTTGGGGATCACGTCGCCATAGTTGGGGAAGTTGCCCTGCACCAGCGAACTGACCAGCACCGCCCGGGCGGTCCGCACGAGGATCTGGTTCTCCTGCAGGCGGATGTCGAGCACTTCTTCGGCATCGCCGGTGACACGGGTGATGATCTGCATCAGCTTGGCGGGGATGATCGCCTTGACCTCGTCGGAGGCGGGCTTGGACAGCGAGCCGCGGGCCTGGGCAAGGCGGTGTCCGTCGGTCGCAACCAACTTGAGGTTCTTCCCGGACGCCTCCCACAGCACGCCGGAGATGGCGTAGTGGCTGTGAGCCTTGGCCGTGGCGAACAGCGTCTGATTGATCATCTTCTTCAGATCGACACCGGCCACCGCGAAATCGCCGTCCTCACCGAATTCGGCGACTTCCGGATACTCACCGGGGTCATAGCCAAGCACCTTGAAGCGGCTGCCCGCCCCGCGGATGTTGACGGTCTGCTTGTCGGCTTCGATGGTGAGCGTGTCGTCCTGGCTTTCGCGAACGATGCCCACGAGCCGGTCGACGGGGACCAGCGCCTCGCCCGGCTCTTCGACCTGCACAGCCGTGACTTCATACCGGCAGCCGACTTCCAGATCGGTCGCCAGGAACGTCAACGTGTTCTCCGTGGCGATCAGTTTTACGCACTGCAACACCGGTTTGGGCGTGCGAGTCGCGACGATACCACCGGCGAGAGTAAGTGCTTCCTGCAACGCAGCCGTCTGAGCGATTACCTTCATGTCGATCCCTCACATGAATTTCCCGCAGCCGGAATTGGCCCGCGGGAGTCGGAAAATGCGAAATTGGTCAGCGTGTTTATACGCCCCCAAAGCGAAACTTGCAAGGGTTCATTCAGCCGGAGCCGAAGCGGCGGAACGATCTCGCTGCTTGAGCTGCAGAACGGTCTTTCGCAGGCGCCACGCGGCCCCCCTGGCCGCCTGCACGTACAGATGGTATCTGTCGCCGTAATGCGAGACCAACTGGTAGTGCTTGCGTGCCCTGATCGGGTTGCCCCGGGCCTCAGCCAGCATAGCCAGTGACCAGTGCATGCGGAGTTTCTGGCCCTCCCAGACCGACCGCCGACGCAGTTGCGCTTCGTCGATGCGGCCCATCTGATAGAGCAGGCTCGGGCGTGACATCACCGCGTCGGGCAGGATTCGCTCCGCTGCCGTCCGCGCCATCACCGGCCTGCCCAGCACATCCAGCGCGAAGACCTCCGCGTAATCGACAGAGAAACGGTACTGGTCAAGGTCCTTGCCCCGAGTTTCGATGAACTTCAGGGCGGCGTACCACTGCCCCTCGGCCAGCATCTTCGCCAACCGGTCCTTGAGTACCACCGAAACACGCATGTGCGCCGGCGGGACCTGGTCGATGAGTTTGTCCCATACCGCATCATCCAAGCCGTAGCGGATGGCGTAGTCCAGCGTTCTGGACCACACGACCGACGGATCCGCCCCGTCGTCGATCAGCATCTGCACCGTGTCCAGTATCTCCCGGTCGGTCGGCTCGTTGCGGATGACAAACCCAAGGTACGATCTATAGGATCCCGGCCAGGTCTTCATGATCCTCAGGAACTGCCGCCGGGCCTCTTCCGGGCGACCGTTCGCTTCCAGGGCCCATCCGTAACCGATTCTGCCTTTGGCCGTTCCGCCTGCCGCGGCTTTTCTGCCCAGTTCCAGCGCCAGTTGCGGGTAGCCTTCCATGGCGATATCGGCGGCCATTCTCCCGTACATGTTGCCCACGGCGATACTGAAAGGCAGGTGCCGGCGGGCTCGGCGGGCCACGGCAGCGACCTGGTCCCAGTCGGCCGTCAAGCGGTTGTACCTGGCCAGGTCCGCAAGCGGATCCACCTCGTCGGGCAGGTCGTCAGCCACGCTCCACAACATGCGTTTGGCCAGCTCCGGCTGGTCCATGTGAAAGAACACCGAACGGCTGAGCTGGCAGCGATGGGCTGCCGAATACCGCATGCGCTGGTGCACGTCCCGGAAATGCGCCGTGGAAAGATGCACAAAGACGAACACCGCTTGCGGCAGCTTGTTCCATGGATCGATCCGCCATATTCGCAGCCCCGCAGCCTGCGCTTCCGGGGTCAGCCGCAACTGTCGCAGACGCTCGACCGTAAGCGATGCACGCCAGCTTCCGCATTCGGCGCGAGAGGCAGCGGACATCCTTCGGCCCGGGAAAGCGGGGTTGCCCAGCAGGTCCAGCGCCAACCAGGCGACGGCCTCGTCGCGAGAGAATGCGGTCTTCCAGAGCTCGCCCATCAGTTCCCTGCAGGCTTGGTCCTGATCGCGGTCGTCCAGTTCCATGGCGCGGAAGAGCGTCGCCGGTCCGGGCATCCGGGCATGCAAGGCTTTCCACACGCGCCGCCCGAATTCTGCCGCCTGCTCGTAATTGTTCCAGAGCCCGTGCAGGTAGCGTGCCCGGGCCAGGAGCACCCGCGCCCACGTCGCCCGGCGCAGTGCCAGGTACTCGCTCAGGCCGATCGCGTGTACGTTCTGTTCTTCGGCCGCCGGGGGCAGGTAAAACAGTTCCGTAAGAGCTTCCAGCAGCTGGGACGATTGAGCCGGCGAGCAGTTGCTGACCGCCCACGCCATGCGGCGGATAGCCGCGTCGGAGAGCGTCGCCTCGGGTGGGGCCATCTTCAGCAGCTTGGCCAGTCGCATCGCGAGGTCCTGTCGCGCCTTGCGATCGAAACGCCCGTCCGAGAGAAGATCCTGCACGGCCCGAGCCGACGCCAGCCGCACACCCAGCTCCGAACAGGTCCGGGCGCTCAGATAGTAAGGAAACCTCTGTTGCGGGAGGAAAGCGGGGTTCCTGTTGGCGACCGCCAGCTCGGCGTTCATCTCACCGAGGAGGCTCCTGCGCCCGCAGTGCTCTGCCGCCCACAACCACGCCAGTTGCTCCAGCGGGCCGGCCTTCTTGATAGTGGCAGGGCTCAAGCGGGTGCAGTCGCGGGTGGCGAACATCTCGATCGCCCTTCGCTGGGGAGCGTCCCCTGCCGATTCGGGCACCCGGGCCATCGTTTCCATCGCCGCAGCCGGAAAACCGATCGCCAGGCGAACCCACGCCCCGTCCAGAGACACCGCGTTCCCCAACCGGCGGGCGTACAGATGGCTGGCCATGGCCCCCGCGGCCACCAGCCGGCGGTCCTGAAACAGCCCGTAGGGGTCCAGCATCACCAGCAGCGAACTGCAGAACGCCGATGCGCGATGCCCGCTCTCGCTCTGTGGAGACCGAGCCAGAACCCGATCCACCATCCGGGAAGCGTCGAAAATGTCCGCGGACTTCAGGGACATCGCCGCCCGACGCGCCGCCCGCAGCGCCGCGTTCTGGCAGGCGTCCGGCGTTGACAACTCCGCCCGTCGCTTCGGATGCAACGGGTAATACGCCTGCACCTCCGCCAGGATCGATTCCTGCAGCCGCACGATCCCGCCGGTGGTCTGCTGCCATGTCGTCGCATCGATCGTAACGGGCGTCAGGTCGTCTTTGTGGTCTTTTCCAAGATGCAGCCGCGGCGTGATAGTTACCCGGGTCGGCTCCGGCATGCCGGCAGCATGGCCCATCCCGTCAGCTTTGCATCGCATGGCAGTATCGCCGGTGGTTTTGCCGATCCCGACCCAGGCCGACTCCGGTTTGTCGCCGGCCCGGACGGCGATGCCCGCCCACGCACGGTCACTGTCGCTGTCGATCGATCGAACCGCTGCGGTGAGAGTGAAATCGCCCGTCACGGCAGTGGGAACAAACGCACCGGCCGGAGGCCGGGCCACGTAGGCCATGTTGTCGGTTTCCCCCGACCCGGAGAACGTCCACGCCCGGCCGTCTCTCTGCAGCGTCGTCGGTTTCTTCGGCCTGCCGACTTCGCGCAGTTGTGCATCGTCCAGCGACCCGCCGCAGAACTCGAGGATCTCGATCTTCGCATCGAGGCGGTTGGCGTCGCGGGCATGATCGATCCAGAGCCCGACCCGGGCGCGTTCGGGCAGTTCATCGGCAGGCCACCGGCCCACCTCATGCCACTCTCGCCCGTCGGAGGAACTGAACGTCCGCACGCTGTCGCCCTTCCGCTGCAGCCGCACGAAATTGGCTGGGGCCGGGGCGCTGTAAACCAGTTCCAGGCGCGGATAGAGGTCTTCGATTCCGTCGGCATCGACGGGATGGTATCGGGCGGAGAGCCGCGTTTCGTGCTCCAGCACCAGCCGCAACAGTCGCAAGGCCGCTTCGCCCTGGAAAGGGTCGAACCGGCGGGCGGCATCGGCGGAAGGCGCCTGCAGGTGCAGAACCGGCAGCGGCCGGGCCGGCGGGCCCGCAGACGCCGCAGACCATCCGCCCAGCAGCAAACCGAGGATCAATGCGATACGCTGTACCATGGCAATTCCCGAAGGCGGCTAGCACAACTCTTCCCGACAGATCCCGGATCTGTCTCGTGGAGCGTCCAGTATAGCCGTTTCAGCGGCAGGGATACAGGCACATCGCCGGGGACCTCGCCACGTAAAAACACGCCCCCGCCGGTTGGCGAGGGCGCGATGTGCAGCAGGCGAAGGGCTGGTCAAACACTGTGGCAGCCGCAGGAAGATGTTCAGCGCCGGCGTCGGCGCCACAGGAGCAGGCCCGATCCAGCCAGGACGAGCAGGCCCGGTTCGGGGATGTAATACTCCGCCAGCACGTCTTCGGCGGGCTTGTTCTGGGGCGTGAACCACAGCGGCGCCTGATCCCAGTCGCTCGGGTCCGGATCGATCTGCCAGTTCCACCAGTGGGCTCCGGCCCACCAGGATTCCTCCCAGAGCTGACTGAGCAGGGCCTCGTAGCAGTCGGCCTGTTCCTGCAGGTCGAGAACGGCACCGTCGGGGGGAACCTTCCACGGATGCTGATTCGTCCCGTCGAAGCTGCAGTACCCGACCTCCGTGAACAGCACCGGCTTGCCGTCTTCCGCGGCAGACCACTGCTGCAGCATCGTGATGTAGTCGCCCCATGCGACCTGCAACTGCTCCAGCGAGGGATCGTCCTGATTGGTGAGCGGGTAATAGGCATCGACGCCCAGGTAGTCCATTTCGTCCCACCACTGGATGTCGGTGCTCGTGCCGCCGCCGGCCCCGCCGTGCTGGGCGGCGTAGGTCAGCTTACCGTTATAGCGGGAGCGGATTCCCCCGTCACCCTCGGGTCCGTTGATCATCTTCCGCCAGTTGCTTTCACTCCCGCTCGTGCCGGCAAGCTCCGTACCAATGCAGAACGTCTCTACGTTGTGAGTCTGGGCGACCTGCGCCCAATGGTAAATGTAATTGGCGTAGCCGTCATACGGGTCATCCGCCTGCCCGGTGTGGCTGCCGTCGTGCGGTGTGCCCGAAGAGCCCCAGAACCAGTTGGCGGTCCCGGGTATCTGGCCGCGCCAGTGGTTTGGGTCGTCGCGCAGGTTGACCAGCGGCTTGAGCATCACCTTCATGCCCTTGTTGTGGATCGCGTCGATGACGGTGGTGGTGACGTCGGTGGTGGCGGTCCCGCGGAAATCGGTCGCGTCGGTCGGGTCCGGACTGATCGCGTGGCTGTCGATGTTGTCCTGCAACCAGAAGACGTTCACCCCGACCGTGTCGACCCCGATCTGCTTCATGTCGGTCAGCGTCTGATTCAGATCGTCGAGCTTCAGATTGTCCATCGTCAGCGGGTGCTCGTCGGCAGAGCCGCCCCCGCCGCCCCAGAGGGTCAAAGAAACCGCCCGATGGCGATCGGCGGCCGGGGCTGCGTACCCGGTCCCAGACAGGCAGAGAATCGTCATCACCAGACCGGCAGACAGCAGAATCCGAGGATTCATTGGGTAGCTCCGAAGAATGCTCCCGGGCGGGCCGGTTCCGACCCGCCCGGGAAAGAGAAGGACAGAAGCGAACTATTGCCTGCGACGGCGCAGCAATGCCAGGCCGCCCAGACTCAGCAGACCCATCGTCGCAGGCTCGGGGATCGCGGTCACCCGCACGGTAGCGGTCATCGCTTCGGGCTCTTCCACGTCACCGGCGGTGAATACCTGGAACCCGTATTTCTTGATGCGGTACAGGTCGTCGGGATTCGGATTGGGTGCGCCGTCGGGATCGTTCAGCAGGTCCCAGTGGAGGATGTACGATTCGCCCACGCCGAGCACCTTGCTGTCCTTGTGCTCCGACCAGTTCCAGTTCGGCTGGAGGAACGGGTTCAGCTCGATCGACTGACTGGCCCCTGCCGCGGCAATCAGTTCCACCTTCAGATACATGTCCGTCTGGCCGTCCCAGTCGAGATCTTCCTCCACGCCAAGAGAGGTTTTGCCGTAGTCGCTGGTGCCGAGTGCCAACTCGAAATCCACCCCCAGCTCTCCCTGATCGGTCTTGCCCTCCAGCGTGCCCGGACCCCATCCCAGATCCTCCAGGCCCATGAGCATTTCATTGCTGAACGTGGCTGCGTGCACGTTGGATACCGTCAGAACCGCCAATAGACTGAGTGCAACGAGAATCGTCCGTTTCATCTTTTTCTCCTCTGCTTTCCCGCGCGGCAGACTTCGCCGCATGATGTGTGCTTCCCCGGTTGAGCCGGCACCGGGGTATGTGTCCCACTAGGTTGCTATTGTAGGAACCGGACAATCGCCCTGTCATTCAAGAAACGTGCGAATGTATTGTTATTTTGTGCATACTAGGGTAAATTGTTGAGCGGAAACTCGGGGACATTTCACGCGGAGACCGCAACCATGACGCAACGGAAACGAGTGAGATTGGCGCTAGGCTGGTACCATCAGGGGTACCACCGGGGCGTAGCGAGATTCGCCAAGGAGGCCGGCTGGCACCTCTGGACGGGCCGGCGCCTTCACACGATGATCCACGAAGGCTGGACCGGCGATGGGTTCATCACCAACGGACTGTTCCCGGAGGAATGGAAGATCCTTTTCACCCTGCCTGAGGTCGCCCTGGTGAGCATTGATCATTTCCCGATCCATCGCGACCGGACCGCACGCATCCGCGTGGACCATCAGGCGGTCGGCGTGCTGGCGCTGGAGCATTTCCGTCAACGCGGGTTCGAGAACTTCGCCTGGTTCAGCCGCTACAAGAGCCACGAGTTCCAACGTGCCGAAGCATTCGAACAGGCGGCCGAGGCCGGCGGGTATCACTGCCACGCCATCGCATGGTTTGAGCATCGCGGCCAGACGCCTGCTGCCTCCGAACGCCGACAGGACTGGTTGCGGCGGAAGGTGAGCGAGCTGCCCACGCCGGTGGCGATTCTCGCGGTCAACGATGAGGAGGCCGTGGACCTGCTGGACGCCTGCGATGACATCGGCCTGGCCGTGCCCGAACAGGTCGCGATCATGGGCGTCGGCAATACCGAGGAGATTTGCGACTACACCCGCGTCCCGCTGACCAGCATCGACATCAACCGCGAGGAATGTGGATACCAGGCAGCCGCCCTGCTAAAGCGCCTGATGGACGGCGAGCACATCCCGGAGGAACAGCCGGTGATCGTGCCGCTCAAGGGCGTGGCGGCCAGGCACAGCACGGACATCGTTGCCGTCGGGCACGTGGAGGTCGCCCGGGCGGTGCGTTTCATCTGGGACAACATCGAGCGGAACATCGGCGTGGACAATGTCGTGGACGCCGTCGCCCTCTCGCGACGGTCGCTGTTCAGCGCGTTCCGCCGGTATCTAGGCCGGTCGCCGCACCAGGAGATTCTGCGTCGGCGGCTTGAGGTTACCAAGCGCCTGCTCCGGGAGACGGACCTGAAGGTCAACCAGATTTACTCGCGAGCGGGGTTCGCGAGCATCACGCACCTGTACCAGGTCTTCAAGCGGGAAGTAAAGATGACGCCGCGGCAGTATCGGCTCAGCCACCGCGGGCGCAAACCGGAAGTGAAAGCGGCGGCAGCAGAGAACTGACTACGGCCGGGCCTTGGGTTCGGGCAACTGTTTGATCCGTTCGCGCAGCGACCCGGGCGCACCGTCAGCTGGGCGCGAGAGTTGAGTCTCCTGGATACCATGTCGGCTGCGGCGACAGCAAACCCCACACCGCGAGATGTACCTTCTTTTTTTGGGCTATTTGTCCGATTTTTGCAAGCGTTCCGGGCGATTTCTTCGGTTTTCCCTACCGTTGATCCGGCAGCCTCCTGGCCGGTTTTTTCGGTCGCGCGCAGCGTTCCGGGCCACTGTGCATCTGTCTATACGCGCAGGCCGGGGGAGTTCTTCGCGCAAAACCAGACCGATCGCCCGGGCTCCTGCCTCAAACCGCACGCTTTATGCGGACCCCTGTGGAAGGTATGCTGGGGCAACGCGTTATTCGAAACAGGAAACCATGAGTTCAGCTCCCAACATTTCCGCCGCATGGGTCCAGTTCGGTCAGCCGTGGTGGCTGGCGGCGCTGGTGCTGGTCGCCGGGCCGGTGCTGATCGCCGCCTACAGCGCCCGGCGAGGCAGGCACGTGCCGACGTGGAGCGTCGCGCTGCAGATGCTCGCGATTGCCGCTCTGGTGCTGGCTGTCTCCGGACCGACTGCCCGACTCGGTGCCGGCGCCGACAAGGCCGTCCTGGTTCTGCGGGATGTCTCCGCCTCCACCCGCGATCAACGTCAGGCGCTGCCGTTGCCCGAGCAGGTGCCGGTGCAGGAATACCTGTTCGCCCGCGGGGTCAGCCGCGGCGAGCCGCCTGCCGACGACGCGACTGAGCTGTCTTCTGCCCTGCGTCTGGCGACGGCGAAGGACGGGCAGCTGTCCGGCGTGGTGCTGGTCAGCGACGGGCAGTTCACCGACGACTGGCAGGCCGCGGCCGAAGCCCTCTCCCGGACCGACGTGCCGGTGTGGATCACGCCCCTGCAGACGCCCCCCGCCGATGCCCGTATCGCGTGGCTGGACGCCCGCCGACGACGCGACGGGAAAATCCGGCTGCGGGTGACCCTCCGAAGCAACGCCCCGCTGCGCCGAACCCTTGTCCTTCGCCGGCAGGACGCCGACGAGCCGCTTCTGCGCCGCACGCTGACGATCCTCCCGGACCAGCCGGCCTCGCTGCACGTGCTGGATACCCCTCCGCCAGACCAGGTGGCGGTCTACCAAGCCGCCATCGACGAAGCGAACACCTTCCCCGAAAACAACACGGCCCAAGCGTCGGTGCTCCCGCAGCAGAAGCAGGTGGCGATCATCGACGGGCCTATCCTCGCCAGGATGATTCCCGAGGGTTCCGGGCGATTTGTCTCCCTCGACCCCGCCGACGTGCCTGCCGACAGCCGGACCCTTTCCGCCTACTCCGCCGTCCTCCTGGCCGACGCGAGCGGGATGCTGCTCAGCGAAGCCCAGCGGGCCGCGGTGGCGGATTATGTCCGTGCCGGGGGCGGTCTGGTGCTTGTGGGGGCGGGGCCTTACGCTTCCGCTGCCGACCGGGCCGACCCGCTGAATCAGGTCGCTGCCCTGGTGCCCAACCCGCAGGAGAGGGAGCCGATGAAGGTCATCCTTGCCGTCGACGCCTCCGGCTCCATGGGCCGACAGGCCGGGCCGGCAGGCCAGAGCAAGTTCGAGCTGGCGGCAGAGGCCGTGCTCTCCCTCCGGAAGCATCTGACCGACTCGGACTCGCTGGCCGTCGTGAGCTTCTCGGACAAGGCCCGCACCCTCTATGACAGCGGGTCGGCCGCGCCGAACTTCGCTGCGGTTCGCGAGTCGCTACGCACGATTTCGCCCACCGGCCCCACCGACGTCGAGCCGGCGCTGCGGGAAGCGATTGCACTCGCCCCGGCCGAGAAGACCGGCCTGGTGATCCTGCTCAGCGACCTGCTGACCCGGTCCTTTGAGCCCGCCGGCTATGTCGAAGCCTTCAACAGGAAGGACCTCTCGCTGGCGGTGGTGCTGACCGGTTCAGGGTCGGGCGATTCTGCCCGGACCAAGCCGCTGGAGCAACTGGCCGGGTCGCTGGATGCGCCGGTCGTCTCGCCGACCGACCTCAAGGGCCTTGCCGACGTCTTCGGGCGGTTCGTCCGCTCCACCCGAGGGGATGCGATCCGTCGCGGGCGCTTCGAGCTCAGCGGGATCCGTAATTTGCCCGGGGACGTCTCCGCCCTGCCCGCGGTGGACAGCTACGTGCTGTCGGCGGCAGCGGACGGTGCGACGGTGCTTGCCGGTATCGCCGGGGACCCGGTCGCGGCACGTCGGCGGGTCGGGCTCGGGCGATCGATCACGCTGGCGATACCGATTTCCGCCGGAGAGAACGCCGCCTGGCGAGCCAGTCCGGCGGTGGGTCGCATGCTGGCAGGCGCGATCGGCCGGGTCGCCCGCCCGTCCGACGATCCGCGGTTCAGTGCGGACCTGAGACGAACCGGCGACGATCTGGAATTGACAGTCACTGCCGAGGAGGAGGGCCAGCCGATGAACGATCTTTCTCTGACTGGGTCGGCCTGGGACGCAGACGCCGCTGTCGTCGCGCGGGTCGGTTTGCGGCAGACGGCCCCGGGGGAGT
>JBKHHU010000161.1:0-7915 GCA_046539045.1 Phycisphaerae bacterium
AATCTGGACGGCGAAGTGAACCTGCTGGACTTCAGCATGATGTGCAGCAACTACGGAACCGGCCTGGCCGGCTGGAACGAGGGCGACTGCGACGGGGACGGCGACGTCGATGACGACGACTTGTCGATTTTCGCAGAAATTTACACCGCCCACTCGGATCCGCAGATGGTCCATGCCCCCGAACCGTCCACGCTGGTACTGATCGGCGGAATCGGCGGAGTGCTTCTGACACGCAGGCGCACCCGCCGCTGAAAATCGGCACACTGGAACACGAAACCATTGCGACACTGGAACAACGGAGTGTCGGGAGATTCACCGGTCTTGACAAAGGTTTGTGAGTCTCCCGACGCATCCGCCACGGCAGAGATCACAAACATGCCGCCATTCCATCGCTGAAACAGAGCGGACACCCGCTCATCCGAATGCTCGGCGACAAACGGACCGGCAAACCAGGACAGCGATGGAACCGGACACACGAGGCACCTGCCCCCCCCACGCGGTGCCTGGCAGTTGTCAGGGGACCGGGATCCATCCTCTCGGAGGCACCCCGATCGCCCTCTCGAATCCAGGCGCAGGTGCTGCACAACGCGATTCGACACGTACGTTACTGGCTTTTGCTGAAAGGGGATTCACATGCGCAGTATGACCTATCTACTGACTGCGGCGGCTTTTCTTCTATGCGTCTTTTCTGTCCCGGTAGCGGCAGACACCCACTTCTGGGATCCTCCCGACCCGGGCAACCTGGACTGGTCGGATCCGGTCAACTGGAAGGTAACTCCCGGCGGCCCGGAGACGGCAACCATAGGTGGTGGAGACGCTGACATCTCCAGTGGGACGCATGAATATTCCGGGATCGAATGTTACGGTTGGTCACCCGGGCGTATCGACCACTCCGGCGGGTCTCTGACGGCGGGACACTTCTTAGTGAGTACCGATTCCGGCCCGTACGCATACCATCTCGGCGGAACCGGCGTTTACAGCGCGGACATGATGACGCTGGGTTGCTGGGGTGCCGAAGCACATGTCGAGCAAACCGGTGGGACCATGAACGTGGAGTTGTTCCGGACCAGCGGCCCCGGCACAATTTCATTCAGCGGCGGTTCGAGTTCCATCAGCGATCTGCGGCTCTCTGAGCTTCGGCACGCAGACATGAGCATGAATATTTCCGGCGATGCCGGCGTTACGACAGGCTCCATGGTGATCGGATCCTACGGGACCGCCAATGTCACTCAGACCGGCGGGAACCTGCAGGTCGGGTCGATAGCGATCGGCCAGAACGCCGGCTCGGAAGGCAGCCTCACCGTCACCGGCGGAACGTGGAGCGGCTCAAATGACCTCACCGTCGGCGCCGGCGGCAAGGGTGATTTCATCTGGGACAACGGGCGTACGACACTCCAGAGACTGCACATCGGCGCTGCCGGCGGAATCCAAGCCGGCCCGGGCTCGGTATTCGAGATGACAAACGGGTCGAGCATCGTCATCCACACGGTCGATGCGTCACGCGTGAGCCTGGAAGAGGCGACCTTTGAAATGAAGCCCTCCTCGCCGGGTTTCGGCTCACATTCCATGGAGGTTGCCAGCCGTGACATGGGCCCGACCGAGCAGGGATTCGAGCAGAATTTCGCCTTGGGAAAACTGGACCTGCAGACGACGGGCGAGTTCTGCCTGAAACTGTACGATCAGGCCGACAACAACCCGTCCGACGACGGACCGGACGCGCTGTACGTCGACGAACTCCTGCTGGGCAACTCCACGATCGACACGAACGGGCTGCCGGTGTATTACCGAAACGGCGGGGAAGTCAAACGGCTCCTCAGCGGTGACAACAACCTGGACGGCGAAGTGAACCTGCTGGACTTCAGCATGATGTGCAGCAACTACGAAACCGGCCCAGCCGGCTGGAACGGAGGCGACTGCGACGGAGACGGCGACGTCGATGACGACGACTTGTCGATTTTCGCAGAGAGCTACACCGCCCACTGGGACCCACAGATGGTCCATGCCCCCGAACCCGGAGCCCTACTGGTGATGGTGACCGCCGGTGCGCTGCTGCTCAAGCGCCGAAGACGCTGAATCACGGCCGGATTCAAAGACTGCGAAGGCCTCCGCTCACGGGATCGCGGGCGGAGGCCGGCGCAATCGGCGGCAGGCTCTTCCGCTCAATCCTCCGCCTCGGCACCGGGCATCGTCTCCGGCTGCGTATCCGGCTGCTCGGATGAGACAATGACGACGTCCCCCGGTTGGAAGCCGACCCGACTTCCTGCTTGTGCGCCCACGAGCACGACCCGGCGAAGCTCGCCGTCAATGTTCATCATCACCGAAGGCAGATCGTCCCGACGTATCGGTTCGACCCCATCGCTATCCAACCCCCGCATCGCACCCGGGCCCATCATCTGCCCGAGCGTCTGTTTCTGCATGATACCGACGGCCTGCTCCGCCCGCCGGCGGCGCTTCCGCTCGTTCAGCCAGAGATAGGTCAGGCTGCCGATGATCATCAGCAAAAGCAGCCCGACGGCGATCAGATAGAACGAATCGGCCGATTTTTCGCCCGTCGGCCTGCCCTTTTCCGGATCGGGCCCGGCCGGCATCCCATGCGGCGTGTCGTCGGATTTATTGGGAGGGGGCACTTGAGACATTGTTCAATCCTTCCGTGAAATTTCGAATCCAGAGGCTACTGGAGATGGACCTCGGCCACCGCCCAAGGCCTTTCGCCCGGCTCCAGGACCGTCAACCGGACGTAGCGTGCCAGTTGCGGTCTGATCATGTTCAGGACGGTTACCTTCCGCTTCCCGGGTGCCGTCAACACCCGCTCCCATGACCGCCCGTCGAGGCTGGTTTCCACCGCGACCTGCCGACCGAAGCCCATTTCCTCTTCACCGTGGTCGATCACGACCATGTTGAACAGGGAGATCTCTCCCAGGTCGATCTGCAGCATGGCGTCGGTTCTGTTGGTACCGGCTTTGGCCACCGTCTGCTTGTCGCCGTCGACGGCAAGTTGAGCTGCCGGAACCGTGCCCGACGCCGCCCAGTTGCCTTTGGGTCCGATGCGCGCGGCAGCCCCGCCGGCAGCGGAAGAACCGTAGTTCGGGTCGGCGCAACCGATCCAGACCAGCAGGGACAGGACGCTGCCGATCGCGGCCACTCCTCGCATGATGTCACAGGCTTTCGATGGGATCATGCGCGTATTATATCGGACGCATTCTTCGATAGATAGACGCTTTGCCGGTGGGGACATTCGCGGCGTTCGGCTGCCGGTCTGGCGGGCGGCCGAAGAGACATCTGACCACCCGAGCCGTCGGCGATATTGCGTCCGGGCGATGTGTTCAGGTATGATACGGACATGACAGAGATCAACGAATTTTATTGGGCGTTTCTGGTGGTGGCGGCGGTGCTTTACGTGATCGCCACGTTCCGCATGGCCCTGGCAGCGAAGCGTCACGGCCGGAGCCCCGTGCTGTGGTTCTTCATCTCCCTGTTTTTCACCGCCCTGCCGGCGACGTACGTGTTCCACAAGGACCACGTCCGCCAGCTGAAGGAATTCCGCGAATCGCAGGCGAAGAAGTTCGCTGAATTCGCGCCGAAGACCATGCCCCCCGCCGGGAGCGACGGCGAACTGCGCGTCTGCCCTCACTGCGGACAGCACTTCTCCGCCTCGGAGATTGACCGCAGCAACCCGCGGTGCCCGCACTGCAAGCTTTGTCTCGCAGATAACATGGATCTGGCATGAGAGCGAGCATCGTTTCCATAGGCAACGAGCTGACCACGGGGCAGAGCCTGGACACCAACTCCCGTTTCCTGGCCCAGGAACTGGCGTCGATCGGCGTGGAGGTGATCGAGCATCGCACCGTGGCCGACGAGCGGAAGCTCATCAGCGACGCCCTGCGGCAGCTGGCCAAGACCAGCGACGTTGTCATCGCCAGTGGCGGGCTCGGCCCGACCGAGGATGACCTGACGCGTCAGGCGCTGGCCGACGCACTGGGCACAAAACTCGAACTGCACCATCCCAGTTGGAGGCAACTGCAGGAATTCTTCGCTCGCCGCGGCAGGAAGATGGTCGACTCCAACCGCGTGCAGGCGATGGTCCCCACGGGGGCCGACGCCCTGGAAAACCCGATCGGGACCGCCCCGGGTCTGTATGCGCAAATCGATGGGGCGCGGGTTTTCGTCACGCCCGGCGTGCCCAGCGAGATGCGAAAGATGTTCCGTGAACAGGTTCTACCGCGCCTGCCGCGGACGGATTCTGTCATCACCTTCTCTCTGCTGCATACCTACGGGCTGGGAGAATCGGACATCGGCGAGAAAATCGCCGACATCATGCGCCGGACTGGACCGGTGACGGTCGGCACCACCGCGGCGGCAGGAATCGTTTCCATCCGCCTCATCAGCCGCGGGGAAACCCAGCAGCAGGCAGATGAGCAGGCAGAGGAAGCCCGCAACGAACTGGCCGGGCGTCTGGGCGACTATCTGGTGGGCGACGGCGAGTGGAGCATGGCGCGGTGCGTCGGCGAGTTGCTGACCGACGCCGGAGAAACTTTCGCCACCGCGGAAAGCTGCACCGGCGGGCTGGTCGGAGAGATGATGACGGATGTGCCCGGCTCCAGCAGCTACTTCCGCGGGGGAATCATCGCCTACCGCAACGAATTGAAAGAATCGCAGTTGGGTGTCGCCCGGCAGACACTGGTCGACAAGGGAGCAGTGAGCGAACCGGTGGCCGCGGAAATGGCACAAGGCTCTCGAGATCGACTCCAAAGCGACTGGGCGGTTGGGATTACCGGGATCGCCGGACCGGGCGGCGGTACCGAAGAAAAGCCGGTCGGCCTGGTCTGGATCGGTCTGGCAGGGCCGGATGGCTTCCTGAAAACGCACCGGCATGTTTTCCCGGGTGATCGTGAAGTGGTCCGTCACCGCACCGCCATGGCCGCGATGAATTACCTGCGGCTTCAACTGCTGGAACGCAGTCGGGCGACGGCGAAGTAGCGTGGGTCTGTCGGCACTGGCGTCCTTTGGACATCAGTTGCACCCGATCAACCAGTCAACCAGATCACTTCTTCTTCCGTCGCAGCCCGTACTTGAAGATGCACCAGATCGCCTTGACCCCGTCCTTCCAGCCGATCTTCTTGCCCTCATCGTGGGTCCGGCTGTAGTAGCGGATCGGGCGTTCGTGGATCCGGATGCCGCGTTTGGAGAGCTTGGCGGTCACTTCCGGCTCGAAGCCGAACCGGTTCTGCTCCAGCGGGATCGACTGGATAATCTCACGGCGGAACACCTTGTAGCAGGTCTCCATGTCGGTGAGCTTCTGGCCGGTGGTCAGGTTGGAGAGCATCGTCAGAAATCTATTGGCCAGGTAGTTCTTCCAGTAGCCCTTGCGGCCCTTTTCGGCAAAGCGGCTGCCGTAGACCACGTCGGCTTCTCCCTCTAGAATGGGTCGGATGACGATGGGGTAATCGCCCGGGTCGTACTCCAGATCGGCGTCCTGGATGATCACCATGTCGCCCGTGGCGGCCTGGAATCCGGTGCGCAGAGCAGCCCCTTTACCGGCATTCCGTTGCTGAAAGATGATCTGAAATCGGCTGCCGGCGTGGCTGAACCTGCCCTCGTTCAACTCTTTCTCAAACTGCCGCAACTCATCGCGAGTGCCGTCGGAACTGCCGTCGTCCACGAGGATGATTTCGCGCTGCAGGTCCTCCAGGGGGACCTCCAGCACGCGGTTCAGCAATTCCCGCCAGGTGCCTTTTTCGTTGTACACCGGGATGACGACCGAAAGGGTCGCCACCTTCTGCTGGGTGCCCTGCCTGTCTTCCACGACGCTCTCCCGGTCCGTCAGTGTACCAGTCATGCCCGCTATGCTACTGATTCACGCCGGCAAAGCAATGAAAGTCTGACTACAGATTGCCCCTGAACCAAATCGCCGCGTCCCTGCCCTCGATGATGACCAGCACCGCCAGCAGCGCCCAAAGGAGCACCGCAAGTTGGAACGGGCGGTCGCGGAAGATCAGGTCGGTCGGATCCTTGTAGTTGCCCCGCATGGAGAGCATGGCGAAGCGGAAGATCGCGTAGACCACCAGCGGCAGAGTGTACACCAGCCAATGCGTGCCGAACGCGTCGATCGTCCGTGGACTGACGGTGTACAGCAGGTAGCTGACGATGGCGATGCCGGCGCTGACGCTGATGAGGTGGCCCAGCAGTTCCGGCGTGTAGGCAGCCAGCGTCGCCCGATGCCTCTGGGCCGTGGTGGGATCGGCCAGTGAGACATTCTCATTCCGCCGCTTGCAGAAGCCCATGAACATGCAGAGGGTAAACGTCAGCACAAAAAGCCACGGACTGACGGCTACGCGTATGACAACCGCCCCGGCAGCGGCCCGGATGACGAATCCCAGCGCAATGCAGATTACATCCAGAAGCATCAACCACTTCAGCCGGAGCGTGTAAACCACCTGCAGCGCAACGTACACCAGAATACCCGCGAAAGCGACCGGCCGAACCCACTGCCCGACACCCAGCGCAGGGGCAATCAGGAAATCCGTCGCCAACGCCACCGCTCCAGCCAGCAGCAGACAGCCGATTATCAGCAGCCATCCGACGCGGACCGCCACCCGCCCCGAAGCGATCGGGCGGTCCTTCTTGGACGGGTGAGCCAGATCGGCACGCCGGTCGAAGATGTCGTTGAGGACGTAGATCCCGGACGAGGCGAAACAGAAGGCACCCGCCGTCAGCAGCGCAAGCGCCCAGGCGGCAGGTTCATCGTGCTTCATCGCGGTGACCACCGGAAACAGAACGATCACGTTTTTCACCCAATGGTCCGGGCGGATCAATTTAGCCAAGTCCTTTGCGGACATAGTCTCTCCATCGCCGCGGCGGGCGATTTTTCTGCTGTCCATCGCTGTCCTTGTCGATATCATCTAACAGCATGAAGGCAGCGTCTCGGAAGAAATATCGTCAGAAAAGCCGCCGTCACTCCACCAAAGCCTTGTGGTTGACCGTCTTCCTTTCCGCATCGGTGCTGTATCTGCTCACGGCTCAGCACGGCGTGGCCTGGCAGGACAGTGCCATTCGCCAGGAGCGCGTGATGCGGCTGGACATCCTCGGCGACATGGGCCTGGCGCTGGCTCACCCGCTGTATATCCTCGTCGGTGCGGGGTTCTGCCGTCTCATTCCGGGCGTTGGCTGTCCGACACTGCTGAACATGCTCAGCGGCTTGGCGATGGCGGTGGCGCTGGCCAATATCGCCTCTCTGGTCGGTAGACTCACCCACCGGCACTTTGTCGGGCTGTCGGTAGCCGCGATGCTGGCGGTAACACACACCATCTGGTGGCTCTCCGCGATCACCGAGGTTTATACGCTGTACCTGGCGGCGTTTACGGCAGAGCTGTTTTTCCTGGTCGTTCTCATCGAGCGGCGGACGCTCCCGCCACTGCTGGCGATGATGTTCATCAACGGCCTGGGTCTGGCGGTTCATAACTTCGCCCTGCTGCCGCTGCCCGTTTATGCGGCCGTCGCGGTGGTTCTGTTCATTCGCAAACAGATTTCTCTCGGCGAACTGGCCTTGGGCGGGCTGGCTTGGCTGGTCGGTGCGGGGCTGTACATTGGGCTGACGATCTACGAAATCGCCACGCTGGGATCGGTAGTCGAGGGGTTGCGGTCGGCACTGGTCGGCGGCTATGGAAAGCAGGTCGCCAGTTTCTCGCTGGTTTCCCGTTTCACAAAGGCCAACCTGGTACTGATGGCGTTGAACTTCGTCAGCCTGCTGCTGCCGCTGGCGCTGATCGGCTGGTGGACATTACGTAAACGACACGGGGGCCTGCTGGCCGGGGCGGTGTACGCCCTGACGATCATCGAGGTGCTTTTCGTGGTCCGCTATCCGGTGCCGGACCAGTTCATGTTCATCCTCCCGTCGATGGTGATGATCGGCATTGCT
>JBKHHU010000162.1:0-7877 GCA_046539045.1 Phycisphaerae bacterium
GCTTGTCCTTGAACACCCGGTTCACGCGGGCAATCGCCTGCATGAGGTTGTGCCCCGCCATCGGTTTGTCGAGGTACATCGTGTGCATGCTCGGGCAGTCGAAGCCCGTCAGCCACATGTCCCGCACGATCACCAACTTCAGCGGGTCGTCGGGGTCCTTGAACCGCTTGGCCAGCGCCTCACGGGCGCTCTTGGGCCGGATGTGCTGCTGCCAGCCCAGCGGGTCGCTGGCGCTGCCGGTCATCACGACCTTGATCGCCCCCTTCGCGTCATCCTCGTCGTGCCACTCGGGCCGGAGCTTCACGATGGCCGCGTACAGGTCCACGCAGATGCGACGGCTCATGGCCACCACCATCGCCTTGCCGTCCATCGCCGCCAGACGGTCCTCGAAGTGCTTCATCAGGTCCTCGGCCACCAGCGACAGCCGCTTGTCCGTGCCGACCATCGCCTCCAGCCGCGCCCACTTGCTGGCCAGCTTCTGCTTGATCTCGTCCTCCTCGCCCTCGGTCACTTCCTCGAAGTCCGGGTCGAGGTCCGGCTTGGCCTCCTCATCCAGCACGATCTTCGCCAGCCGCGATTCGTAGAAGATCGGCACCGTCGCGCCATCCCGCACCGCCCGCTCGATGTCGTACACGTCCACGTAATGCCCGAACACCGCCGGGGTGGATCGGTCGTCGGCCTCGATGGGTGTGCCCGTAAAGCCGATGAACGACGCGTGCGGCAGCGCATCCCGCATGTGGCGGGCATACCCGTCGATGAAGTCGTACTGCGACCGATGGGCCTCATCCGCGATTACGACAATATTCCGCCGGTCGGAAAGCTCCGGGTACGTGTCGCCCTTCGTCTCCGGCATGAACTTCTGAATCGTCGTGAACACCACGCCGCCGCTGCCGCGCTGGAGCTTCTTGCGCAGATCCGCGCGGCTGTCCGCCTGCTCGGGCGTCTGCCGCAGCAGCGCCTCACAGCCGCAGAACGTGCCGAACAACTGCTCGTCGAGGTCGTTCCGGTCGGTCAGAATCACCAGCGTCGGGTTCTCCATCGCCGGGTGCTGGATGATCTTCCCCGCGTAGAAGGCCATCGACAGGCTCTTGCCCGAGCCCTGCGTGTGCCACACCACGCCGATTCGCCGGTCGCCCTCGGGGCTGGCCGCCTGCACCGTGCAGTCCACCGCCTTGTTCACCGCGTGGTACTGATGGTACGCCGCCAGCTTCTTGATCGTCGTCTTGCCGTCGGTCTCGAAGACGTTGAAGTACCGGATCAGGTCGAGCAGTCGCTCCGGCTCGAACATGCCCCGGATCAGCACCTCAAGCTCACCCATCGCGCCCGCCACCGGCTCGGAACCATCGACGGTACGCCACGGCATGAAGCGGTCCCAGCCCGCCGTCAGCGTGCCGACCCGCGCATCCAGCCCATCCGAGATCACCAGGGCCTCGTTGAAGCGCAGGAGGGCCGGAATGTCCAACTTGTACGTCTGCAACTGGTTGTACGCCGACCGCAGCGTGGCCTGCTCGGCGGCGGGGTTCTTCAGTTCGATCAGCCCCAGCGGCAGGCCGTTGACGAACACCACCACGTCGGCCCGGCGGTTGCGGCGGTCCTCGATCACCGTGAACTGGTTCACCGCCAGCAGGTCGTTGTTGCTCGCGGTGTCAAAGTCGATCAGCCAGACCTTGCCATGAACCTCACGGTCCTCGCCTTGATACGAAACGTCCACGCCGTCGGTCAGCATCCGGTGCAGCGACCGGTTGTTCTCGACCAGCGAGGGCGTCTCCGTCCGCTCGACCTTCCGCACGGCCTCATCCAGCGCCGCCGCCGGGATGTCCGGGTTGATCCGCCCCAGCGCATCCCGCAGCCGCCCCTTGAGGATCACCTCGCCGTACCCGCTCCGCTCCGGCCTCTCGCCGTCGTGGGCGATCTCCGGCCCGTGCGCGTACGCGTAGCCCAGACCCTTCAGCAGGTCCACGCACGCGATCTCAAGTTGGGCTTCGTCGAGGAAAGGGCTCATTGCTGCTCCTGCGATTTCTGCTGTTTGTACTCCCTTGCTTTCGCAACGAGGTCGAGAGTCGAGTACCGGGCAGACGACATGATCGGGTGCGTCGAATAGACAAGCCGAATGAAGTCTTTCCAGTACAGTCCCTTGGTGATCTCAATGATCCTGTCGAGCACAGCCTTCTCATCCGGAGCAAGGTGAGGGGAGTAATTGCCATCCTTCAGCGAGAACACCGTCTTCTGGTTCCCGTACATGTTCCGGGTATCGTTTGCGTCGAATAAGAAGGGGTTGCCCTCGACGGCCTCTTTCACGTCCCAGACAAAGGGACCGAAGTTGTCGAAGAACCAGTTGATGTTCGACATTTGCCGTCCATTCGTGATCGCCTGCAACCAGTCGGCAAGATAAACCATCTTGGTAACACGAGCATTCGACAGTTCGTCCGGGTGCGGATACTCACGCAGTATGTAGGCGACAATGTCTTGTAGTTCGGCCATCATAGCCCCGCTTCCTCTGCGACACTTGGCACCGACAGATGCGGCCGCAGCGTTTCAATCATCTCGGAGAGGAAACCTCTCTCTCGGTCACCGAAGACTCTCTCCAGTGTGCTCTTCTTGAGGCGATCTGTCGAGGTCGATTCAACGATCACGACGGCAAGAGGGTCTCGATTCCTTGTATCAAGGACACGATAGCCAAAGAAAGTGCGGGATCGCATCACAAGTGCCTCCGCCTCTTCGCGGCCGATGCCGTAGTTCCTGTGATACTCCAAATAGGCGTCGATGTCCTCGTCCGGGTCAGGAAACTCATTGTCGAAGAACCGCCCCTTGGTCCATGCTTCGGCAATGCAGCCACGGTCGTCAGGATACGTTGGTCGATTGATCTCTCGGTACCGGGGGTCGAAGGAGAAGCGACCAACGGGAACGAACATGCCCTTTGGGTCGTGGACGTACAGGGTGACCCGTTCGCCCTTGTCGCTCGACTTCCCAAAATCAAGCCGCTTGTCTGCCAGAGTGACCAAGTAACCCTCGATCACGTTCCTGACATTCTCGATGAGCAGATTGGCCTCTTCCTGCGCTGATTTCAATTCGTCTTCGAGCACGGACATACGCTTCTGGCGGCGGAGGTGGAAGATGAACACGATGACGTTGATAAGAGCAGCGGCAACCAACACCCAGAATGCAACGCCCTGAACGGCCGCTCCTGCATCCTCCCCAAGCCCCATGCATCTTACAGCTTCATCGCTTATCAGCACGGCAGAGGCAGCAAACAGAGCGGAGCATGTGCCAAGAACGAAGTTCACCCAGTGGTCATCCAGCCACCGACCAGCCTTCGCGAATCCATTCGCCATTCACTTCTCCCCTTGGTCGGTTTCTGGCAACGACGACACAAGGTGCTGTCCCAGCCTACGGGCGAATCCGATCAGTTCCCGGACCTCGTCAGCGGACACAGCCAGTTTCCGCCCAACTACCGCGCTCGTGTTGCCGGTCTTATCCAGATACTCCTGATCCACGATGCCCGACTTGTGAGCGATGACGTGCCGCTTCTGGAACCCCCGGCAAGACGTGGTCCATTCGTCGGGCTGAAGGGCTGCGGCAAGGTCAACCCCGAAAAGATCGCTGATTCGCTTCCGCGCCCGGTCAAGGTTCTGGAAGGACACGTTTTGCGCCTTGGCCGGGTTGGCCGCTCTGGCTGCCCGAACCTTGCAGGTCTCTCGCCCGAATCCGTCCAGCGCTGAGACCACGTTCTCCAACGCATCCCCGGTCAACTGGGTCGCCAACTCTGGATGGGCCTCTGCGAGCGCCAGTATTCTCTCCACGACGCCAAGGTTTACGTCCAGAATCTGGGCCGAGTTATGCTTGCCGCAGTCGGGGCAGTACGCGTACGAACCGTATACGGCATACCGGAGCGTGCAGTTGCCGCAGACCACTTCGCTCTCCAATTCGCGCTCGTCGTAGTGTCGGATCGACGTCGGGCGCGGCTTCTCGACCTTCATCGACATACCGATCCCGAACGCCCCCTTCGGCTTGATGTCAAACTCCATCGACTTCAACGTATCGTGAACGGCCCCCATGACCTCACGCTCGGCGATGGACATGACGTATCGCTCCTGCGCGTCCGTCATGAACTCGCTCTGATCTTCGACATGGCCGCAATACGGGCAGTAGCAGGGAAGGTCCTCGCCATCGAGGCCGGTGCCGAACTCGATCTTGAAGTACCCCCGGCAGTTCTCATCGGGACACTGCCTGCCCGTGAATCCGCCTTCGTCGGTCGGGAGACTCACTGTGAACCCCTCCTCAAGCTTTCGCAGGTGTCGGAAGTCCATGCCTATTCACCCCTTTCTTCTTCCGCTGCCATCGCCTCGGGTACGCGGACCTCGCCGGACAGGAGCTTCGGCAGGAGCGTGTCCCGCAGGGCGGCGAGAGTATCGGTCTGCCTCGTGTTGTGTTGGCGCTTCACCATCAGGGCTTCCGCCTGCTCGGTGAAGGCTGCGATCACCTGTTCGTCGGGGACCAGAAGGTCCGACATGTAGGCCATGTTCCTGTTCAGGCCGGGAACCGCCGAGTCGGCAGACAGTGCGGGCAGGTTCAGGGCACCGAGAGCGTGCCGCATGTAGTGCAACGCTGGCGCACCGTCCTTCGGGACAACGAAGAACGTCGTGTCGATCGGGAAGAAGTCTTCCTGCGACCACGTAACGGTGCCGGGATTGCCCTTGCGCCCCACCACGATGCCCGGACCTTCGACGAGTCGTTCGTTGTGCCAACCCACCGGACCATTTGACCCGTATACCGGCACGGGACCGGGCACGCGATTGTCTGCCTTGAGGGCTTTGCCGTAGGCGAACTCACAGACCTCGTAGAGCTTCTTGACTTCCCACCCATCCGGGATGGGGCCGAGGGGGGAGTCTTGGAAGGTGGCGGGGAAGAGGTGGTCGTAGTCGGTGGCCGGGGCGTCGTCGGGCAGGGTGGCGGCGCGGTCGGCCCGTTCGACGTTGCTCACGGCAAGTAGTTCGGGGGGGATGGGACTGCCGGCGGCGCGGGCGTTGCGGAGGACGGGGTCGAAGTCGATGAACCAACTCCGAAACACAGCCCGCGCGATCCCTTCCAGCGTCTCGTTCATCCGCCGGTTCAACTCGATCTTGTCATCCAACGCCCCCAACACCCCCGCAATCGCCTTCTGCTCGGGGAGAGGGGGAAGATGCAACCGCATCTTACGGGCTGCCCCCACATTGAAGTGTTGCTGCACTGCGCCGACGAGATGTGAGTTCACGTGGTGACTGGCGATGGTGTTGACGTAGTACATCAGGAAGCGTGAATCGAGACGTTCGCCGGGGCGAACGATGACGAGGTCAGAGCAGTTGACCGCAGGGAATTGCCCGGGAACTACAGCACAGGTTCCGGGCTTGCCGGTTCGGACGATAACTACGTCTCCCGCACTCAATGACGACTTCTTCAGCCGATCGTGGAAGTCAGATGAGATGAACTTCGTATCAGAGAAGTCGAGCCGATAGCGCAACACGTTCTGCGAACGCAGGAAGGGCACACCGGACGCGATGTACTCCTGTGTCATCGGTCCGACATGGCCAACGGTTACGTCGTCGGCCACATCTTCCAGCAGTATGTCTTTCCAGTCGTCAGGCACTTGTCTTCCGTCTCACTTCAGTGTGTGTTTGTAGGTCTTGCCTTCCGCGTCGTCATCATCCCAGCAAATCTCGATCTCGAAGGGCGGCGCACAGCCGAAGGACAAGGCAAGGCACCATGACGTTTCGCCACCGGCACCAATAAGGCTTACCTCCTCCTCGCCCTTGGGGATGGCCGGATGTTCCAGCAACGGCTTGCCATCCATTGTGACCTCGACACCACGGGCTTCCCCTTGTCCCTCATTGGCGACGACCAGATTGAAGGTTGGTCTGGTCTGACCACTCCCAAGTGTCCGCGTCCCACGGTCGATGCGAGCGCGAAGGACAGCGCTCATTGACTCTCCCAGCCGATTGGCTTCACGCGCCTCCTCGATTGCTGCGACACGGTTTTGGGTCTCATTGGCTTCCTTTTGGAGTTTGCAGGTCGCATCTTTTGCCGCATCCCCCTTCAGTAACGCAATAATCGACACCATGAGCGCGCCAAGGCCAACAGCAACACCGGCCCACGCCGCAAGATTGGTCCAGACCGATGACGTTGCTTCAGCGACCATAGCCCAGCCCCTTCAGGTTCTTGGTGATGGCGGCTCCGAGTTCCTTCGTTTCGTTGTTCATGTCCCCTCCTTCGACCAATGTTGGCGGACGGTGTCGAGCAACGGATCGATGCCGTTGCCGTGGGTTTCGGCGAAGCGGTCGAGTTTGAGGACCATGTCTTCCAGTTCCGGGCTCATCCAGCCGATGGCCTGGACGATCAGGCCGTGTTGCTCCGGCAGGTCTTTGAAATGGGAAATCCGTTCGTGGTGGAATACCCGGTTTCGCAGGTTGCGGATACGACGGAAGCGTTTCTCCAGCGAGCCGACCTTCCGCTGCCTGCGAGGCAAGCCGGGGAAGGCACGGCCGGCGACTGCGGCGGCCAGCCCGGTCTGGTCGTGGTACCGGTTGAAGAAGGTGGTCCAGAAGCCGAAGTGCAGCTCGGCCACGACCCGGCCCGGTTGCAGGGGTTTGCCGCGTTTTGCGATTCTGCTTTTGGCTTCCTGCACCTGGTTGTGAGCCCATTTATCCAGGCGGGTATTGGGCCGGTCGTACCATTGGTCGGTGCCGAATTGGGCGGTCAAGGCGTGGTGGACGGCGTTTCGCAGCCCGATTTCGCACATCTGGAGCGGGGAGTACAGCGACTCGCACAAAGCGATGTTCCAGAGGTAGCGCGCGGCCGTGGTGGCCTCGTCGGCGCCGTCCTTGCGGTAGGCGTCGATGCGGTCGTTCGAGACGGCTTTGAGAAATCTCTGGAAAAAGTCAGAATCCATGTTGTGAAACGCCGACAGAGGCCGAATAATAGTGATGCAAACCCCGGAGCCCCTTCTCCCGCCCACGCGGCGGTGCCAGGGACCGGGGTATTCTTTTGCGCACACCGCGCCGGGACTCGGATCTACTCACCATATCCCAGCCCCTTCAGGTTCTCGGTGATGGCGGCTTCGAGCTTGGCGGATTCGGCGAACTGCTCGTGGAGCTTGGCCGTCAGGCGGGTCATCTTCTCGTCGAAGGGTTCGCCGTCGTCTTCGGCTTCCTCAGCCCCGACGTAGCGGCCCGGCGTGAGCACGTGGCCGTGGGATTCGATCTGCTCGGTGGTGGCTGAGGCGCAGAAGCCGGGGATGTCCTCGTATTCTCCGGCGTCGGCTTCGCCTCGCCACGCGTGGTACGTCTGTGCAATGCGGGCGATCTCCTCGTCGGAGAGTTCCCGGTGGGTGCGGTCGATGAGTGTGCCCAGCTTGCGGGCGTCGATGAAGAGCGTCTCGTTGCGGCGGTCGCGGAACTTGCCGTTGCTCTTGGAGCGGGCAAGGAACCAGAGGCAGACGGGGATGCCGGTGGTGTAGAACAACTGGCCGGGCAGTGCGACCATACAGTCCACAAGGTCGGCCTCGATGATCGCGCGGCGGATGTCGCCCTCGCCGGACTGGTTAGACGACATCGAGCCGTTGGCCATGACGAACCCGGCCACGCCGGTCGGGGCGAGGTGGTGGATGATGTGGCTGATCCACGCGTAGTTGGCGTTGCCGGTCGGCGGGGTGCCGAACTGCCAGCGTTTGTCCTCGCGCAGGCGGTCGCCGCCCCAGTCGGAATCGTTGAACGGCGGATTGAAGATGATGAAGTCGGCCTTGAGGTCCGGGTGCAGGTCGTTGTGGAAGGTGTCGGCGTGGTGGCCGCCGAGGTCCGCGTGGATGCCCCGGATGGCGAGGTTCATCTTCGCCAACTTCCACGTGG
>JBKHHU010000163.1:0-7872 GCA_046539045.1 Phycisphaerae bacterium
CCGAGCCGATCGCGGACGACCGGGTCGATCTCCACTGCCTCTGCCGGTTTGCCCGGGGCAGTGATCCGGTTGACCGGGATGCCCAGGTCGTTGGCCATCATCTTCTCGATGATGTACTTGACCGAGGAGGTCTTGGCTTCGCTGGACCAGTAAGCCTTCTGCGTCAGGCGTTCCTTCATGCGGATCGCTTCAGGCAGACGCGGGTTCATCGAAAGGGCCATGTCCAGATTCCACAGAGCCTTGTCGACCCGTCCCTTGCGGAGTTCTTCCTTCGCCCACCGCAGGTGAGTCTGTGCCAGGCGCCCGCGACCCCACCAGTGGACGCCCTTCCGCATGCCGACGCGGAACTTCTCGACGTCGTCCTTGAGCTTCTGGCTGACGGCTTCATCGCCTTCCTGGCGGATGATCCGCGGGGTGATCAGGATGATGACCTCTTCACGCACGGTGGCGCTGCTGGTGCGGCGGAACGCCGTTCCGAGGTACGGAATGTTGCCCAGCACCGGAACCTGCGACCGACCGTTGTTGGTCACTTCGCGGAACAGACCGCCGATGACGATGGTCCTGCCGTCGCGGACCAGCACGTTGGAGGTCACTTCCGTGGTCGTCTCTGTCGGTAGGACATTGGAGCCGACCTGCTCAACGTTACCCGAACTGTCTTCCGGGTGGATCTCCAGGCGGATGTAGCCGTTCCTGCCGACGAAAGGCCGGACGATCAGACGGGTACCGGTTTCGAGGAACTGCACGGTCTGCGTGGCCACCGTTTCGGTGACGGTGGTCGTGAGATAACCGTCGCGTTTGCCGATCATCACCTCGCCGCGCTGCTTGTTGATCACCAGCAGTTTCGGATTGGCCAGGACGTTGACGTCCGTTACGCCTTCCAGGGCTCGGATGAAGAAGGCCGCGTCGTTGCTGATGAACCCGAAGCTGAAGCCGCCTGACGGCAGACCGGCGTTGAAGTCCGTCTGGAAGGTAGTGACGTCGGCACCGTCCAGGTTGCCGGTCGGGACGCTGTCCAGGTTCAGGTTCGTGCCACCGCTGGTGGCTCCACCAAGGGCGCTGAAGTTCACACCGGACAGCGTGTTGAAATCGATACCCATGGCGTTTTCTTCATCCAGCGTCGCCCGGAGGAGGGTCGCCTCGATCATGACCTGCTCGGGCTTGACGTCAATCTTGTGCACCAGTTGGGCCACGCGGGTGATGTTCTCTTCGTAGTCCCGCACGATGATCACATCGTTGGTGGCGTAGTTGTTGCCACCGGCGTTGGTCTTGCTGCTGGAGATGCCCGTTTCGGCATTGGGACTGATCGAGATCGTCCCGTCGGACGACAGCGCCGGGGCCAGGAGCGTCTGGGCGTCGGTGGCGGTGACGTACGCCAGGTGGAACGCACGGACTTCCGTCTTGCGCTGGGCCTGGCGGATGTTCTTGTACTCTTCGGGCGTGTAAACATAGATGAAGTTTCCGCGTTCCTCGTACACGTACCCGCCGGCCGTGAGGACCGCTTCCAGCGCTTCCATGAAAGTCACGCTGTACAGGTCGGCCGAGACTGTGCCCGTCACGCCCTTGGTGGCGATGATATTCCGCTGCCCCTGCGAACTGAGCATCTGCAGAGCGCGACGGATGTCAAGGTCCTGCATGTGGATCTCGAAGGTGTCGGCCCCCTTGAGCTTGCGGATCGGGTCTTCGGAAGCGTCGGTCGCCTCCGCAGTTGGCTGGGCGTCAGCCGTCTCTTCAGTGACCGTCGTGTCCTCGACGGTCTGGGCCAGGCCGACCGACGGACCGATGAGCAGAAAGCCCGTGACAGCCGACAGCACAAGTACGCTGCGTGCGATTCGATTCCAAAGTGTCATTTCCGAACTCCTCACAGTACTTCTTCGGGGCCGCCACCGGAGCAGCCGCAAAAGGGTCATGGTCGTCTCGGCAGGTCGGGCCCGACTGACTCGCCGAAGAGGCGACCCCACAGGCCACGCGAGAGCCACCGACGGAATCCCGTCTACCAGAGAATGAATCGCCCATAGACACCGCCCCCTTTAATAGCAATCCGCGAGGTTGAGCACTTTCACTCAGCGCAAAAGAAAAGCGGGGCCGAAACCCCGCTGTAACGGTAGAAGTTCATGTGGTTTGTGAACTTCAGGCTCCACTCATCTGCAGCGTGATTTCCACGTCTTTCTGTTTCACAATGCAGCTCTTCGCCGTGACGGACATCAACTGGAAGTTGTTGATCCACTCGCCGACGCGGACCGTCTTGCCATTGATCACCGCCGCGGGATTGGTCCCGGTCATCGTGCATTCCAGGCTCAGCGATCGACCGGCCATCCTGATCGACTTGCGGATCGCCTCCTGCCGAAGGGCTTCAAGGTCGACTTCCGGCTCCTTGGGTTCCTCCTTCACGACCACCGCTTCCTGCTGCTTGACCGGAGGGAAGTATGACGGGTTCGGCGAGAAAAGATCCCGCCGGACCGATCGCTCGCTGTTGTTCAGGTAGTCCAGCGCCTCGCTGCTTCGCAGTTCAGATAGCTGGTCGGACGCCCCTGCCGCAACGGAATGCGGATTGGAGACCGAATACTGCTCCGCGCCCGGTTGGGAGGCCGAAGCGCTTTGCGGTGTGGAAGAAAACAGCACCAGCCGTCCCACCAGGGCGGCAGCGACGGCAAACAGGATCGTCAGGATCACCGTCTTCTTCTTATCGCGCCTTATCTCGGCGATCAGCGTGTTTTTCATCTGCTCAAATGTGCCGGCAGCCATTGGTTTCCCTCACTTCAACTTTCGGTGAAGTAAATATTCATTTCCACATCGATTTCGAGCGACTCTTCCACCTCATTCTGCTTCACCGTCAGCTTGTTGATGCGTGTCAGACGCTCCATCTTCTCGATACTCTGCAGGAACGACGCCAGGGACAGATACCCGCCGGTGAACTTCATCTGAATCGGAAGCGTGTTGAACAGTTCGCCGCGGCTGGGGTTGCCCGGCTTGATGACGACTTCCCTGCTGAGTTCCTCGTCGCTGAGGTGGCTGGAAATATCCCGGAGGAACGGTCCCAGTTCCTGCTTCCGTGGAAGCTTGACATCCCATCCCCGGTAGCGTTTTTTCATCGCTTCGACCTTCCGGGCGATCTCCGGCACGACCCGGGCGCGTTGGACGTCCTCAGTCAGGCGGGCCCGTTCGGTCGCCGTGCGGGATTGCAGTTCATTCCGTCGGGACGCCTGCGGAAAATACCACGCCACCGAGACGCCGACGGCCATGGCCACAGCCACGCCCAGCGCGATGGTGTTTTCCTTGTTGATGATATTGGTCATGCTCGCCTCCCGGTTTACCGGATCACGTAACAGCTGGCCTGGAATTCGCGTGCCTGCCGCTGGCGGAACTCGATGGTTTTGGAGTAGCCCATGTTGACATCCTCAAACAGCGGGCAGGCCGACAGTTGCCCGATGAAGTTGGCCACGTCCACGTCGTTCGGTGCCAAACCGGTAATCACCAACCGCACCCGCTTGACCACCCGCGTCGACGCCTGGGCCGACCCACCGGCAACGACCGGGCCGTTGGTCTGCAGCCCGGCCTTCTTGACCGGAACGCGAACGTCGGTCGCCTCGATGCGAAGGTCTTTCAGGGCCATGCTCTTCGGTAGCAGACGGTCCAGTTCGCCCATGATCACAAGGGCGCTGGCCCGGCTGCCGAGTTCGTCGTCGATGCGCTTCTTGACCCGCAGGTCGCCCTGCTGACGCTCGAGTTCTTTCCGCAACTCAAGCTGCTGGGTAACCTGCCCGCGCCGCTGCTCCACGTGCTCAAGCCCTGCCTGGGCTTCCTTCACGCTGTCTTCCCGAAGGAAGCCAATTCCAGCAAGAACAGCCGCCAGGACGATCAGCACGTTGGCGTTGACCATCATGCGCATTCGTTGCCGTCGGGCCTCTTTAATGTGTTCAGGCAGAAAGTCTACTTTGTTCATGGTCTATCGCCTCCAGGGCCGCTTTTCCTTCCATCATCGGTCGCAGTGCCAGCCCGGCGCAGGTGGCCCATTCGGGCATTACGCCTCGCCGGTCGCTTCCGAGGTCGGCCGCCGACACGTCCATGCCCTGGAGCGGTTGGGCGACCTTGACGTCGATGTTCAGTTGTTCGCTGAGTAGTTGCATTACAGCAGGATCGTAAGCTTCGCCTCCGGTGAGGAACACTTTACGCGGCCGGAGTCCGCGAAACGTCACCGAGCAGTATCGCAGGCAAAGGGCGACCTCCCGGGCCAGTTCGTCCACCGCTCCGCGAACGGCATCGTGCACGGTCCAGTTGACCGAATTCGGGTTTTCGACCGAATTGGTTTCACCGCATTCGTTGGACCGCATGATGCGTTCACGCAACTCGACGGCTTCCTGGTAGCCCAGGTTGAGCTGATCGGCGACGGCTTCGTTGAGCTTCTTTCCACCGATCGGGATGGATTTCATGAAGATAATCGAACGTCCTTTGCCGACGATCACGCGGGTGGCCGCCAAGCCCATGTCGAGGACGACGGTGACCACTTCTTCATCGGCGGTCCGGCGCAGGAACCGTTCGAAGGACCGGAACACGGCGATCGGTTCGGCGTCGATGGCGGTGGGGACCAGCCCCGCCTGATCGATCATCTTCAGGTGCCCGTCGAGGGCGTTCTGGTCGGCGGCCAGGAGGATGATCTCGTTTTTCTTCTCGCCGCCCTGCCGGATCTGGCCTGCGTGGAGCCATCCGAGAGTATCGCTGGTAACCTCCTGGTTGAAGCGTTCGCCGGCTTCCCAGGCGATGCTTTTGATCAGTTCTTCTTCCGGCATCTGCGGAAGGCGGACGTTTTTGATCTGCAGATCGAGGCTCGACAGGCAGGAGACGACGCGTTTGCCTCTGAAGTTGTTGTTCTTGAGCATTTCACGGATTGCTTCCGGAGCGAGTTCGCGCCTGTGATCCCGGTCTTCCAGCGGGATGCTGCCCGGGAATTTCCACCGGGCCGAGGCCGCGACGTGAAGCTGCCCGCCGACCCGTTGGAACTGCAGCATTTTTATGCTGTCGGAACCGACCTCCAGCGCGATCGGCCAGGGTCGTTTTCGCAGGAGACTCAACAACATGGTTCGCGTGTCCTTTCTCAGGAGCCTTGCCTGTTCAGCGTGATCTTCCCGGTCGCGGCTTTGACACTCACTTCATACACGTGCGGGCCTGCCTGGATCACAACCGTTCCGGGCGACTCCGGGGCACCCAATTCATCGAACGTCACTTTTCCTCCGTCGGCTCCGAATCCGGCAGAGACGATATCGACATCGTCAAACTGCTGGTCCGGCCCGAATTGAATGACGTACTCCGATTTACTCATCGGATGGATCAGGGTGCCACTTGCGTTAGACAGCGAATAGCTCTCTGCCGAAGCGTCGAACGTGACCGAAACCGGCATCTGGTGCGTGATCGCGTAGTTCTGGGCGTACTGCAGGTCGGTCTCCAGGTTGCGTGCCGCCGACCGGGCCTGCGAATCGCTGGTCGCCACCGCGTACGGAATGGCCACCGCAGCGGCAATGCCCAGCACGACCATCACGACGATCATCTCAGCCAGGGTGAATCCGCAACGTCTACTGCTTCTCTTCTTTCGGTGCTTCATTGCTGCTGCCTTTCGAAGCGGGCTCCTGCTGCTCGACGTTGACCACCAGGTCTCCGCTCTGCAGGAGGGAGACCAGCTTGTCGAGCTTCTCGTTGGTGACCTGCTGCTGCTTGACCATCGCCAACCGCTGGGCCGAGGCGTTGACGAACGGCTGGGCCGCCTGAGCCTGTTCGGTATCGGGGGTGTGGTCGGCCCACAATCCGACAACCATTACCGTCAGGAGAACCGCGATGAGGGTCAGGCAGACCCGCGTGTAGTTGTCGACACGAACCACGTTGCTTTCTTTATGCTGTGCATTCATACTTCTCACCTCGTGACCTTGCTGCCGTACCGCAGGATCGCGACTCCCGAGGCGGTCGTGACCCCGGTGAAGCCCACATTCTCGATCTGCGACTTGTTGCTGTCGAAAACCAGCTGGTGGTATCCCAGCAGGTGCCTGTCATAGCCGGTCCCACGGGAGACCAGACATCCGCGGATCTCCGTCCGTGAAGACGACGTATCCCCGTAGGGTTTGACTCCATTCTCAACGTACACCATCCCGTCGATATAGGCCTGGCTGGAGCCATATACCCAGATCGTGCCCGTACACACGATGGACGGGAAACCGCTTCCGGATCGGAGATTGATACTGCTGCTGCGGAGCATCAGGTCGCCGTGAACCACCAGCGTGCCTTCGAAATCCACCTCGCCGGTCAGCTGCACCACGCCACTCGATGCCGGTTCCAGCACCACCACCCCGGCAGGGTTCTCCGCAGTGACGGCCCCACCTTCGGTCAGCGGGTCCGAACCGACGAAGTAGTCGGTGGTTTTCCTCACGGCGGTGTATTGGGACTTATCGCCGTAGTCGTGGAAATCCTGCGCAAACATCTGCGGGATCTCGACGGGATCGCCCTCGCTTGCTGCCTCGCCGTTGATCCGCCGGTACGGATCATAGACGCTCGCGACGGCACTAACGTCACCTTCGACGTGGCCAAGGTTGATCAGACTGCTGTTGGAATGGACATCGCCGCTGATTCGTACGCTAAACGGAACGAAACTGGTGGCACCGACCACCAGGCCGTGCTCGTACTCGATCGATTCTCCCGGGGCCTTGCGGACCGTGACCCATCGATACTGGCTGATGCCGTCGCTGTTACCCTTGCCTACGACCGTGAACAGGTCGCTCTCGGCCTGGGGGATGACGTAGATCTCGTATGTGTCGCCGGTCTGGTCCACGTGGAAGGGCCCGACGGGTGTCGATGCGCAGTTGGACACCAGGTCCGGCTTGGTTTCCAGCAGGCAGACCCCGTGCTGGATTCCGGACTCTGCCAGGTATTGAGCGCGCGTCGCACCGGCAAGGTTCTTCATGCCGGCCAAGCGAACCGAGGTGCTCATGGCGTAGCTGATTCCGACGATGGTCGCCATCGCCAGAAGCATCAGCACCATGATCAGTGCGAAACCGTTCTGTCTTCTGGTTGCATTCATGTCTCTCCGGGGCTTACGCCCTGTCCTCACTTTCACTTCTTGCCCTTTTTGCCTTTACCCTTGGATTTTCCCCTGCCCCGCCCTTTTCCCTCTCGGTCGTCCTCGTCGTCATCGTCTTCGTCGTCATCATCTTCTTCGCCGTCGTCATCACCTTCGTGATCTTCTCCATCGGACTGGCCGTTGCGGCGGCCGTTCTGCTGTCCGTTGTGGTTCCCGTTGTCGCTGCCGCCGCTTCCATTGCCATTGTTGGTGGACGGGTCATCGTCCGCGGCGTCATTTTCCGAATCATCGTCCCGGCCGTTGTTCCCGTTCCCATTGCCGTTACCGTTCCCTTGACCATTGCCGTTTCCGGGACCGCCATTCCCGTTGCCGCTGCCGTTACCTGGGCCCCCGTTTCCATTGCCGCTTCCATTGCCGTTTCCCGGACCTCCGTTGCCACTTCCAGGGGCGCTTCCATCCGGGTCGCTCCCATAGTCCCCGCCAAGGTCGGAGCCCCAGTCCCCGTCGCCGTCTTCATCGTCCTCGTCGCCGTCTTCATCGTCCCCGTCGCCGTCTTCATCGTCTTCGTCGCCGTCTTCATCGTCTTCGTCGCCGTCTTCATCGTCCTCGTCGCTGTCTCCATCCGCGTCCGCCTCAGAATCGGACATCAAGACGTATTCTCCGTCGCTGAGACCGACTTGACCGGTAGCGTCCACACGGACCGCGGCCGAGCTCCGCAAGACCATCTGCTCGGCGCCGCTGGCGACATCCAGACGAAAACTCACCATAGTAGTCATCGGAGCAGAACGGTTGCCACTTATGCTGAACCCCTGAAC
>JBKHHU010000164.1:0-7867 GCA_046539045.1 Phycisphaerae bacterium
CGAAGCCGCTCGAAATCTACCTTCTGATGGGCCAGTCCAACATGTCCGGACGCGGCGAGGTGGACGATTGCGACCGCGTCAGCCATCCGCGTGTATTCATGATGGACGCGGCAGGGCGGTTTGTCCCCGCCGTGGAGCCGGTTCATTTCGACAAGCCGTCGATGTGCGGCGTCGGGCCCGGGTTGGCGTTCGCCAAGGCTATCGCCGAGGCCCGTCCGGAAGCGAATGTCGGGCTGGTTCCCTGCGCGGTGGGAGGAACCCCGCTGAGCCGATGGACCAAACACGCGGACCTGTACGACCAGGCGCTGACCCGCGCGAAGGAGGCCCGGCGGTTCGGGCGCCTGGCAGGGATGCTTTGGCACCAGGGCGAATCTGATGCCGATGAGCAGACCGACGCGGAAACCTACGGCGAGCGACTGGCGGCGATGATCAGCAATCTCCGGGCCGATCTGGGCGATCACGACCTGCCGTGCGTGGTCGGTACGCTCGGGGAATTCCTGCAGGAGCATGGCGGCTACCGGCACTTCGATCTGGTCAACCGGCAGCTGCGCACCCTCGGCCGCAAGATGAACCGCGTGCGATGTGCCGATGCCGACGGGCTCGGGCACAAGGGCGATCGGTTGCATTTCGACGCCCCGGCAGCACGCGAACTGGGCCGCCGCTACGCAAGGCAGATGCTGCGTCTGCTGGAGGAATAGGCTACCACCCGCCGCCGGGAGGCTACTCCAGCGGCTGGACGATGACGGTGTACATCCCGTTTTTCTGTGGCCGTCCCAGCGTGACCGAGCCCTTGTCAAAGACGCGGCTGCAGACGAACGATGCGGTCTTTCCGAAATCGGCCTCCGCGGCGAACCACGAACTCAGCCATTGGGGGGCGTCGGTGTCTTCCGGCAGGAGCAGCCACACCCGCGAGCGGCAGGGCAGCGTGAACCGAAGCGCGTACTCGTCGGTGATCTGTTTCTTGGTGTCGTTGGCCGGCTGAAGCACCGGCAGGTCCGCCAGCGCCTCCGGAACGCTGGAATATATGTAGTTCCGGTCGGTGTACCGCGGCAGGCCCTTCTTGAGCGTTTGCCACTGAAACGTCTGCCCCAGTGAGTCCCGAGCCGGGTCGAGACGACAGCCGCTACCGGTCGGCTCGGGCGCTTCCGGCGGTTGCGGGAGTTTTTTCCGCTCGGCCCGGACCCGCACCTGTTCGAGCTGCCGGGTGAGCTTGTCCGCCCCGGTTTCGTTGCAGTGGTCGCCGTCGGCAAAACTCTCCCTGCCCAGTTCGTGCCGCCCGCCGCGGTTGATATCCACAAACTCCACGTTCGCGAATTCCCGCGCCAGCTGGTTCAGGTTCCGCACGAGCAGTTGATTTCCCTCCCGGCTGGTGCCGTCGTCGTCCACGGCCGGCGACAGCGCGCTACCCGGATGGATCGGCGGGGTGAAAATCATCAGCCGCACGCCGCGACGGTGCAGGTCGCGGGCCAGTGTCCGCAGCAGAATCAGCCGACGCACGGACAGATCAAACCGACACCGCTGGAAATGTTGGGCGACGCTCTTGTCAGCCCGTCGCTCCCGCTGTTTTCGTTTGTTGTTGTTCCAGCCGCATGGCGAAACGTACCTGCCGTTGAGCTTCAGGGCCCGCAGTTCATCCGCGGTCACGGCCTCGAGTCCGTCGAGGGTCTCCAGTTCCTTCCGGTGCTTGCGGTCGTAGCGATAGCCCGGGCTGCGGAGCAGGTTGTGCAGCTTCCCGCGGTTGGTCCATTGCTCGTTCAGCACACGCGGAGAGACCCCGTAGACGACCCATTCCAGCTTCGGGCAGGTCAGCAGGTATTCGCGGATCAGGCGGTCCTGGAAGAACAGCGACGTGCTTTCCACGGCCAGGTTGTACGCCGGCGGGCGATCCGTATCGGCCCGTTCGTACATCAGCGACGGCTTGAACCCCTGCTGGGTGCGGGAATCGCCCACGCCGACCAGTCGCAGCTGCTTCCGACAGACGAGAAACCCGCGGATCTTCTCGCTCAGACCGCACCCGTAATCGAACGATCTCTTGCCGCGCCCCAGCGCCCGGCGGATCTGCTTCTCCCGCCGCCTGCGGATCTTCTCTGTCTGCCCGATGTCGTAGAACAGCGGGGTGTCGGTGTCGCCGGCCAGCGTGTCCGAGCGTTTCTCTGTCTGCAGATGCTTGTGGGCGGAGCAGGGCTCCACTTTCAGACGCACGCGGCTGCCTTTCCGGGCGGAGAGCATCGGCAGCGGTTTGCCCGCCCGGACGGCCCAGTGGAATACGCGAACGGTTTTTGCATCGCAGGTGCCGCGAAGAACTTTCTCCACGCGATATTCGTAGCAGATCAGGGCCTTGCGATAAGGAGCGATGTCTTCGGCGGTGATCGTTTCGGATTTCCTGATCAATGTCGCTTCCAGTGTCAGACGCTGTCCGGTGGCGGCGGTGAGGCGCTCTGCGGCGGCAGCGACGCAACAGAGGACCAGCAAAAAACGCAACCGGCGGGCAAATGACATTGGCGATGGCTCCTTTCTTTCCAGTAGTGTAATGGAGCAATCGTTGCATGGGTTCCGCTATGATTCCGTGTTGGCGGGGTCGTCATCAATAACCTGTTGCAGGAAGTATCTTTTTGTTCAACAACCGAATCGTACAGAGCGTGCTGTTTGCGGGCTTTTCGGGTGCATGTCTTCTCGTTGGGTCGGGCTGTGAAAGCGACCGCGTGGTCGAGAAGTATTCCTCGCTCCACGAGGCGATCGCCGCGGGTGATTACCACGCGATGGTGGCGATGCTGGAATCCGGAGCCGATCCCAATGGCTCGGACGAATACGGCGCCTCGCCGTTGCACCTCGCTGGCCTGCAGGGCAGGCAGCAGTCGATCGAAACGCTGCTTGAGCACGGGGCCGAGGTGGACCCGCGCGACTGGGCGGATCGGACCCCGTTGCACTACGCTGCACGCGGAGGGCACTTCCCCGCGGTTATCGTGCTGCTCAACAACCGGGCCGATGTCAATGCACGCGATCTGGACCAGGCCACCCCGCTCCACTTCGGCGTATCGCGTGGCGTGCCGGAGGTCGTCCTGCAGCTGCTTGAGAACAAAGCCGACGTCAACGCGGCCACTCTCAGCGGCACCAGCCCGCTGCACATCGCCGCGGCGGGGGGCAAGGGGCAGTGCACCCGGTTCCTCCTGAAATTCGGCGCAGATGCCTCGGCGGAGAACAAGGGCAGCGGGACCCCTCTCCACGACGCGGCGGGAAGCGGCTCTGCCGATATCGTTACGCTGCTGCTCGAACGAGACGTGAATGTCAACGCCCCGGATGACGCCGGATACACGCCCCTGCACCGGGCGGCGCTGAAAGGGCGGGTGAAGACCATCGAATTGCTGCTCCAGGCCGATGCCGACCCAACACGGAAGGACCGGAGCGGCTTGACTCCCGCACAACTCGCCAGGCAGAAGGAACACACAAAAGCCGCCGAACTTCTGGAAGGTGTCACCAAGGTCGGCGAATGATCATTGCCTATCGCTCAAGAAAGGAAGGGATGATGAAACATCTGCTCAGCTTGCTTCTACTGATTACCGTGGCGGCCGCTACCGCCTGCAATACCCGCGCCGGCAGTGACAAACTCCACCAGGCCGCCGCCAACGGCGACATGAACGCCGCGTGGGCCGAGATCGACAACGGTGCCGACATCAACGCCACCAACGACAAGGGCCAGACGCCGCTGCACTTCGCTGCCGACAAAAACAAACCCGAGATGGCCAAGCTGCTGATCGAACAGGGTGCCGACATCGACGCGCTGGACGAAAACGAGGCGGCCCCGATTCACCTTGCCGCCCGCTCCGGTGCGGAAGAGATTGTCATCCTGCTCCTGCAGGCAGGGGCCGACGTGAACCGGCGGTGCGTTTTCGGCTTCACGCCGCTGCACTTCGCCGCGCGCAAGGGCTATCCGGACCTGACCCGCACCCTGCTCAAGCAGGGGGCCCGGACAGACACCAGGGACATGAACGGGCTGACTCCGCTGGCATCGGCGGCCCATTTCGGCAGGAAGGACGCGCTGGAGATCCTCATCGATGCCGGGGCCAAGATGAACACCAAAGACGATGCCGGACTCACCCCGCTGCACCACGCTGCCGACGGGAACACCGAACGGGCTGCCGACGTGGCCGGCATCCTCCTGAACAATGGAGCGGATCCCAACGCCGTCAGCAAGACCGGCAGGACGCCGCTTCACCTTGCCGTCATCGGAGAGAACGTCAAGCTGGTCGAAGTGCTCGCCAACCGCAAGGGCGACGAGACCATCAAGGACCGCAACGGCAAGACTCCGCTGGATTACGCTCGCGAGGAAGACAACCAGACCATCCTCAAGTGGCTCACCGCAGAGTAAACGCCCCGGCCTGATTATCGGCGCGCGGATACGCCGCGGCGCTCTTTCGAGACCAGCCGCGGCGTACCGGGAAACGGGAGTATTGTAGGCCTTTCAGGCGGTGCGTTTGCGTTTCCTGCGTGTCAGCACGATGGCTGCTCCACCGCCGAGAATCGCCAGGGTCGTCGGCTCCGGAACCGGATTGCCGCCCGCGCCGAGTGAGCCGGTGAGGCTCTCGCCATCCACCACGTCGGCGCTGATGGCATGGAACCCGACCGAGTGCATCGGGCTTTCATTCGGTCCGCCGACAAACTGGTTGAGGTAATCGATCTCGGTCGACCCCTCGGCCAGGAGGGTCTCAAACTCGACCTTCAGGAACTCACCCGGGGCAATTCCGTGCCGTTCCGGGGATGGCTCGGCCTGCAGCTCGAGAATGCCGAAGTAACCCGCGGACGAACCACCGTTGTTGCCGTTACCGTTGCCTTTACCTTTACCCTTGCCCCGGCCGTTGCCCCTGCCGTTGCTCCCGCCGGTTGCGGCGACAGGTCCGGACTCGGTGTACGGATCGTGGTAGGCGGGCAGGCCGTTGGATTCGGCATAGCTGTAGTCGACATCATCCGTATCCGTCAACACCACGGGGTTCCACAGGACCGCCTGATCCGTGTCGTTGTTGTACACGTCGAGGACGATCTCTTTGAAAACCGCCGATGCTTCGTAGTTGGTGGACACGTTCGTGAACGTCGCGGTCGCCTTCCCGCCCGAAACCGACAGGTCGAACTCCAGCCGGACGTCGCTGAGATTCGCGCCCTCCTCCAGCGAGTGGTCGGCGTTGGTGCCGTAGACGATGACCGATGCGGATGCGGCAGTACTGAGAACCAGAAGTGAAACGGTAGCGATAGTGAACAATTTGGTATACATGGAACAGCCTCCCTTTTTCTCTCTCTTGCGCTCTTGTGAGCCTCTCTTTGCGATTCCTGCGATCCGTATGGGTGACCGTGGAATCCCTACATAGTAGGTCAGGTATACATCGGAATTCCAAATTTTCCATTACCTGATGGAGTATGAGGCCCCTGCGGCACAAGCTCCCGAGGCTTACCTGCCGTGCAGAACCACGATGGGTGGGGGCGTTATAAAAACCTCTGCCGATGGGAAGCTAGGATTCGCCGGCCGGTGAAGCAAACCGGGTCAGAAGAAAATTCGCAGAATCTGAAATGATGGGTTCAGCAACAGTTGCCACTCGGGCTCATGTCCGGGGCCGCGGGCGGCGAGGCGGTCTGTTGGGTCTGTTCGGTCATGCCGACATCGTACCGGGGCGGGCGCAGAAGGGCAAGGTGCCCAGCGGGTTGGGACGGAGGCGGCGGGAACCGCAGCGATCGCTCGCGACTGGAAGTCCATGGCGCCGAACGGGCTACGACGTTTTCGATGATGCGCTGCTGCCCGCAGACGGCAAAGGTCAGCCGGCGCTTGACAGAGCCCTTTGTCGGACCTATACTTCGCCAACTTGTCGCAGTATACATCCGGGGGCTCAGGTCCTCGAAAAACTCTCTGTAACTCGTTCACTAGAGGGATGTTAGCCGTGGCGAAGAAGTCCAGTTCATCCAAGAAGTCCGGCAAGAAGAGCCGGAAAGCCAAAAAAACCACCCGGTCCAAGGGCGGCTCGGCCGAGTCTTCAGACGCCAGGAAGACCACCCGAAAGTCCACCGGGAAGAAATCCGGCGCGAAATCCAGCGCGAAGAAAACGGCGAAGAAGTCCGCGAAGAAATCCGCCAAAAAAGCCGCGAAGAAATCCGCAAAGAAGACGACCCGCAAGTCCGCAGGCAAAACGGCTAAAAAATCGCAGAAACAACCGACTAAAAAGACTTCCAAGGCCAAGTCCGCCGGTAAGCAGTCCAAAACGGCTTCGAAGAAGAAAACCGCCAAGGCGGCTGGGAAGAAACCCACCGCCAAAAAGACGGCCAAAAAGACGGCCAAAAAGACCGCTCAAAAGACCGCCAACAAGTCGCGCAAGAAATCCGCGACGCTCCAGCCGGTCAAGGAAGCCATCCGCCAGCAGGCCATCAACCTCGCTCCGGCACCCAGTGCCGTGGACGATATCGCCATGCTCATCGAGCGATGGCGGGAGCAGGAGAACCTCAGCAAGAAGGAACTCGACGAGTTCCGCGAGATGCTCCTGCAGAAGCGGCGGGATTTGGTCGGCGACATGACCAGCATGGAGTCGGAGGCCCTTCGGACCGGCCGGTTCAGCGGCGATTTGTCCATGACGCCCGACCACCCCTCCAACATCGCCACCGACAACTATGAGCAGGAATTCACCCTGGGGCTGCTTGAAAGCGAGCGACAGGTGCTCAAGGACATCGATGCCGCCCTTGAACGCATTGTCGAGGGTACCTACGGCATGTGTCTCGGGACAGGTAAACCCATCGGGCTGGCCCGTTTGCGCGCCCGGCCGTGGGCGAAGTACAGCATCGAATACCAGAAGATGGTCGAAAGAGGATTCGTCCGGGCCGGGGATGTCGTGGTCATCGAAGAGGACGAGGACGAAGACGAAGACGACGACGGATTCGCCTTCTAGCCGACCCCCAATGCGATCCCCCAACACGATCCCGCACCGACGCGACACGCGCGAAAGGAACCTGCTGCCGTTGACCGCCCGCAACAGAAACAGCCGCCCGAAGGGCCAACCCGCCCCCGCAGCCGATACCGACGACAAGCCGGAAAGCACCGCCGGTAAGCCCAACGGGCCAAAGCTCGCCTGGACCAGCGCCCGAGCGGTGGCTGTGTTCCTGATTATCACCATCCTCGGCCTGATGGCCGACCTGTGGACCAAGCACGCCGCGTTCGACGCCCTGACCGACCGGCCTGACCTGGCCGAGCTGGCCCACTATCGCAAATCCGCAGCCGAGAGCTACGTAAGGCGAAATCCCGAGCAGTACGACCACCTGGCCGAGCCGCACTACGTCCTGTCCGCCATGAGGCTGGAGCGGGAGCTGTTCTGGGACATCCGGCTGAAACTGCAGACCAACCCGGGCATCGTGTTCGGCCTGCCGGTCCCCCGGCCGATCGTCGCGGTGGCTACCGTCCTCACGATGGGCCTGGTGGCGTATTTTTTCGCGACCAGTCCTGCCGCCTGGCACCTGGTGCACGTAGCGTTGGCGTTCATTCTCGGTGGTGCGCTGGGCAACCTCTACGACCGCCTGTTCGCGGTGGTCAGAATCCCGAATCTCGACCCGATCCGGTACCAGGTCCGCGATTTCATCGACTTCTCCGAATGGGGCTACAAGTGGGTCTTCAACATCGCCGACGTCCTGCTGGTCGTCGGCGTGGCGCTGCTCATGCTCCACTGGCTGGTCAACGCGTGGAAAACGCACAAAACGGCGGAGAGTGGATGACTGGTTGACTGGTTGACTGGTTGATTGGTTGATCGGTTGACTGGTTGACTGGTTGATCGGGGCACGTCGGGGTGCGATGTTTCAGCTCTTGAAGGCAAAGAATCAGTTGTAACTCAAAATGAATGGCAATAGT
>JBKHHU010000165.1:0-7850 GCA_046539045.1 Phycisphaerae bacterium
GTTCGACTACACCGCTGACCGGGATAACTATCGACTCCTCCGGTGGGGCGGCTCCGTCGATGAGATCCAGCAGGAGTGAGGCGGCTTCGTGACCCTGCGAAACGATCGGGTCCTGCTCACCGGCGACGACGGCCGGCGGCTGCTGCGCAGTTCGGACGGGAAGGTGCTGGCCTCGAACGAGTCGACCCCGGTTCACGGCAAGCCGGCGGTGACAGAAGAGGCCGCCTGGACCGTCGCGAAGGGAATCAACCGTCTCTTTCCAGACATTTCATATACTTGTCAAAGAACTCGCCGATCAGTACAATTGCGGCCGGGTTGATGTGCCGCGTCCGACCAGCCGGCCCAGACGCGCCAATCAACCCGCCGCACCGATCAAAAGCGCCCGTAGCTCAGCAGGACAGAGCGACGGTTTCCTAAACCGTAGGTCGTGGGTTCGAGTCCCGCCGGGCGTAGTTTTTTCTTCAGGAAATGATGTCTTTACTCTCCCCGCCGGTTCTGTGAGTACTCCGGAACCCGAAGCCAATTCTCAGAGGATTCTCAGTGGTCTCTGAGGCCTCGGTGGTTGAATTCCATGCTTTTTCTGCAACAAAATGCTGCTCGGAAGCGTCTATCTTGTGTATCGGCGGGGGATTTGGTTGACTGGTGGGTGTGGGGAGCAATGTCAGAGTGGTTTGAGCTCGCGCCGGGTTGCGAAAGCAGAGTCGGCGAATGAAAGGATCGGGTTGTGAACATGATGATGAGCGGCATGATGATGATGGTGCTGGCACTCGGTGGGGCGTCGGTTCCGAATGAGGCGCTGGATATCGTCCCGGCTGAGCGGTACTGGAAGATGCAGAACGTCGAAATGACCGAGGCGGAGATGGTCGCGGTGCTCAAAGCCGACGACGAGAAGAAGGACGTCCCGGACATCAGCGGTCTGATCAAGCAGCTCGGGGCCAAGTCGTACAAGGCCCGGCAGGAGGCCCAGAGGAAGATCGAGGCTTGCGGCCCGGGTGTGCTTCCGCAGGTGCGTCCGCTGTTGAAATCCGACGATGCGGAGGTCGCTTCGCGGGCCGCGGAGATCATCGAAAAGCTTGCCGGCGGGGCCGACAGCAGGGAGCTTCGGCGTCTCATGGCCATCCGTACGCTGGGAAATCTCAAAGCCAAAGACCACCTGCCGCTGCTGAAGAAGATCGCCGGCTCGAAAGACCCGTTCGAGGCGGAGTACGCCAAGCAGGCCATCGCGAAGATCCAGGACAAGGAGTTCACCCGCCCGGCGCTGAGCTACAAGCAGCGGATGGCGGAGTTGAAGTACCTGCCGGAGAACACGGGCTTGATCGCTCAGATCGACCTGTCCGGCGGGCCCGGGGAGCCGGTGGACTTCGCCCAGCTCAAGAAGTCGATGGCTAACATGGGTCCCGGGGGGAATGTGGAGCAGCAGTTCGAACAGGGCATCGGCGAGATGCTCGAGCACGTCCTGCCGGTGCTGGCGACGACCGGGAACGCCCGGATCGACTCGGTCACGATCGGTGTCGCGTCGGATGTGGGCAATCGGTCGGGCAACGCGATCGTGCAGTTCTGCGGCTTGTACGACCCCCAGAAACTTGCCGACGGCATCAAGCAGATCGGCGGGAACAATATCGCGATCGGCGACTACAAAGGCGTCCGGGCGCTGATCATCGAGAGAGACGACGGGTACCTTTTGCTGCCGTCGAACGACCGCGCGGTGCTGGTGATGGGGGCCAACAAGGAATTCATCACCCGCGGGGCCGATGAGGCGCTGGGCTTGCTGAAGGGCAAGGGCAAGTCGGCGCTGGACAACGAGAAGCTGGTCGGGATGATCAAGAACGTTGATTCCGGCAGCAAAAAGTGGGTCGTTCTGGATATGGTCGATGGGCTGCAGAAGGAGGCCGAGAAGTTCGGCGCCTTCGGCACGGTGGTCGCCCAAGTTCGTCCACACCCGAAGAAGAAGGATTACCAGCAGATCCACGTCGAGGCGGTGCCTCGCGATGCGGCCGACAAGAAGTGCATGGAGCAGGTTGGTCAGGCTGTGCAGGAATTGAAGACCGGTCTGGCTCAGACCAGGCAGATGATGAACATGATGGCCGCCCGCATGCCCGGGATGAAGCCGTTAGCTGAGCTGCTGGACAGCGTGGAAATCGAGCAGGGCGAGAAGAAGGTGACGCTGACCGCTGAGATGAAGGGCGGCGATGCCAACATGCTGATGATGGCGCCGATGTGGTTGTTTGCAGACGCTCCGGCGCGCCCGGTCCCGCCGGCCCAGGCTATGCCCGTGAAGGGCGGTGGCGCTAAGGTTCAGATCATCGGCGCGGGAGCGAGAAAGGGCACCGTCAAGGTGCAGGTCAAGGCCGGCGGTGGTGGGGCTGTGAACGTGACCAACGTCAAGGTCAACACCGCGAAGAAGGTCCCGGCTACCCAGCCGGCCGAGCAATAAAGCCCGACCGGCTCTCCCGAGGGCCGATGCGTTGAACGTGAACAACCGGGGCTGGAAGTGTTGACAGAAGACTCCCAGCCCCGTTTGCGTGCGCTAAACTTATGCTACCAAAGGCGGCAGGGATGTTGCCGCGGAGTGGAAAAGCTGTACAATGCGAGCTTTCATCGCTATCGAAAGCTCGCCACAAGGAGTTGGAATATGGTCGTTATCATGAACCCGGAAGCGAACGAGGACGACGTCCGCCGGGTAGTCGAACGGATCAAGTCGCACGGCATGGACGTGCACATCAGTCACGGTGAGGAACGCACGATCATCGGGATCATCGGTGACGAGCGCGAGGTCGATTTCGGCTCGCTGGAGTCGCTGCCGAACGTCGACCGGGCCATGCCGATTCTCAAACCGTTCAAGTACGTCAGTCGGCACGTGCATCCGAAGACCCGCATCGTCCGTCTGGGCGATGTCCGGATCGGGCGGGATCTGGTGTTCATGGCCGGGCCATGTTCGGTCGAGGATGAGGACACAATGCTCCGCGTGGCCGAGGCGGTCAAGCAGGCCGGGGCGCAGGTGTTCCGCGGAGGGGCGTACAAACCGCGGACCAGCCCCTGGAGCTTTCAGGGCCTGCGGGAGAAGGGTCTGAAGATCCTCGCCAAGGTCCGGGACACGACCGGCATGCCGATCGTCACGGAGGTCATGGACACCGCCGATATCGGGATCGTCGGGCAGTATGCCGACATGTACCAGGTGGGCGCCCGCAACATGAAGAATTACGCGCTGCTGGCCGAACTGGGCAAGACGCGCAAGCCGGTCCTGCTGAAGCGCGGAGAGGCGGCCACGCTGGAGGAATGGCTGGCTGCGGCGGATTATCTCTACCGCAACGGGAACGAGGATGTCGTCCTCTGCGAGCGGGGCATCCGCACGTTCGAGACCTACACCCGCAACACGCTGGACCTCAACGCGGTGGTCGGCGCGAAGAACGAATCCTGCCTGCCGGTGATCGTCGATCCGTCCCACGGCACGGGTCGGCGGAACATGGTGCCTACAATGGCCAAAGCGGCTGCGGCCATCGGAGCCCACGGGCTGATGCTGGAATGTCATGTTGAGCCGGACAAGGCATGGTCCGACAGCAAACAGACGATCGATATGGAAACGCTGAAACGGACCAATTCTCTCGTTGCGGGACAATCTGGATCTCGGCTGAGCCGGGGTCCCGGCCGTCGACCGAAGTGGCTGCGGAGGAAATTCGGGTCTGGCCTTGACGTGGAGGCCGGAAATCGGTAAGAATACTCACCGACATGAGGAGTGCGCGAGGGAACTGGCCCTATGACCGCACGGCAACCTGCCTCGAAGGCGATCCCGCCATGACGTCGAGGTAAGGTGCCGCAGCCAGCCCGACAAGGGAACGATGCGGCTCGAGCGCAATCGGGCAACTCATCTTGAGTCTGTGCAGACTCGTTCGTGTTTTCCCCACCTCGGGTTCCTCCGTAGTCTGGACTGGTTTTGCTGCGTCGTCAGGCCTTTGCGCCGGCTGCAGGGACGAAAAAGGAGCCACACATGAGCGATCAGAAAAACTATCGACTGGGCACGCTGGCGGTACATGCCGGATACGAGCCCGAACCGACCACCCACTCTCGCGGCGTGCCGATTTACGCGACCGTCGCGTACAACTTCGACAGCCCGCAGCACGCGGCGGATCTGTTCGAGTTGAAGGAATTCGGCAACATCTACTCGCGTCTGATGAACCCGACGGTCGACGCGTTCGAGAAACGCATGGCGGCCCTGGAAGGCGGCGTGGCGGCGCTGGGGTTCGCCAGCGGGATGGCCGCGATCACGGCGGCGGTCTCCACGATCTGTCACGCGGGGCAGAATTTCGTCGCGTCCACGAGCCTGTACGGCGGGACGTACACGCTGTTCACGCAGACGTTCAAGAAGTTGGGCATCGAGGCACGCCTGTTCGATCCGTCCGAACCGGAGAAGCTGTCGGAACTGATCGACGAGAACACCCGCTGCCTGTATTTCGAGAGCGTCGGCAACCCGAAAAACGACGTGCCGGACTTCGAGCGTCTCGCCGACATTGCCCACGACAACGGCCTGCCGGTGATCGTGGACAACACCGTGATGACGCCCGCGCTGTTCCGGCCGCTCCAGCACGGAGCGGACATCGTGGTGTACTCGGCCACCAAGTATATCGGCGGGCACGGCCTGCACGTCGGCGGTGTGGTGGTCGACGGCGGGAAGTTCCAATGGACCGACAATCCGGAGAAGTGGCCGGAGTTCTGCGCCCCGTGCGATGCGTATCACGGAATGGTCTTCGCCGAGGCGCTCAAACCGATCGGCAACATCGCCTACATCATCCACATGCGGACGATCTGGCTGCGGGATACCGGCGGGTGCATGAGCCCGTTCGCCGCGTGGACGTTCCTGCTGGGGCTGGAGACGCTGCATCTGCGGATGGAGCGACATAGCGAGAACGCCGCGCGGGTCGCGACGTGGCTGACCGACCACCCGGCGGTCGAATGGGTCAACCACCCGTCGCTACCGGACCACCCGCACCACAACCACGCCCGGAAGTATTTCCCGGGCAAGACCGGCGCGATCATCGGCTTCGGTATCAAGGGCGGGCGCGATGCGGGCGTGAAGTTCATCGAGAACGTCAAGCTCGCCAGCCATCTTGCCAACATCGGCGACGCCAAGACGCTGGTCATTCACCCGGCCAGCACCACGCACCAGCAGCTCAGCGAGGAAGAGCAGGCGTCGGCGGGCGTCTCGCCGGAATACATCCGCCTGTGCGTTGGGATCGAGGATATCGACGACATCAAGGAAGACGTGGATCAGGCGCTGAAGGCGGCCCAGTAGCGGACCCCAGAGGGTGGTGGGTCTCCCGACCCACCACCGTAAGACAACGCGCCTCTGCGCAAAAGCCAGGGCGAGCACGGGTGCGCTTGTCGCCCCAATGCAACGACTGACGCATGCAAATGTGAGGCGGCCGGTTGCCCGAAGAGGGTGGCCGGACGACACCAGCCGGCCGGCCGGCGGATCTGACCTAAGCAAAGACGGTGAGAGGATCGATGACTGAGTTTCTCGAAAGTTCGGACAGCCTGCGGACCAACCGTCCGCTGAAGTACGCCCAGACGGTGGCGTTCGACGAGCCGCTCACACTGGAAAAGGACGGCCGGCTCGAGGAGGTCACCGTCTGCTTCGAGACGTACGGGCAGCTTAACAAGGACGCGAGCAACGCGGTGCTCATCTGCCACGCGGTCAGCGGGGATTCCCACGTAGCCGCCCACGATGCCGACGACGATCCCGGCTGGTGGGACCTGCTGGTCGGCCCGGGCAAACCGGTGGATACCAATCGCTATTTTGTCATCTGCCCGAACGTGCTGGGCGGCTGTCGCGGAACGACCGGGCCCAACAGCATCGACCCTGCGACCGGCAAGCCGTACGGCGCGAATTTCCCGACGATCACCATCGGGGACATGGTCGAAACCCAGCGGCGGCTTATCGACCACCTCGGGATCGACAAGCTCCTGTGCGTGATCGGCGGGTCCATGGGCGGGCACCAGGCGCTGACGTGGGCGGTGAACCATCCGGACCGTCTGCGATCCATTGCCGCGGTGGCTACTTCACACCGGTTGACCAGCCAGGCCCTGGCGTTCGACATTGTCGGTCGCAACGCCATCCTGCACGACCCCAACTTCAACCGCGGCGAATACTACGAGTCGCCGAGCCGGCCCGACGTCGGGCTGGCCATCGCTCGGATGATCGGACACATTACGTACCTCTCACCGGCGGCGATGCAGCAGAAGTTCGGCGCCGATCGCAACCGGCCTCGCGACGTGGACACCGATTTCGAGAAGCGCTTCTCCGTCGGCTCGTACCTGGGCTACCAGGGCACGAAGTTCGTCGAACGGTTCGACGCCAACAGCTATCTCGCCCTGACGCTGGCGATGGATATGTTCGATCTCGGCGACACCCACAAGCAGCTCACCGCCTCCCTGAGCGAGAGCGATCTGAAGTGGCTGGTCATCAGCTATACCAGCGATTGGCTGTTCCCGCCCGAGCAGTCCCAGCAGATCGTCCGGGCGCTGCTGGCGACCGACAAGCCGGTGACCTACTGCAACGTCAGGAGCGATTGCGGCCACGATGCCTTCCTCCTCGAAGATGAGGTGAAGGTGTACGGTGGGCTCATGCGGGCGTTTCTGTACAACGAGCTTGACGACGGCAGCGGGCGTCTGCCGGTCAGGGGCGAGGATGAACCCGAGGCCAGCCCCGCTTACGTGTTCAGGCAGCACCGCATCGACTACGACGAGATCATCTCGCTGATCCCCGAGAGCGACAGTGTGCTGGACGTCGGCTGTGCCCAAGGGCGACTGCTGACGCAACTGCGGAAGCACGGGAACCGCAAGCTGATGGGCGTGGAGGTCAACGAAAGTTCCATCGTCGCCTGCGTGCGGCGCGGGATGGACGTCATCCAGGCCGACCTTAACGACGGGCTGCCGATGTTCACGGACGGGCAGTTTGACACCGCGGTGCTGTCGCACACGCTGCAGGCCATCGGCGACGTGCAGAAGGCGATGACCGAACTGCTGCGGGTCGGCAAGCGGGTGATCGTGAGTTTCCCGAACTTCGGCTACTATAAGCTGCGGGAGATGCTGGCCCGCGACGGCAAGGCCCCGGCGTCCAAGGGCCTGCTCAAGTATCGCTGGTACAACACGCCGAACATGCGGTTCTTCACGATCCGCGACTTCGAGGAATACTGCGACGAATTCGATATCCGCATCCATCGCAAAATCGCACTGGATACCGAAGCAGAGCGGGAAGTGGAAGACGATCCGAACCTCAACGCCGACATGGCTATCTTCGTGCTCAGCCGGTAGGTTGATTGCGGATTGGCGAGTGGCGATTTGGGATTCTCGATTGGGCTGACGCCTCTTCGGAGATTCCGCCTCTATTGCTGTGGAGCCGCGAACAGCGCGAACCACACGAACAAGACGAACTTTCTCTGGTAGGGTGCGGAAGCTTGTACGTGTTTAGCAGGAGGTCGGCTGGGGTCGTTCACCCCGGCAGGGGGCGGCTGTTGCTGTTCAGCCTGAAAGGCTGGGATATCTACAGCGAAGGGTCAATCGCAGCCGTTTGCGATTGACCCTGGTAAGCAGGAGCGAATCACGCACAGAATGTGCTTCTCCTCGCAGGCTGAAGGCCTGCTATAGAGCGCTGCGTTTTGGCAGCAACCTTCGTCGAACCAGTTATAGCAGCCCTTCAGGCTGCAAAAGGACAAAACAACAACAGAATAAGACCGTCCTCACACCAGGGCGACGCGGACTCGCCTGCGGCGACCCCGCTCTGCCCTTCGCTTCAGTTATTCCAGGCCGTTGGCCTGTACAACGTAAAAAGCCTTCGTCCGAGAACCCCCCGGTTC
>JBKHHU010000166.1:0-7788 GCA_046539045.1 Phycisphaerae bacterium
GAATGGGCCGCCTCGCCGACGCTGGGCGATTTCCACGCAACCTTGCCGGTCTCGCGCTCGCAGGCGACGATGCCGACGGTCTTGGATTGCGGAGCGAGAATTACCCACTCCTTGTACAGCAGCGGAGCCGACGCATGCCCCCACCGCACTGAGCGGATGCCGAAATCGTCCTTGTAGCTCTTGGCCCAGACGACCTGCTTGCTTTTGCGGTCAAGACAATGCACGTGCCCGAATGGTCCGACGGTGTAGACGCGCTTGTCGTCCACCGCAGGGACAGCCCGGGCGCCCTGGAACTTCTGAGAGCCCTTGGCCTCGTAGGAGAACTTCCAGACCTCCTTGCCGGTCTTCAGGTCGATGCAGTAGACAAGATCCCGCTCCTTGCCCTCCCGGTCCATAATGTAGACGCGGCCGTCCTTGACGGCGGCCCCGCCGTACCCGGGCTCAAGATCGAACTGCCAGTGAAGCTTCGGTCCCTTCTCAGGCCAGGACTGGGCAAGGTTCTCTTTGGGTTCGACCATCGCATTGCGATTCGGCCCCAGAAACTCCGGCCAGTCGGCCAGGGCAACCGCGGCGACGATGGCCAGCAGGACGAACATGGACGCGGTATAGATGCGAGCTTTCATGACGATCTCCCTTCGCTGAGCGTTTTGATATGCTAGCAGATCGGGACATCGAAAAACAAGCTGCCCATCCGGTTCGCCCTTGGTCCACTACCGGCTGCTCGCGCCGTAGTTGACCCGCTTCTGCAGAAATCTGGAACCCGACGTTCCATGGAAAAACGCAGCGGCCGATCGCTTTAGCCAGCGACCGGCCGCCTTGGTTATCTTCGTCCAGTTTGTTCCCGCATCACGGTCACTTGACCTTCACCTTCAGCTTCTTGACGGCGTCTTCATTCTCGATCTCGCCGCCCTTGACGCGTCCGGTGCGGGTCTGCTCGGCCGTGGCGAAGGGGATCTTGCCCTTCTTCCAGTCGGCCAGCGCCAGCAGCGGCCAGCGGCCGGACACGATCGGACTGACGCTCGCCACGCCGTCCTTGCGGTCGATGTTCAGTTGGGCAATCGCCATCGGCAGGCCGAACATCGCGGTGTTCCGCGGGTACCAGACCAGGTTGTTGGTCAGACTGGTCTCGGTGAAGCAGTTGGCTTTCTCCGAGCCGGGCCCGTTGGCGAACATCTGCTGGCCCCAGTACCGCTCATTGTTGGCCAGCATGTCGTGACCAAGATACGCAGCCGCCAGGTCGCGCCAGACGTTCATCGACACCCACATGTTTTCCATGTCGAGGCTGGAGTGACCGCAGCCGTAGCGGCCCATGCTCTGGCGACAGGCATTGACCACGTCCTCGCGGAGCTTGGTCTTGCTGATTCCGACGGGCAAATCGTCGATGAGCATCAGCGGCACGAGCCCATTGGTGGTGTAGAGGCTGTAGGCGTCCCAGCCGGGAAGAATCTTGTACGGCAGCGGCTCGCGGGTCCAGCAGTCGTACAGGCCTTCGGCGCTCTTGTCCAGACAGACGCCCCAGTGGTCTTCCAGCCAGCCTTCGTTGAGAGTCTTGACGGCCTTGCGGACCTCTTTGCGACACATGGAGGCGTATTCGCGATCGCCGGTCACCTCGAACATCCGCATGGCGGAGTGCAGCGCGCCGATGCGCTTCACGCCGAGGTAGACATTGTCGCGCCCATACTGGACGGCCGGGGTGGCGTCGTCGATGGTATTGGCGGTGCCGCGGTCCGGAAAGCCGTTGCCGGTCGAGTCGGTCCACATGAGGTAGTCGACCAGGTCGCGGTTGAGCTGGTTGTACTTCTTGTACAGCTCCGGTTTGCCCCACCACTCGCCGTGGGCGTACAGCAGCGTCAGGAAGTTGGAGTTTTCCTCCACGGGCATCGCGTGGTGGTAGCTCTGCCCGTTGCAGGTCCACCCGGCGCCCATGTCGTGTTCCATGATCCTGCCCGGGAAGTCCACCAGCGGGTTGCCGTTGACGTCGTCATCGGAGACGATCGACCGCCGCACCTTCTCGCCCTCGAAGTCGTTGGCGTGGTGCGACCATTCCTCGATGATCAGGTCCATCAGCTCCGGCCAGAAGGCGAAGTAGAACATCGACTCCTGGAAGGTCACGTCGACCGTGGAGTTGTACCAGCAACTGCCTTCCCAGACGCTGAAGTGTTCGGTCCGGTCGGTCTGACACCAGATGGTGCAGCCGAGATAACTCTGGAAGCTCAGGGCGGTCAGGTCCTGGGCGCTCTTGGGGATGGACGAATCGGTCCAGAGGCTGTCGAACTTGCGCGAGGCGTCCAGCAGCTTCTTGTAATTTTTCTGTACATACTTGACCAGGTCGTCGGCGTTCTTCCAGATGGTCGTATACTTCAGCGGCATGGACTCGTGGAAGCGTTCGAACAGCGCATCGCCCATGTAGCTGACGATCGCGCAGTGGAACACCTGCTCGCCCTTGTCGGCGTCGTAGTTCGCTTCGAGCGTGCCCTTGGTGACCTTCCAGCCGTCGCCGAGCGGGACGATGTAATCGGTGGCCTGGCCGGTCAGTTTGGTTTTGCGTTCCTTCGGGTTGAACTCGAGCTTCTCGCCGCCCTCACCGGTGGTGTGGGTTTCCACGACCTTCGGCTTGTAGGACATCTTGACCTTGCCTTTGCTGGTGGCCGCCTTGATGCCGTCGATATCGAGCGTGAAGCGGATCTTGCCGGTGTGCTTCTGGTCCTTGTCCGGGTGCTCCCAGCGGCAGCGATCGATCGTCTTGACGCGGAACTCGACGATGTAACCGGGGAAGATGGAGGTCTCGACGTCCTGCGGCCAGAACGGTGCGATGATCTCCATGTCCACGCCGATCCCGAGATCCGGGCTTCGACCTTCGAACAGAAGGCCGGTCATGGTCTGGTTCTGGTCGACGTTGAAGAAGTCCTCGCCCTGTTTGGTCAGCGGAAAGGTGGTGTACTTGCCTTCGGCTTCGACACCGGCGACCCACTCACCCTTTTCCTGGCAGAGCAGCCCGAGCGAGCCGTAGCTGATCTCGCGACGGATGGGATCAAGGATCATGCTGAATCGGCTGCCGAGTCGGCCGACACATGTGGACATCAGTGGCATATTCTTCTCTCCTGCTGGGTAATCGGAACAACTGCGCCCGCTGCACCTGTACGCCACGGCGCAAGGCAACGGGAACACGGAATCTACATTCCCGAGCCCTGAACTTCAAAGAGAAACTCCGCGCGGTCGATACGGGCCCTGCCACTGTGGGTGTCTCAGTCGCCGGCGGTGCTGCCGTGTGCGAATCGGTAACCAACCCGATGACCAACGCGCCGAACACGAACAGGACGTGCAACTGGATCGGGTCGTCACCCAAGGTGGAGCCTTGGATAGACAGGAACGCCACGGCGATGGAGATCAGCACGGGGTCAACCGGCGCCGTCGGCGGGCATGCCTTCCTGCTGGGTCACATCATGGTCGCAGATGTCGGCGCCGGTGTCCAATACGTCCTGCAGACTCATTGAGGAGAGTTTCTCCCGCATCTGCTCCTGCAGGTCCTGCCAGACCGGGCGGACGGGGCAATCTTCCTTCTCGCACTGCGGCGGGTCGGTGGTGCAGTAGTTCAGGGCCAGTTCGCCCTCGATACCCTCGATGATGTCCAGCAGCGAGATGTCGGCCGGCTCCTTGGCCAGCAGGTATCCCCCGTGCTTGCCGCGAACCGGCGTGACCAGCCCGACGCGAGCCAGCGAAGAGAAGAGCTTTGTCAGATATTGCTTGGGCAGGTCGCGTTCCGCGCAGATCGTTTTCAGAGGCGTCGGCCCCTCGCCATGGTGCATCGCCAGTACGATCGAACCACGAACCGCCAGTTCCGCCGCAGGAGTCAGTCTCATTGTCTCGCCCGATATCTTGAAGTGGTTACGCTACTTCTGTTAACAGATAAAAGCTTTCCAATAAAACGATTTTACTCTTCTGTCGGCTCCTGTCATCAGAAAAAATGAGAAACATCCAGTCGGAAATGACAGCGGGCCGACGGGTACCGCATGCCCGTCGGCCTCGCCGTCGATTATTCCGATTGACTTCGCGTCAGAAGGCGATCTGCAGCCGCAGGCCCATCACCAGTGCGTCGTCCACGGAACTGTCCCCACCCGGGTTGCGGATCAGTTGCACCGACGGCGTCACGCTCAGCCATCCGGTGACCAGCGCGTTGTAGTACAGCTCGCAGGCCGTCTCGTGATCGGCCGTGAAACCCGCCCCGTCGGCGAGTCTGCCTCTGGCGATCCCGAAGCCCAGCACGTCCATATCACGCGTCGGAACAAGCCCGCGGTACTGCAGGCCCGCACTCCAGAAATGCTCAATCTCGTTCACATCGTCATCGGCATAACCATAGCGCCCGAACAGCCCGAGCCCCTGGCGGTCGCCGGCACTTTCGCGGTAGATCATCTGATCGACGCTGACATAGAAGCCGATGTCGTCCCGCTTTACGCTCGTCGAGCGGAATCGCTGCTTCGGTTGGGGGTCGTACCACATGCCAAGCCGGTACATACCGGGCAACTCGCCGCGAGCCGACTCCCAACTCGTCGCCAGGCCGGTTTCCAGTACGCTGAAAAAGTAGTCCGGACCGTGGAAGGCGGTATTGAGCCCCGTCTCCCGCGCGTCGGCCTGGGCGTCGGCAACTGCCGCCCCTACATACCAGCCGTCAACGGGCTCGGCGAGCATGCTTACCGCCAGACCGTCTTCCGGGAAGGGAACGGTCGGGTTGTTCACCAGCGCGCTGTTGAGGAACTGCGTGGTCTCGTCATTGGCGTAGGCATTCCCGTCGAAGGTGGCCGGTCGATCCTGCACCTCGAACCCGCCGGTCAGATCCTGCTTTCCGACGCGGAATCGCAGTCGACCGTCCAGCAGCACCTGCTGGTAGTACAGCGAGGTGACGTCGATCGAACGGTCCCCGCCGGCGTCATCGTTCACGCCGAACAGGCTCCCGACCGACTCGGGGTTCAGCCCCTCGCCCCAGCTACCCTCTGCCCCGACAAACATGCTCGCACCGCGGAGGCCGAAGAGCTTCTCGAAGTCCAGTTCGACTTCCAGATCATAGCTGCCGGCATGCCGGCCCGACCGGCTGTTGGTCGAAAGCCCGCCCTGAAGGTTGATCTGGTATACGTGCGTCGCATACAGCCCGATCGTGATTCCCTGCTCCTGGAGCTTCTCGCCCGCTCCCAGCCAGTTATTAAACAGGGAACCCCGCTCGATCAGTTCTCTGCTGAAGGGCTCGGCAGGTTCCGTTTTCTCCACGGACTGGGCCAGCACAGGCCCGCTGACGATCAGCAACAACAAGACAGCGACATACAAAAGACGTTGCATTGGTTCTTCTCCAAAATCTCTACTGAATGAACACTTCTCAGGCTGCAGTATCGGTCAGTCGGGGCAGCGAGAATGAGCCATTCTGTCAGGCAGGGAAAATGTCCTGTTGCGGAGGACTCGGCTTGTGCATTGCGGCGAAACCGACATCCGGTACAATGGTTAAGACTAAAGGCACCCCGCCGTTTTCACCGTTGTTGGAGATGAACATGCGGAAATCACTACTGCTTTCGATCATCCTCCTGGCCATCTGCACGCCTGCCCTGGCTGATGTTGTCTATCTCACCAACGGCAAGATGTACGAAGGCGTCGTCACCAAAAAGGACGGGAAGGTCCGGATCAAACTGCAGCACGATACCATCGAAGTGCCGGAATCGCAGGTGATTACCATCGTCGAATCCGAGGTCAAGAAGTCCAATGACCACAAGACCTCCGGTTCGACCGGCTCGACCGAAACGTTCCCCGACCCGCTGACCGGGACGGTGACCACCGACCCGGTACCCATGGATTTCAGTGTCGCCACTGCCGACCGCCCGGAAGTGGCTGCCTACGCTCTCATGCGACAGATCATGAGCACCCCCGCCGGAGAGAAGCGCACCGAACTTCGTGAATCGGTTCAGAAATGGCGGGTAGTCGCTCACGACCAGAAGCGCCGCGTCGGCGGAAGCTGGATCGACCCTTCCGAATTCATCCGCAGGAGAAAGAAGTACATAGAGCGTGTGGGAGAACTGGAATCGGAACTCCGCAAGCTCCGCTGGGCGACCGATCGTTCAAGAACCAGCCAGGACAAGAAGCGGCGCCAACTGCTGAAAATTGGCGGAGAACTGCGGCAGGCTGCACAGGTCTGGACCGATCCCGCCATCCGCAGCTTTCTGACCGGCTTGACGTACATAGTCATCGATTCGCACCGGCAGGCCGAGCCGTTCTTCCGACGGGCTCGCGAGGATGCGCCCAACGTCGCCGGGCTCATCCAGGGACACGCCATTTCTCTGGTGGAGGCCAACCGCCCCAAGCTCGCCGTCGAGGCAGCCATGGAAGTGCTACGGCTCCACCCGGAAAACAAAGACGCCATCGAACTGCTTCAGGAAACCATGGAGAAAGCCCCGGGCCGCGTGATCAACTCCGATGAGTACAAGGCCGCCAAAAAACTGCTCGCCCAGTACGAACTCAAGCCGCGAGTCTCGGTTTCCAGCAGCCGTGGGGTGCGATGGCTGATGCCCGGCAAGGGCTGGTATGCCCGCCGCGGTGGGATGCCCACCCCCTCCTACGACCGGCTGGAGTTCAAGCAGGCCGTCGCCGTACCGGTGGGCAAACACACGCTGCTGATGGACGAAGCCGTCCTCGAAGGCGCCCTGGAAGCCTACATCGAGATCAAGCCCGGGCTCTTCAGCCCGGTCGAACCGCGGAGTTCAAGGTACTCCAGTTCCCGCAGCCAGAAGCCTCTCCCGCTGCGACTGGTGCACGTGAAAGATTACGAGTTCGTGCCGACAGTGGACATCAAACCCCAATCGCGGCGCACGACCCAACCGGCGAAACGGGAAGTCCCCTTCGAGGGCAACACGACTGTCACCGCCTACGCCCTGGGCGTCTTCCGCGAAATGGGCACGGCCATGCGGACCCCCGCCGGGGCCGTCAAGAGCGTGGCCGACACGGGTGACGCGGAAGTCAGCGTCTCGCTTCTGCCCGGTGAGGCAGCCGGCCCGGTGTTGACCGACAAGGGCAAACTTGTCGGGTTCCTCGCCGGACGCACCAGCCTCAAGGATCAGGGAGGCCCTCACAAACTTCACGGTCTGGGGCACATCCTTGACGTCATCGAACGGGCCGTCAGCTCCCGCTCCTTCCGCAGCCACAGCCGCGTGGAACGCAAAGTCGAGCCACAGAAGGTCGAAGGAATCGCGTTCCGTGTCCTGGTCATCCACGCCGAACGATTTGAGCAGTAGCCTCGACGGACAGCGGGCTGTCGGCCTGCAAGCCCGCTGTGAACCGCCGTCCTTCCCGGAAGTATGCCGATCTGATCATTGAGAGCGTACTTTCAGCTCATTTTCATGCTTTGGCGATCATTTCCGCGGCCTCTGCCGATACGCCCGCCCATATTCATCATTTAAGACAGTAATCAACGCGGTGTGTCCGCGGCCAGCTTGTTCTCCGTGAAAGGAATGATCCGGATGAAGATGAGTGACATAATCAAGACGACATTGGTTCTTCTGCTGACGGCCTCTGCCGTAATGGCGGGGGGAGAATACGAGAACGACTACATCGGCTATCGCGGCAACGGCAGGGGCATCTACCCGCCGGACTGCGATCCCGTCACCGAGTGGCAGGAATGGACCTTCAAGAAAGGCCAATACGAGGACAATCGCGGTAGGAAGAAAACCGGCATGCTTCCTGACGAGCGGAAACCGAAGAACATCGTCTGGAAGGTTCCGCAGTTGATGTACTGCAACGGCGGGATGATCCTCGTCG
>JBKHHU010000167.1:0-7741 GCA_046539045.1 Phycisphaerae bacterium
CCTTCGCCGGCGCCTTCACCTTCACCGGCGCCTTCACCTTCGCCTTGCCCAGCACCTTCTCCAGCACCTTCGCCCTCTCCAGCGCCTTCGCCCTCGCGGGCGCCTTCACCTTCAAGCTCGTCGGGTACTTTCAGTTCGTCTTTGAGTTTATCCAAACGTTCGCCGTCGGCACCTTCCGGCCGCAGGAGGTCGTCCAGAATCTCCCTCCGCTGCTCCGGATCGAGTTGCACTATCTGCTCGCCGGGCACCTGTCCGTCAGGCACTCCGGCAGGGCCCGTGGTGGCGACCTGCTCATCCGGCTGGGTTTCGTCTTGCTGCTGTTCGTCGGGTTCGCCGGCTCCTGCCTCCGGTTCCTGCCCGCCGGTTTCCTGCCCTGTCGCTTTGGCCACATCCTCCAGCGCCTGGTCGGGCTGGACGATCACCAGTTCGAACATGTCGGACTTCGAGAATTGCCCCTGCGGCGGCCGGTGGTCGCGCACTTCCAGAAAACACCGCCACAACTGCCCTTCCGTGCCGATATCCCGAACCGGCAGCGTCGCTTCGACAGCCCTGCCGGGCGGCCCCGGAACGGCGAAGTCGGCCAGCTCGATACGCTTCTCCCGCTCGCGATGGACACAGACCAGCGCAATGCGGGCAAGCCCAAAGTCGTCGGCTGCCTCTGCCGAGATCGTCACGCTGCCGTTGATCGGAACTTCGACCGCCCCGTACGGCTCGGCGAGCCTCACCGTCGGCGGATTGTCCTGCAGCGTGCGGACGTCGTACCAGATCGACTCACCGGAGACGATATCCTGCGTGCCCTTGTACACAATCCGATAGCGGTCGTCCTCTTCGACGCGGAACCGGGCGACGATCTCTTTCCCTTCGGGGAAAGCAGCCAGATTCCTGCCGCTCTCGAACACGATCTTGGCCGAGTACAGCGAATGGTTCGCTTGGGCACGGAGGCTCACTGCCGTTCCGGGCAGGGCCTCGATATTGCCGCCCTCGAGTGGGGTCAGGCCCCTGCCGGAATACTCGGGCCAGTCGAGAGTGGTTGTCACAGAAATGAGCGTCGGCTTGGGCAGAACCGTCAGCGACCGCGATTCACTGGACGCATCCCCGCAGAAGAGGCGGAACGTCGCGGTACGGTCCACTGCCGCTGCCGCCGGCCAGGTCACCTGGAACTTCTGAAGACCGGCGTCGGTTTCACCGGCGGGAATCATTTGGAAGGTGTCGAGTTCGAGATACTTCCCATCCCCGGTTCGGCTGATCTTGAGGGTCACCGGTCCGGAGGGGCGGTTGATTGCCGCTTCGAATCGCACCGGCTGACCGGCCATCACCTTCTCCCCGGCTTGGGGGTTGATTTCGGCGATTTCTACGTGGGTTGGGGCAGAGACGGAACTGTCGCCCAGAACGCGGCGGAGGGAAGTGAACGGGTCTTTCGGAGCAACCAGGAAGTACAGGAACACCAACCCCACAGCCACGCCGGAGATGATGCCTGCCAGGCGGATGCGTCGGGTGGCAACGCTGGCTTCGAAATCGGTGGAGGAGACCTCCTCCGCCGCTCGCCGCCGCAGTGCCTCCAGCGAAGCCCGATGAACTCGCCGGTCGCCCTCCAGTTCCAGCGAAGCGGTCAGGTCGTTGCGGAAATCCGGATGGGCCTTTTCTATCAGGCGGGCAACGTAAATATCATTGATGCGCCGCGCCAGCGGAAGGAGGATCGTACCAATCAGCAGGCCCAGTTCCACGGCAATAAAGGAGACCAGCAGAATCGTCCTGACCGACTGCGGGAGCCCACCCGGAACGAAATGGTCAGCCGCCACCGCCCCCAAAAGATACACTGCCGCCACCGCCAGAATCACCAAAGCCGAACTGACGATGGTGACCATGCGAATCCGGCTGCGGGTCATGCGGATCGCGTATTCGAGAAACATGCCCGGCTCTGTATTTCTGTCACGTCCTGCCATACAGTTACCTCACGCGTATTCTACCATATGGGACGTGCAGACAGGCCTGTGGGTTCCGAGGAAAAGCATTCTCTCGCCGTCGACGGTTCGACGGATCAACCGGGCCCGCAACGAGTTGCCGACAGATTCAGATCTTCGGCCCGGGCCGGGGCCCCTTCGTCCACGGCCACGCCGTCGGCTACGAGTTTCTCCCAGTGTTTCTCATTGAACACGCAGCCGGGATCTCCGGCGTGAAGCTGCCCGAAGTAGGCGTCGGCACGGGCGCGGCACCCCCCGCAGTATTCCTTGTACGAGCAGACTCGACAATGATGCAGGCGTTCATCGCGGTTGTTGAGCACGTCCCAGAACACGCCGTCCCGGTAGATTTCGGCCAGCGGCCTGTCGCGCAGGTTCCCCATCACCCGATGCGGCAGATACACGCAGGGGGTGACGTTTCCGTCCGGCTCGATGCAGACGTAAGTTCTGCCGGCCCCGCAGCCGCCGAGATACTTGGCCACAACACGGGCCTTGACGCCACTGCCGCTGCCGGCGTGTGAGCAGGTCACCTTCCCGCTTTCCAAAGCGGCGCCAGCGAGGCACACCCGCCCCAACTGCGGCGCGGTGGAGATGATCCCGATCCCATCTTCCTGCATTTTCCTGTTCAGCAGCGCCAGGAGCTCTTCCCGCTGGGAAGGCGTGATGTCTCCGGAGACCATCTTGAGCCCGCGCCCGACCGGAATGAAGTTGAAGTGGGCAAACGCATCGGCCCCGATGTCCTCGGCGAAGCGGATCATGTCTTCCACTTCGTGCAGGTTCCCCTGGTGTACGCACATCGCCACGCCCAGCCGCAGCCCTTCGGTGGCTATGACGTTTCTCATGCCTTGGACCGTGCGCTCCCACATTCCCGGACCGCCCCGGAAAAGGTCGTGGCGCTCCGGATCGGTCGAATCGAGCGAAATTTCCACGTACCGCAAGCCGGCCTTGCGCAGGTTCGCGGCGTACTCGCGGGTCATGGTCGTTCCGTTTGTCGCCAGCGAGATGTGCATTCCGTATCCGGACGCGCGTTCGATGACCGGCAGCAGATGTTTGCTGATGGTAGGCTCACCGCCGGACAGCGCCAGCATCGGCATGTGGGCCCGGCCCATCTGGTCGACGGCCTGGAGTTTTTCTTCCAGCGTCAGCTCATTCGCAAGGCAGTCATGGTCGCTGTCCTGGTAGCAGTGTCGGCAGGCGAGGTTGCAGGCGTTGGTGAAGTTCCAGACTGCAAACAGGGGAAAAGAAAACCGTTGCGGCGTGGAGGGGCCGAATTCCGCAAGGCTCCGGGCCGTGAGCACGACGCCCTGCAGAACGGCCCGGTTTTCCGCCAGTTTCTCGCGGAACACCTCCGGATCGGTCGACCCGCGAAAGCGGTCGATCAACTTGTGCATCAGCCAGAATATCGCTCGATGACGCGACGGCGCCTGCGGATTGCGGTAGCTGCTGATGACCTTCTCCAGCATGGTCCTGCCGTGGCGGTCGTCGCTGGTGAGGCGCTTGAGCAGCCACCGCACATGCTTCTTGGCCGCCCAGGCCTCCAACGGATGGCTGTATTCCAACTGCAGCGCCTCGGGCGAATTATCCGTCTGCGCGACCTGGGCTGCATATTCGGCCGAGGAGAGATACCCGTCCTCGGAGGATGACTCCGCCGCTTCACCGTCGGAAGCGAAGCCGTGGTGGTACTGCTTACCCAGCTCCGCTGCTGTAGAGTGATCCGGAGCCCTGGTGAATGCATCGGACGGCACTTCTGGTTTGCGTTTGCCGGACAACTATCTATTCCGTTTCAGACTGCTTCTCCGGAAGCACTTGCACAAAGAGCTGGGGTTGCAGGTCGTCCCTGCCGTTGAGCTCTGCCGAGAGCCACGCTAACTCGCCGGTCGGCCAGGTGCGATCGACAGGCAGTTCGAAGATGAACTCGCGCTGCTCGTCCGGTTCCAGCGTCCAGGATGACATTACCATCGCCGCCGCCTGCGGCCAGGTCTTCTTCTTCGACATGCCTACCGCAGAATCCTGCCAGAGGAACAGTTTCACCAGCGCCGAGGATGTGGCGTTGATGGTAATTGGCTCCTGCGAACCGTTGTGAACGAGAACCTTCACACCGAGGGTGTCGCCCACCTCCACCGTCCGGCGGTCCAGTCTTAACGCCATCTGAAGACCGTCCCGGGCAATGTCAACGTCCTGCCCCGCCTGCACTTCGTCTGTATCCTTCTTGTAGCCGGTGTCGGCCTCGGGCGGTTTGCACCCGACCAGCAACAGGCCTGCAGTCAGCGCGACACCAACCAGCGACAGATCGATCTTCTTCATCAGTTTCCCCTTTCTCATTGCGATTCACTCCTTTCGGCAAATGATTTCTCCACGACCGGCCGGTATGCCGGCCCGCAGTTGTAGGTGCAGAACGGAAAGACGCCGTCCGGCGTGGAATACAGAATGACGCAGCGTTTGACGCGCTCAACGTCATAGTTGTAGCGGTCCTGAAAATGCATTCCCGCGCACAGCAGGGTTTTGTAGGTCGCTTTCTCGCCCTCGCCTCTGCCGACGCGATGGTCGACCATGCCCTTGAGCGACTGGATGAACTTCTTCACCGTCAGGCCGGGCGGGGCATGCTCGGGCATGAAGTTGCGTTTGAACATCCTCAGCAGGCGCCAGTAGTCCAATCGCGTCACCCTCCCGCGCTTCTTGATCCGGGCAGCGAGGCGGTTCATCTCCCAGAACATCCCTTCCACGTTCACCACCCGCGGGAACGGAATAGGCTCGCCGTCCGGCGTGACGAAGAAATACGTCCCGAAGGCACAGTCGGTATGGCAGCTCGGGCGGATTTTCGTGTCGCCCGTGACCGCTTCCAGCAGCTGGGAGATCGGAAGAACGATGCTCAGCGGGTACATGTCGCGCATCGGGTGGGCGCCGGAAGCCTCCGCGATGTCGCCGGCCAAGTGTCCGAGCGTGTACCGCTGGTTGAGCCGCTGCTGCTCGTCGATGCGGCCGGTGAACGAAACCGGCTGATAGCTGATGCCGCTGACGACGTCCACGTTCTTGACCGCGAACCGGAAGATCTCCTTGACCTGCTCGTCGTTAACGCCCTTGAGGATAGTCGGAACGAGGCAGACTTTCATCCCGAGCCGGCGGGCGTTTTCGATGGCAGCGAGTTTCTTCTCCCAGATCCCGGGGAAGTTGCGGGTCTGCCGATGGGCTTCCTCCCCAACGCCGTCGAACTGTAGATAGAGCGTATGCAGGCCGGCGTCATACGCTTCCCGTGCGAATTTTTCATCCGCGATGCGGATGCCGTTGGTCGCGATCTGGATGTGGGAGAACCCCATCCTGCCGGCGGTGCGAACGATCTTCAGGAAGTCGGGGTGCAGCGTGGGCTCGCCCCCGGCGAACTGGATCGCTGTACAGGGGATCGGCCGAAGGTCCCGCAAGGCCTGAAGCTGCTTGACCACCTGCTCGTAATCCGGCTGAAATACGTAGCCCGCCGCCCCGGCATTGGCGAAGCAGATCGGGCAGTTCATGTTGCAGCGGTTGGTCAGATCCAGTTGGGCCAGTACCGGGCTGGAAAGGTGCTGATTGCACAAACCGCAATCCGAAGGGCAGACGCCGGTTCCGCTGCGCTGTGGGAACTGCTGGCCGGGGTGTTCCTCGAAGCTCCACCAGGCGGCCTTGCTGTAGAGTCGCACGTCGGAGTTGATGCAGTCGCGATAGTAGCCGTGCTCCGGGCAGGTTTTCTCGATCCAGACGGCCCCGTCTTCCACGAAGTACCTGCCGACGATGACAGCACAACATTCCGGACAAAGCGTCTCAACCGTACGCGGCAGCCGGCGCTGGATGGGTCTGATCCGCGCTCCATGGAAGGTTTCCTCGGCCGAACCGGGGAAATCCGACTGCAGATCGGTCCAGATCGCGTCGTGATGCGGCTGCGATTGTTTACCGCAGTCGTCGCAGTGGAAGTCCAGAACTACCTGAGAGCCCCGCCGCGTGAACCGGGAGGCAACCACTTGCCCGCAGGACGGACAGGTTGCTTGCGTCTCCAGAGGAAGATCCTGATGCAGCGGTGTAAACCGCCGGATGGCCTGACGGTGCTGCCGGACTTCCTCTCCCGGTACGGGCGCACCACCACAGAGGGCAGCAGCCTTCTGCCGCCCCTGCTGTTCAGAAACAACTGGATTTGCCATAGCGGGCTCCCATCGGTTTCCGCGCCCCGGGAGTGCTTCATTTTTCGAAACAGTCAGGGTAGCGGCGTTCCTGCGTCTTGCGCTTCATGTACCCGTCGGCGAGTTCCATGAAGATATCCAGGTCGCGGTCCATATTGGAGCTGGACGAATCAAAGTAGAAATTGCGGATCGGTATATGATCGCAGGCCTCGGAGACGCTGTGATACACCGCCTCGGAAGCGATCCCGTTCATGCACGAGAACGGGCTGATATCGATGATCCCGTCGGCGCCTTTCTTGTGCAGATAGAAGGTCTTGCCCACCGACAATGCCATTTCGCCAAGGGCGCCTTCCGCCGGCAGGTAAGGCCAACCGGGCTTGAGCACCTCCTCGTATACGTCGTGCGGCTCCTCGTACCCGACGAAGTCCTCTTGAAAATGCTTCAGGATCTTGTGCTCGCCGTGATGCTGGATGCCGTTCTTGATTTTGGCAGACAGCATCGACAAGGACATCCGTTTGCCGTCTCTGCGGAGGAGAAACTGCTGCGACCAGTTGGTATACCAAACCCACTCGGTCACATCCGTCATCCATGCCTCTCCGCCGTGCTCCTCGATCTTGCGGACCGCCTCGTAGTTGCTGAAGGTGTTCAGCCGGCAGAAAATCTCGCCAACCACGCCCACCAGCGGGCGATCTTTCGTATACCGGGCGGGCACGTTCCGGAAGATGTCACGAATCTTGATCATCTCCTCGGCCAGCGCGTTGAGTCGGGCCCGCACGCCCAGATCGGGATTCTCCAGCACGGCTTCGATCATCTCCACGCCGCGCTCGAAGGCTTCGTCGGCAGCTCCAGTCTCAGTTTCGTATGGACGCGTCTTCAACATTAGCTTACGCAGAATGTCGCTGCAAACCAGTCCATGCCACATCGAAAGCATCATCGTCTGCCCATGCTCGGCGATGCCGTCGTAGCTGTTGGCGCTGGTCGGAGAGACTATCGGCACGTCCGTATGCCCAAGCTCATCAAGGACTTCCCGCAGATACGGAGCGTACTGGCCGAACCTGCAGGGGCCCTCCGCGGTGGGCATGAAGAAGGCGTTCTTATCCGGATCGAACCCGTCGGAATGGATGATCCGGAGGAAATCCCCCATCGTGATCTTTTCCGGATAGCATTCCTCGCCGGATGTATACAAACCGCCCAGCGTCAGCGTATCTTCATTGGATTCCGGACATTCTCGCGCGTCGATGCCGACCGATCGGAAAACCGCCCCGGCCAGTCGGGCACCCACGTAAGTCATGCGTGGAATCCATAACTTACGCCCCTCCAGGACGTTTTTTCTGGAAGAAGTCTGTGCCATCCGCAAAACTACCTCCGCCGGAGCGAGCGCATTGCCGGCAGCTTGTAAAGAAAAGTCGGGCCGGTCGACAAGCGTCTGCCCGCGACCCGTGCCCGGTATGCCCAATAGCCAGCGGAGGGATTCGAACCCACAACCGCCGCTTTACAAAAGCGGTGCTCTGCCGTTGAGCTACGCTGGCGTTGTGATGTCACCCAGTCTACTCAACCAGTCCTCTGCAGGTCAAGATGTTAGCGGCCCGGAGCGGCGTAATGGCCGCCGCTGACGGACCAATGGCAGCGGGCCATTCC
>JBKHHU010000028.1:0-24286 GCA_046539045.1 Phycisphaerae bacterium
GAGTAGGTGGCCATGAGGGCGTCCTGGTAGTCCTTGTCGGGGATGTCGTCCCAGGCGGGCACTTCTCCGTCGCGCGGGCTGATGGCCCAGCGCCGATCGAGAATTCCGCTCTCCTTGAGCCGCTCGTGCCGGTCGATCCGCGTGCGGTCCCAGCCCTTGGCGTAGGCCCCGCGATACTTCTCGATCAGCGCCTTCGGCGCGTGCAGCGGCCAGTGCGGCGCGGTGTAGGCCACGTACATGAAGAACGGTTGGTCGGGGGTGGTCTGCTGGGATTTGTCGATCATGCGGCAGGCGTTTCCGCTGATCGCGTCGGTCAGGTGGAACTCGTCGACCTCCGGCTCGATGAGGCGGTCGTTATGGGCCAGCGTCGGCGGGTTCCAGTAGCTGCCCGCCCCGCAGAGCGTGCCGAAATGCTCCTCGAACCCGCGCGTCACGGGCGTGGGGTGGGTCTGGTCGCCGGGGGTCCACGTTTCCGGTCGCTGGACGTCATACGGGCCGCCGACGTGCCATTTGCCGCTCATGTAAGTGCGGTACCCGCCGGCACGCAGCGCCTCGGCGATGGTCACGCAGCGGTCGTTGAGATACCCCTGATACTCGGGGCGGCCCATATCCTTGACCATCGCGCCGACGCCGGCCTGGTGCGGCTGGAGCCCGGTCAGCAGGCTCGCCCGGGTCGGGCAGCAGCGGGCGCAATTGTACGCCTGCGTGAACGTCACCCCTCGCCGACTCAGCCGGTCGATGTTCGGCGTATGCACCTCCGAGCCGAAACACCCGATATCCGAAAAGCCCATGTCGTCGACCATGATCAGGATAATATTCGGCCGCCTCGATTCACCTTGCCGTGTGTCAGACATTTGTTTCCTCACGAGCTGAGATTCTGAAGTAGCTGACCATCGAGTATCGCAAACGAGGCGGCCGACGCAAGGGAGAGGGACTTGAGATTTTGGATTTGGTCATTGTAGATTGACGGCGCGAGGGGTGGGGATTTGATGAGCTGGAAATTGGTCGATTTGGCGATTGGTCGCTGTTGATCCATGGGATTTGGGATGCAGCGTTGCCGTGTCGAGCGTGGGGCGTTCCCGCACGGGCGTCAGCGCGGAATTCGTGCCATTCGTGTAGGTTTCCTATGGCAAAACACCGGAGGCCAAATTCGTGGATTGGGGGCTGTTCTTGAACTGAGTCCGTCGCTGGGGTAGTCTTTGGCTCGCGAGCGGGCGAGGATTGAAAGGGCTTACCTCATGGTTCCATTTTTCGTGGTTCTGGGCATGCTGGTGTTGTTCGGGTTGCTGATCGGCTACTCGTACAGCACGCTGATGAGCAGGCGGCTGAAATGTCGCGACGCGTGGGCCGAGTTGGAGACGCATCTCAAGCGGCGTTACAGCGTGGTGCCGACGCTGCTGGAGACGTTGAGTTCGTACGTCAGCCTGGAAAAGCAGCGGCTGGACCGGCTGGCCAAAGCACGGGAGCGGGCGATGGCCACCGAGACGGTTCAGGAGCAGGCCGCGGCAGAGGATGAACTGACCGAGGCCCTCGACGACGCGTTCGAACTGGTCGACAAGTACCCGGACCTGCGGGCCAACGCCACGCTGGTCCAGTTGGAAGAGGAACTGACCAGCGCCGAGAACAAGATCACCTTTGCCAAACAGCAGTACAACAACGCGGTGGCGGGGTACAACACAGCCAGGCACCGGTTCCCCTCGTCGATGGCGGCCAAGCTGTTCAAGATGGACGAGATGGCGTTCTTCGAAATCCGCGACGTGGGCCACGCCTAGCCGGATCGAGACGCCCATCTCGCTGTCAGCGGCCCCGCCGGTCGATACGCAGTCCTACTATCAGTGAGTAACTTGATGTCGAAACCCAAGCAAGACGGGAATGGTCGCAGCGGCGGGTCGGGGCGACAACGGCGGCCGGGCGGAAAGCGGCGATTGTTGGTTTGCCTGGCGTACGGTGTGCTGCTGGCGGCAGCGATCGCCTTGCTGCGGTCGTTCCTGGCGGAGTGGCGGGAGCATCCGCTGATAGTCGGTGCCCTGGCGGGCGTAGCAGTGGTGGCGGGGCTGAACCTGTTCCGGACGTTGCGCCGCGGGCGGTGATACAAATACGCAGTCACGGGTGCCGGAGGTTCTGAAGGCGTTTCCCGGCGGGGGTTGCGTAAGCGGTTGACGTCGACGGCGGTCAGCCGCATACTGGAACGCTGATTTCCGATGTTCCCAGCACTCAGGAAGGGCTCTGCATGTCCCGCAAACCGAATATTCTGCTCATCACGGCCGACCAGCTTCGCGCTGATGTCCTTGGCTGCCATGGGAATCCCGTCTGCCGGACGCCCAACCTTGATGCTCTCGCCGACAGCGGCACGCTGTTCGAAAACGCCTACACGCCTAACCCGATCTGCGTGCCCGCCCGGGCGACGATCACGACCGGCAACTACTCCCACCGGGCCACCGGTACCAAGAACAATTCCGGGAGGATCCGCGACGACCAGCCGATCCTCGCTCGCCACTTCGCCGCACACGGGTACAGGACATACGCTTGCGGCAAGCTGCACTACGTGCCGTACCAGGCGCCGGACAAGCCGCGGCTGACCCATGGCTTCGAGGTGTGGGACTCGGCCGAGTCGGGGAGGATGATCAAGCAGTTCGACCCGAAGGGCCGGCGCGGTGGCGTGGAGGACTATCACGATTTCCTCTGCGAGAACGGCTGGGGCGGGTACGAACGGGCCCACGGGATCGGGAACAACGATGTGCGTCCCTGCGCCTCGCCGCTGCCGGAGGAACTCAATGTGGACCATTGGGTTGCGGATCGAACCATCCAGCGGCTCGGCGAGCACGAGCGGGATCATTCAGATCAGCCGTTCCTGATGTGGTGCAGCTTCCCGAAACCGCACTCGCCGTATGACCCGCCGATGGGCTACGCCGACATGTACGACCCGCGGCAAGTGCCTGAGTGTGCCGGGGACGAGTCGATGCTGGACGATCGGAATCCCAATATCATCCGCACCCGGACCACCCACGCCCATGACTCGCTGAGCCCCGAAGCCCGGCGGGTGATCAAGGCCTACTACTATGCCCTGACAACCTTCCACGATGCGCAGATCGGCAGGGTGCTCAGTAAGCTGGAAGAACTGGGCCTGGCCGAAGACACGATCGTGATCTACACCGCCGACCACGGCGACCTGATGGGCGATTTCGGCAGTTGGTTCAAGCAGTACTTCCTGGAAGGTTCGGCGCACATTCCGTTGATCGTCCGCACGCCGGACGGTCCGGAAGGCCAACGCAGAACCCAACTGGCCGGGCTGCAGGATATCCTGCCCACCCTGGCGGACTTGACCGGTTGCCCGCTGGATCAGGAGGTCCATGGGACATCGTTGCGGCCTTGCATTTGTGACGACTGGCCGACCCGGGAACTGTTCTACGGTCAGTGCAACGACGCCCCCCGGCAGGCGGCGATGGTGACCGACGGGACGATTAAGTACTGCTGGGCCCAGGAGAACGGAACCGAAGAGCTGTACAACCTGGCCGAGGACCCGCAGGAACTGGTCAACCTCGCCAGCCGGGCAGAAAATGAAACCCTGTTGGCAGAGTGGCGGGGGAAGTTGATTGAGCAAGCCAAACGGTTTGAAGATAACGGGTTATTTGATGATGACGGCCAGCTGGTCCGGACCAAAGTGGACTTGGATGAGTTGCGGAAGCTGCCGGTCGGCGGGATGGGCTGGCGGTGGTATTGATGCCGCCCGGGTTTGGCGGAGCCGCCTCAGGAGAAAAAGAAGAAGTATCCTAGTCGGATCGATGCCCGGTCGTCGATATAGACTCAGTATGAATGAATCGGCCAAGGAGATCGTCGGGTTTCTCTGTCGCTGGTCCTTGCTGGCTTTGATGTTGGGGCTGCTCGGGCTTGCGGGTGTAGGGTTTCTCCAGGCCACCGGGGCGATCGGTTCGGAGATGGAGCCGGAGCTGATGCTGCCGGACCAGATCCGTCTGCACCGTCCGGAGCGGGCGGAGTATCTGCATGTATTTGCCGATCCGCCATTGCGTTACAAAGGCGCGGCCGTGGTGGCGATCCGGCAGGGCGGGCGAGTTCGGATGTGCGGCCCGCTGGTGCAGAACGCCTATTGTCGGATCGACCCGGAGCCCGGGCGGGAGGAGATCGCCGCCGTCGGTAACCCGTTCGGGGCACTGGCGTTCCAGCGGAACCCCGCCACGATGGTCACCGCCTCGGCGGAGGAGGAGGTCTGGATCATCGATTCGGATATCCTGCTCGATCTGCCCCGTGCCCCGGCCCGCAGCAAGCCGTTGCGTCAACTCATCGGGGCCGTGCAAAGCCAGGGCCTAGCAGTGGTTGCCGAAAGTGGCACCCGAGAGGAATACGCGGCTCGACGCGCTGCGGTCCGAGAGATCGCTCCCGACTTGCCGGTCGTGGTCAGGCTCCGTGGCAGGCACTACAGGCAGGGCGCCGTCCGGCAGATCGGGCGGCTCTTCCGACGCGACGGCCGGAAACCGCCGGTGGTCACCTGCGACGACGAACTGGCCATCCTTGCCGCCCGCGAAGGGCATCCGGTCCACCTGCTGACCGAGGGGATCGGCAACCCGCAGGAGCACCCGAAAATCATTCATTACCGGACACTTACACAACTCGTTCAGGCAGTCGAACGGTAACTGGCAGTCCCAGGGAGGCCACCCATGAAACTCAGCGCGGCACGGATGTCACGCACACTGCTCGGGCTCACTATCTTCCTTCTCTCCTGTTCGCCGGAGGAAAAAAAGCCGCTCTCGGTTCTGCCGAGTCACGGGCTGGATTTCGCCCCGGCGGCCCGGCCGAGGCGGGCTCGATATGCCCCGCCGGCACCCAGGCCTGCCGTGACCAAGCGGCCGGACAACGCCTGGTATGTCAAGCCGGGCAGGAAGTGGAAGCACATCGTCATCCACCACAGTGCCACCGATTCCGGCAACGCGGCCGGCTTCGACAAGGCCCATCGCAGCAGAGGCTTCGAGGAGTTGGGCTACCATTTCGTCATCACCAACGGCGACGGCGGCCCGGACGGGAACGTGGAAGTCGGAAGTCGTTGGCGCAAGCAGAAATGGGGAGCCCACACCGGCGGCACGCCGGACAATGAATACAACAACCACGGGATCGGGATCTGCCTGGTTGGGAACTTCGATGAGTACTCCCCGAGCGTCAAGCAGCTGGCCTCGCTGCGGAAGCTGCTGCTGTTCCTCTGCGAGACCTACAACGTCGACCCGTCGAACGTCATCGGCCACCAGGACGGGCCGAACTGCGCAACCGCATGCCCCGGCAAACATTTAGAGCGAGTCGTTAAGAGCAACCTCCGCCCGGCCCTGATGCGACAGTTCGACTGACCCGCCGGTCCCCGGCCCGAGCAACAAATAAAGCCCGGATGAGGGAAAGGAGGAAAAACCTCATCCGGGCCGAGCCGATCATGGGAGATCAGCTTATCGGGTGGAAGGAGACCCGATTAATCAGTTTGTCTTTTCCGCAGCCTCTTGCCGGGTGCCCGGTTTGCAGCTGCGTTTCATCAATTGCTCGCTCACCTACCTATACGGGTGGGGGTCTCCAGGCGTTCCCCGGCGGCAAAAAATCTTGGAAAAATTGTGGGTCTTCCCGGAATTGTCGATTCGCCATCCCGCCGATCATCGCCGGACCTGCCGCAACGGGCGGCCCTCCAAGTCCGGAAATCGTGCCGTTTCGCGGCGGGATCCGTATAATGGAGGCGCACGAAGGAGATTTTCATGGACGGCCTGAACGATCGAATCGACAGACAGTTATCGGATCTGATCGACTCGCTTCTCGAGAGCTACGGAACCGACCCACGCACCCAGCGCATCGGCGAGACGTTCCTCCCATCGAGAAGTGCCATCGTCGAGATCATCGAAATGTCCCGTCAGCTGCTGTTCCCCGGACATTTCGGCCACAAGAAACTCACCGACTCCAACATCCGCTACCATGTCGGCAGCCTGCTCAGCCGCCTCGGCGACGTCCTCGCCGAGCAGATCGAACACTGCGTCTGCACCGAATGCATGCGGCACAACGGTGTCAACTGCTCCGTCGAACAATGCCGCACCCGGTCCGCGGAAATGGCAGGCCAGTTCCTCAAGCGCCTCGTCAAAATCCGCGATGCCCTGGCCCTCGATGCCCAGGCCGCCTACGACGGCGACCCCGCCGCCAAGAGCATCGATGAGATCATCTACTGCTATCCCGGCTTTCTGGCCGTCACCATCTACCGCCTCGCCCACGAACTGGTCGAACTGGGCGTCCCGCTCATGCCCCGCATCATGAGCGAACACGCCCACAGCATCACCGGCTGCGACATCCACCCCGGGGCGACCATCGGCGCGAGTTTCTTCATCGACCACGCCACTGGCGTCGTCATCGGTGAGACAACCGAGATCGGCCGGAACGTCAAGATCTATCAGGGCGTGACGCTGGGTGCGTTGAGTTTCCCCAAGGACGAGCGAGGCAGGGCGATCAAGGGCCTCAAACGCCACCCGACCATCGAGGACCGCGTGACCATCTACGCCAACGCGACGATCCTCGGCGGGGACACGGTCATCGGCGAGGGCGTGACCGTCGCGGGCAACACGTTCGTCATGGAATCCGTCACTGCCGGCAGCCTCGTCACTCAGGAGCCGCCCAAGCTGACGGTGCGGACGAAGAAGAAATGATGCGACTGACGACGCCCGATCGCCGATCGGGGTTCGCCCGGCCGGGAGCCTTGGGAGGCCGTCCGGACCTGTCGAGAGCTGCGCAAAGCTACGTAAAACTACGAAAAAAGCAGACGTCCCTACGGGAAATGACGGGCTGTTGAACGGCGTAAGTTCCTGTTGGATATGGTCTTGCGTGTGAATGATCTGCTTTTGCATGATGTTCCTTTCCGGCCGGCTCGGCCTTGACCCTATGGGCGCGCACCGCGCGCCTTCCACCCTCTCTGCCGGCGGCAGGGTTTCAGCGCGCGCCCGTTGCCGCCGACAGGGCGACAAAACCGCAAACCCAACGCCGCCAGAGAGAAGAAAATGTCAGAAACCAACAGTTTTGCCGGACGGGGTGGGGACCATCCCAGCGCGCGCTTCTGCACAGGTTCGGAATAGTCGGAAACTCACCGGCCGCGGAGGCGCAGGGGCGCCGAGGGGTGTTGATTCACACACAGAGAAACTGAGAGACAGAGGGTTTTTGATGGTGACGCGTCGGCCGTCGCGAAGCGGGGCGGGTCCGTGAGCCCGCGACGGACTCTCTGTTCGGGATGGTGTGCGTATATTGCCCGCGTCTTCTCCACGGGCTCGTGCCTTCCTCGGCTCTGCCTCAGCGCGCACGGAGTCCGCAGCGGCAGAACATGGGTGTAAAATAACCGGCCGTGCCGCGTTGTAGCGACACGGCCGGTATTCAGGCGAATGCTATCTACATGCAGTTGCAATCAGGCTTTGCGACGTCGTCGGAGAAGCAGCGCCACTCCGCCGGCAGCCAGAAGGCCCATGGTGGCCGGCTCGGGCACGGCGACCGCGACGTTGTCCACGTGCCAGTTGCCGGAGTCTGCCTCTCCGCGGCCCGGATCGAAGTAGACCGCAGCAAGATACCCATTGCCTTCCGTAGAAGGATCCTTCTGGTAATAGGTCAGATCGGTCCATGCTGCCAGTTCAGTGTCGTCGGACAGGTCGATCAACGAAACATCGTATTCAGCACCAAAATTGCCTTCGATGACGATCTTGTAGGCATTGATCGTATCATCAGTGAAATCCGACGTGCTGACCAGGTCGGCAGAGTCAGGCAGTTGATTGAATTCACCACCTTGAGCACCCTCGCGCAACGATAGACTGCCGTCTTCAGAGACACGCAGATTGATGTAGGGATTCCCGTCGTCATCCCGCAACGTTACCTGCGTCGCCGGGGCATCTGCACTGATCCCAGACATATCCACCGCGAAGTCGTAGGACACTTGGAACTGATCTGTCAGATTTTCGCTGAATTCCTGTCGGATCAGCGATGTCGCCTGCGTTTTCGTCAGGGCCGCCGCAGAACCGCCGTCAAAACCAGGAACCTGGTCGGCCCCGCCGCCATCATACAGGTCCCAACCGTCGGGGTTTCCATCGGTCCAGCTCTCAAAATCGCCGTTGGTCACCAGCGAGCCGGCCGCCGGGTTGGCAACCAGTGCGCAGATGGCGATTGCCGCTATCGAATACATTGTGAATTTCATCAATCCAACCTCCTGTGCATGAGTCTTGTTGTACCGAGACCTGTCTGGTCTCCGTAACGTCAATGTATTGTACCCCTGGCCAAACATACGGTCTTTGCATATAATGGCAAAACTGTTGATCTATTCTGTCACACGGATCCGCCACAAGGAGCAGCCCTCCCGGGCAGCCGGAGACAAGAAGGCGATAGCCGATTTTGAGAGATAAAGATACAATTCGCATCGCGGTTCTTCTGGCTCGCAAGCAGTTGCAACTGCACCGGTCCCTGCCAGGGCTGCATCGTTTCAGTCGGGAGCATCCGGAGGTACAGTTCTTATCGATCCACGAGGAGGTCGGGCTGGACGATCTGCTGGCAGAGGGGCAGATTGACGGCATTTTGGGCCATCGGGAAGTCCAGCACCTTCCCACGCTGGAAGCCTGGGGCGGCCCCATGGTTTCGATCCTCTGGGGCGTCGGCGATGGGCCCATGGTGATCCACGATCACGGAGCGATCGGGCGGATGGCGGGCAGTTTCCTGGTCGAGCGTGGCTTTGAGGATATCGGGTATACCGGCGATCCATCGGCCGCTTGGTCTGGCATGCGCCGGGCGGGTCTGCAGGAAACGGCCTTGTCGGCGGGCAGGCGTGTGCATCTACTCCAGGACCAGCCCGGGATGGGGCCGGAAGTCTACGCGTCACGGTCGGGCTACATCGATGCCATGGTTCGCTGGCTGGGCAACCAGACCTTCCCCTTTGGCCTGTTCTGCGGGCTGGACAGCATCGGCGAGTTCGCCCTGGAGGCCTGCGTTGAACTGGGCCTGCGCGTTCCGGATGACGTGGCCATCCTGGCCGCCACCGGCGATGAGTGGTTCAGCCGCTTCTGCGACCCGCCGCTCACCACGGTAAACACCAATCTGCCCGAAATGGCCTACGAGGCAGCTCACTGGCTGCTGGAGATCATTCAGGGCCGATCCACCACGTCGGAGAATCTGCGCGTCGTGCCCCCCATCGGGATCACCGAGCGGGCCTCGACCGATGTGTTTCCCTACGATGACCGGGCTGTGGCCCGAGCCATGCGCTTCGCGCGGGATCATCTCTCCGATTCGATCGGAGTGGACGACCTGGCCGCCGAGGCGAAGGTCTCGGCCAGCACGCTGCATCGTCGGTTCGTTGCCGCTACGGGCCTGGCGCCGGGGGCGATGCTGCGCCGGCTGCGGATCGACCGGGCCCGCCACCGACTTGTCGAAACCGACGACAGCCTGCTCCAGATCGCCCTGGAGTGCGGCTTTGGCGGGGCCGCCCAGTTCAGCCGGGAGTTCCGCAAGGCAGTCGGCACGAGCCCCTCGCAGTTTCGATCCGACAGCCTCAGCCCCTGAATTGACTTCCCGGATCGCTGGTTCGCGCCTGGGCGGTGCGGTACGCCGGACGCGGAGAAGCGGCCCTGAAGGGCCATCGGCAGGCGCGGTCCACCTGCACAGCGGTTGCAACGGAGCAGGTCGGCGGATATAGTGTGGCGCTTTGAGATCAAGCTTTGGGAGCCGTGCATGAGCATCGATTTCAGCAGCCTGGCCGACGATTTCTTCATCAACCTGAACGTACAGACCACGCTGACCTTACCGGACAGTCGGGAGACGATTCTGCATTTCTGCGAGGTGATCCAGAAGCAGTTTCCCGAGATGACGCAGTTCTACCAGCGGGAGAGCGGGGACTTCGTCCTGGAGGCCGACCGCGACAAGGGCAGCTACCGCTGGATGGAGATTCAGTCCAACCGTCTGACGGCAGGGTTTTTCAATCCGCCGACAGCGGAGGATGCGTACGATTTCCACCGCTGGCTGCTGGACCGCAGCGTGTATTTTCTCGGTATCGCGAGCATCGACATCGAGGCGCTGGACGTGCTCTACGGGTTCAACCTGGACTACCGCGGCAACCGGGATGCGATCGTCGCCCGGGCCCTGTACGGTGGCTCGCCGCTGGGCGGGCTGATCGAGGACGGCGGATGCAAGCCCATACAGTGCGACCCGACGCTCGTCATCGGCCTCGATGAGGAATGCTACATGCAGGCCCGGATCAACCTGGAGACGCGGTGTTCGTCTTACCAGGTTCGTACCGGCAATTTCGACGAAGAGCCGATCAGCGTCTACCTGACGGTCCGGACCTACCCCCGGCCGGGCCGGCTGCTGAACATGCAGGACAGCTTCATCGATCAGAGCGAACAGGGGGAGCAGATGCTCACGCGGCACGTCATCCCGCAGGTGATCCGGCCGATCGCGTCGGCAATCGCTGCATCCTGACCGGTCGGTGAGGCGCTGAGATGGGGGGGCGGGGTTGAGTCACACACACAGGGCCAGAGCGACAGAGGGTTTTTCGGGTGGTGACGGGTCGGGGGCTTCGAACCGGGCGGATCCGTGAGCCCGCGACGGGAGTCGCGCGGTTGATGTGATCAACGGGACGCGCCGCCGCGGCTAGAAACACGCCCCGGCAGGGGCGGGCAGATCGTAGCCCCAAGTGACCGCAGGGAACCTTGGCAATCCAGTGACCACCAAGAAAATGCTGAGCCCCGGCAGGGGCGAAAGATTGAAGCTGGCCACGGAGGCACCGAGGGCACGAAGGGTTTTGATGGGGAAAGGGGTGCTGGCCGCGAACAGCGCGAACTGGTGTTGTAATTGGCAATCGCGGCGCGACCCGGGGAAATGCATGCCATGTCAAGCCAGGGGAAAAACGTCTTCCAGATGAACGTCATCCCGGACTGCCATCTTCGTCGATGACGGAAATTCCACGAGCGCAAAAAAGTGGCGGGCCTGCCGTCGGGGGGAGGGCGACAGGCACCGCCTCGGCATTCGAATCGGTCGGGGGAGAACCGATTCGATTGGGGTTACCGTTGGCCGGCAGCGAAGCAACGGATTCACATCCGTCCGCCGTCACTACCGATCGAGCACGGATTATACAGGAAATTCCTTTCTCTGCAACCCGAAATTAGGGTAAGTACCTGAGGTTTTCAAGAAATTCTGCCAAAATCTCCGGTATTTGCGCAAATCCAGACGGATTTGGCGCAAGTCCGAAACTCAGGGGATCAGGAACGCGTCGCTGAGATGGTCGCGTTCGCCGTCGCTTTCGCTGCCTTGGGAGGTGTAAATATCGTCACCGTTGACTTCGGTGGTCGTGACCCATTCGACGACTTCGCTGAGTCTGGCAACGTTCTGGCCTTCCCTGCCGTGATTCCGGGAGTTCTTGCCCTTCTCGGAATTGTCGATGCTTTCGGTCCCTTGCTCGCAGATCGGGTTCAGATCGGCGGCGATCACCAAAGCCCCGACCTCGTCCTGGGTGATGGGGGTCTGTTCCCAGGTCCGGTTGTCGTTACTGTCCCGGAAGGGGACCTGCGAGAGGTAGCTGTAAGCGAGGGTGCCTTTCTCGAAGCTGCCGTCCTCAACACTTGCAGTGCGGAAGCCTTCCCGACTCCGCTTGGCCGCAGGGCACATCATCACCACGCCCGAGGCGAACTTGTGTTCGATCAAGAGCCACAAACTTCCCGGGTTGCCGTCTTCCATGTCGCCCCAGTTGTTGCTCGTCGGGCCGTTGCTGGGCAGAGCCTTGGAGATGGTTCCGCGATGGTAACGGTTCTCCAGCGCGTAGGCCTTGCAGCCCTTGGCGATCTCACGGAGATTGGCCGCACACGTTGCCCGCCGGGACATCTCCAGCGCCCCGCCAAGCGAGGGGATGATCAGCGTCGCCAGCAGGCCGATGATGGAGATCACCACGAGAAGTTCGATGAGTGTAAACCCGCCGACGGCGGTGGGATGGACGGTTCTGTGTTTCGTTATGCTGCTCATGCTGATATTGTACTGATGTCCGGCCTTGCAGGTCAACGCGGCGATTGGTTTTCCCGGACCCCGGCGGCCAGTTCGGCCCCCCGCGTCGGTGCCGCTCTCGCCGCCGGTGCCCGGAGGAGTGTCCATGAAGAAGAAGGCGAAGTCGAAGTATCGAGAGGAACCGTCACCGGCGGGCATGGTCATCGGTCTGCAGATCGTGGCTTTCGCGGTGGTGCTTGTCGGCTGCCTCTGCGGAGGATGGGCGGTGCTGACCGGCCTGTCCGGTCGGCCGGTGGGCTGGCCCTGGATCGGCACCGGGGCAGGGATCGCCTTGTCCGCCATTGCCATGGGCGTGCTGCTGTGGGGGCTGTCTTGGGTCATCCGCCGTCAGCACCAGCTGTGGATGCGGCAGCAGGGCTTCGGCAGCGGTCCGCCGGCCGGCGGACAAGCGCCGGAAACGGACGTGCCCGACCCGCCGGAACCTCCGCAGAAACCCACCGACACCGCCCGCCCCGGGAGAGACGAGCAACTCTACCAGGAACTGCTGGACGCCATCGATCAGCTCAACCAGACGCTGCTGATGAGCCCCGAGCAGCGCCAGGCCCGCGTGCAACGCCGCCGATCGCAGATGAAGAAGACCCTCCTCAATAGATTCCGGCAGCAACTGGACGCCGGTGACCTTGCCGCGGCCGGACATACGCTGGAAACATTCCAGGACGAGCTGCCCGAAGAGCCCGAGGGCGATGAGATGGAGCAGCAGCTGGCCGACGAAAGGCGGGAGGCGGAGGTCATCGACGTCTCCGACGCGATCAAGACCTGCGAAGATCTCATGGCCGTCGGGCGGTTCGACGACGCCCGGAGCAATGCCGAGGACCTGCTCAAACGCCATCCGGATTCCGTGCGGGCCGTCGCCTTGGCCGATCGCGTGCACCGCGAGACCGCTGCGTTCAGGAACGAGCACCGCAACCGGCTCTACATGGACCTGGAGAAAGCCGTCGAGAACCGCAGATGGGTGCTGGCAACCGATGCAGCCAAGCGGTTCCTCGAAATGTACCCCGACGCGGTGGAAGCCGAACTGGTCGAGGCCCAACTGCATACGCTGGAAGACAATGCCCGGATCGAGCGGGTGCGGAAACATCGCGACGAAATCCGCGACCTGCTCAATCGCCGCCGGTACCCCGAGGCGCTGGAAATCGCCGAACAGGTCATCAAGAACTTCCCCGGCACCCAGGCGGCGGTGGATCTGGAACAGCAGCTTCCGCGGCTCCGCGAGAAAGCCACGCTGGGCAACAGGAGGACCCCGTGAAGAAACGCTGGATGAAAACGCTTCGCGACCTGGTGACGCTTCCGACCGCGGCCTTCCGGGAGCAGGAGGTCATCGAGTACATTCGCCGTTGGGCCGAGGAGCGACGCATCGACTTCCGGCAGGACGCGGTGGGCAACATCGTGCTGCAGGCGGGCCGGCCGGACCCGGCGCGCCGCTGGGTGTTCTCTGCACACCTGGATCACCCGGGTTTCGTCACCACGCGGCAGCAGGGCAGAAGCGTCTGGGCGGAGTTCCGCGGCGGGGTCAGCAGCGGGTACTTCAAGGGAGCGGCCGTGTGGCTGTTCGCTCCGGACGGGCCGGTGCGGGCCGAGGTCCAGACCGTCCGGCTGGAAAAAGCCACGCGCCGCCGCAAGTGCCGCCTCCAGTTGGACCGGGAAACGGATGTCCCGCCGGGGACCGTGGGCATGTGGGATGTGGACGAATGGGACGTGCGCAATGGCGTGGTCCATTGTCGGGCCTGCGATGACCTTGCCGGCGTGGCCGCAGTGCTGTGCGCGCTGGACGAGCTGAACCGCTCCGGGCAGGGTTCCGCGGCGGGACTGCTGACCCGGGCCGAGGAAGAAGGCTTTGTCGGGGCGCTGGCGGCCTGCGAGAACCGAACCCTCACCGAGGACGGCACGTGGCTGGTGGCCATCGAGACGTCCGCTGCCCAGCCCGCTGCGAGACTCGGCGACGGGGTGGTCATCCGCGTGGGCGACAAGACCCGGATCTTCGATCCGACCCTGACCGGACACGTGACGAAGATCGCCACCCAACTCGGCAAGCGGGACCGATATTTCAGCTTCATCCGCCGCCTGATGCCGGGCGGGACGTGCGAATCCACGGCCTACTGCGCGCTGGGCTACAGGGCAACCGGCCTGTGCCTGCCGCTGGGCAACTACCACAACATGGGCTCGAAAAAGATCGAGGCCGAGCAGATCCACCAGAACGATTACGCCGGCCTGGTCAAGCTGCTGGTGGCGCTGGCTGAGTCCGACACCGACCCGGAAGACACCGATGCGGCGCTGAGAGAGCGATTGGGGCAGATACTGGAATCGAAACGGGCTGAGTTTGACGCGGAATAGCTGCATTCGGGAACATGGATGCGTTGATAGTCAGCGTCGTTGCACGGGCGGGCGGCTTTTTCATGTAGTTCGCCCCGGAGGGGCCCGAGCAAGTAGCCACGGTCGCCAGACCGTGGAAGGGAGCGTCCCAGTATTGCTCCTGTGTTTCATCCTCAAAAAGCCCCGTAGGGGCGATTGCCGTCTTGTCCACGGGCTTGTGCCCGCTAACCTGCAATCGTCCCTCCGGGACTCTTCATTCGGGGGGATGGGTGAAATGCTCGCGTCGTTCCACGGGCTGGCGCCCGTGGCTACTGGCAGTCGTCCCTACGGGACTCTTCATTTGTAGGCGGGAAAATGTTTGATGCTCGCGTCGTTCCCACAGGCTGGCGCCGTGGCTACTTTCAGTCGTCCCTTCGGGACTTTCCCACGGCTTCCGCGATCGCGGGTTCTCTACAACTGCAGCACTTCCAGCAGTTGTTCCATGGTGGTCTTGCCCTGCACTGCGGCCAGCTTGCCGGCCTGCTCCTGGTTCAGCAGGGATTCACTGTGGCAGATGCGTTCCAGTTCCGATGCGCTGATACCTTCCCGGATCTGCTTTCGGACCTCATCGTCCGGGATGAACAGTTCGAACAGGCCCATCCGGTCGTGGTATCCGGTATGGAAGCAGTGGTCGCAGCCTTCGCCGTAGTACAGTTGCGGCTGGGTGTTGTCGGGCAGGCGACGTCGGATCGCGTCGTTGAGAATCATGTCGCCGGTTTCGGGCAGGGGGGTCTTGCAGTGGTCGCAGAGGCGCTTGACCAGCACCTGGGCCAGCACACCCCGCATCGCCAGGCTGAGGAAGAACGGATCCACGCCAAGGCTCAGCAGTGTTTCCACCGCGCGGGAAGCCCGGGTCGCGTGCGTGGTCGCCAGCACGAGGTTACCGGTGTTGGCTGCCCGGACGGCAGTGATGGCGGTGTCCTTGTCGCGAATCTCCCCGACCATGATCACGTCCGGATCCTGTCGCAGCACGGCAGAGAGCATGCTGGCGAAGGTCACGTCCACCTTCGGGTTGATCTGCGTCTGGTTCACACCGGGCAGGTCGTACTCGATCGGGTCCTCGATGGTGACGATTTTCCGCGTCCCGCCGGTCAGTTGCTGAAGCATCGCGTACAGCGTGGTCGTCTTTCCGCTGCCGACCGGTCCGCTGACAAGGATCAGCCCGTGCGGGTGCGTCAGCAGATCGTCCACCTTGCGCCGCTGTTCCTCCAGCATGCCCAACTGGCTGAGCTTCTTCAGGCTTACGCTCTGGTCGAAAACGCGGACGACCATGTCGTGCCCGTGCAGCGACGGAATCACGCTGATCCGGACGTCGATGGTCCTGCCGTCGAAGGGGAACTTCATCCTGCCTTCGGTCGGACGCCGGTGCTCGGCGATGTCCATCTGGCTTTCCGCCTTCAGGTGGCTGATGATGCGCCGGCCCATCAGCGGCGGCAGCGTTCCCTGCAGACGCATCTCGCCGTCCAGACGGTAGTGGAGCTCATACTCCTGTTCCTGGGCGAGTACATGGATGTCGCTGACCCTGCCCTCGACGGCCTTGTGCAGAATCGCTTCCCACAGGAGAGAGGGATCTGCCTCGGTGACGTTGAGTTCCTCGAGATTGACAATCCGTTCCGGAGCGGAGCTCATGGTGTACTTCCTTATGCGGACGGCTTGGTGGAGTTGAATTTCGCGATCGCCTCGGACCGGGTATCGGTCACGCAGATCATGGCTTCGAGATTGACGGTTCGGAACAGTCGCCGAATGGTATCGTTGGCGCAGCAGATCGCCATGCCGGCGTCCTTGGTTTTCAGGTGTTTCCGGAGCGTGAAGATCGCTCCTATGCCCGCGCTGTTCAGGTGCTCTACCGTATCAAAATCGAGAATGACGGCCCGGACGTCGCAGCCGTCGATATGCTCCTGGACAGCGCCGAGCAGGTCCACGCGCGCCTTCCATCCGAGTTCGGGCGGGCAAGTTACGACAAAGATATCATCATCCCGTCGCTCTACATCGATATCCATCGCTGACTCCATGGTTTATGGCATCTTTTGCGTGCCGGTGTTCGGTCGGTTCGGCGGGCGGCTCTCTGCCGGAACGCCCGTATACACTGAACATCGGCCTGTCGGCTTGGAATAATTAGCACGGTTTGATCCAATCCCTGCCGGTAGCGGGCACTGGACGGACGCGATCCGATTCGCTAGACTTTTCGCCTTACCGAATACTACACGCGATGGTGAGGAAGGAACACGAAATGAAGATTCTTCTCGTCGGATCCGGCGGACGCGAACATGCCCTGGCCTGGAAAATGGCCCAGTCTCCGCTGTGCGACAAGCTCTACGCGGCCCCGGGAAACCCGGGCATCGCCCAGACGGCTGAGTGCGTTGACATCAACTCCGACGACACCGCGGGCGTCGTCCGCTTCGCCCGGGAGAACGACATCGACATGGTCGTTATCGGCCCGGAAGACCCGCTGGCGATGGGCATGGCCGACGCGGTCCGCGAGGCGGGGATCCTCTGCTTCGGGCCCGGCAGGAAGGGTGCCCGCATCGAGGCGGACAAAGTGTACGCCAAGGATCTGATGCGGGCAGCGTCCGTCCCCACCGCAGAAGCGCGCGTGTTCGACGATCTCGAAGCGGCCAAGGCCTACGTGCTCAGCCGCGACCACGGCGTGGCCATCAAGGCGGCCGGACTGGCCAAGGGCAAGGGCGTGGCCGTCTGCCCCGAACCCTACCAGGCCGTCAAACCGCTGGAAGACATGATGGAAAAGAAAGTCTTCGGAGACGCCGGCGACAAGGTGCTGGTCGAAGAAATGCTCACCGGCCAGGAGGCGACGGTGCTCGCCTTCTGCGACGGGAAGAATATCTACCCGCTGGATCCGCTGCAGGACCACAAGCCCATCGGCGAGGGAGATACCGGCCCGAATACCGGCGGGATGGGTGCCTACAGCCCGGTCCCGATCGTCGACGACAAAACCATGGACCGCATCGAGCGGGAAGTGCTCGTGCCGATCGTCGATGCGATGCGGCGCGATTTCGGCCGGTATGAAGGCATCCTCTACGCCGGACTCATGCTCACCCCGGGCGGCCCGAAGGTCATCGAGTTCAACTGCCGCTTCGGAGATCCCGAGTGCCAGCCGCTCATGATGCGGCTCAAGGGCGATCTGGTCGCCGCGATGAAGGCCGTCTGCGAACATAAACTGGACGAGGTGGATCTGGCCATTGACCCGCGGCCGAGCGTGTGCGTGGTGATGTCCAGCGGCGGATACCCCGGCGAGTACAAGAAGGGCCACGTCATCAGCGGGATCGACCAGGCCGATGCGATGGACGATGTCAAGGTCTTCCACGCCGGCACCGCAGAGCGGAACGGGAAGATCGTCAACAACGGCGGACGCGTTCTGGGTGTCACTGCCGTCGGCGACACCATCGCCGATGCGAAGAAACGCGCCTATGAAGCCGTCGCGAAAATCTCCTGGGAAGACTGCTACTACCGTAAAGACATCGCCGACAAAGCGATCAAACAGGACAAGTAGATATCCGCCCCGCCGCGGCGCTGCAACCGTGACGGGTAGCGTGCGGAAGCCCGCTTCCGCACGCTGCCGCGCGATGCTGATATGGTAGACGGCGCCGACGCCGGTGTAAATTCGTGCAATTCGTGGAAAACTACAGCGAGAACTTCACCTCTCCGCCGACGATCGTGGCTGTCGCCCGGCCTTTGAGGTTCATGCCGTCGTAGGGGCAATTGCGACTTTTGGACTGGAAGGTCTCCACGTCGACGGTCCATTCCAGGTCCGGATCGATGATCGTCACGTCGGCATCGGCGCCTTGGGAGAGCGTACCGAGGCCGGGTCTGCCGTCTTCGAGGAAGGCGCCCGGGTTGGCGGTCATCGCAGCGATCAGCACCGACCAGTCGCACGTGCCGCTGTCGATCAGCGCCTTGATGTAGAGCCCGACGGCGCATTCGATTCCGAGGATCCCGAAGGGGGCGAGCCCGAACTCCAGTTCCTTCTCTTCCTTGGCGTGCGGGGCGTGATCGGTGGCCAAACAATCCAGCGTACCGTCGGCAACGCCTGCCCGGACGGCATGGACATCCTCCAGCGAGCGGAGGGGCGGGTTGACCTTGAAGTTGGAGTCGTATTCGATGCAGGCGGCGTCGGTCAGCAGCAGGTGGTGGGGTGTTGCCTCGGCCGTCACGGGCAGGCCCTCTGCCTTGGCCTGGCGGATCAGTTCCACGCTGCCCTTGCTGGAGACGTGCTGGACGTGGTACTTCGTGCCGGTCCTGCGGATCAGCTCCAGGTCGCGCTGGAGCATGATCTCCTCGCCCGAGGCGGCGATCCCCGCCAGTCCCAGACGCACTGCGACCGGCCCGGAGTTCATGTGTCCGCCGAACAGGTCCGGGTCCTGACAATGCTGCATCACCGGTCTGCCGATCAGGTCGGCGTACTGCAGGGCACGCTGCATGACACTGCTGGAGGCCACGCCGGTGCCGTCGTCGGTGAAGGCGACGGCGCCCGCCTCGGCCATCAGGCCCATCTCGGCCAGCTCGTTGCCCTCGCGTCCCTTGGTGATGCACCCGGCTGGGAGTACGCGGGCCTTGCCCGCCTTGTTCGCCAGTTGGAGGATGTAGTTTACGGCGGTTTCGTCGTCGATGGGCGGATGCGTGTTCGGCATGGCGCAGATGGTGCTGAACCCGCCGGCGACCGCAGCGGCAGAGGCGGTGGCGACGGTTTCCTCTTCCTCGTGGCCGGGTTCGCGACAATGCACGTGCACGTCGATGAGTCCGGGCGAGACAATCTTCCCGGATGCATCAATGGTCTCGGCAGCGCCATCGGCGATGCTGCCCACTTCGGCGATTTTTCCGTCGGCGATCGCCACGTCGCAGACCTTGTCGATCCCGTTGGCCGGGTCGATCACTCGTCCGTTCTTGATCAGGAGGTCGTACATGTCGTTCTCTCGCGTCGCCGTCATTCGTTGTTTGTCCGGGACTGGCTGACGAGGAACAGCACCGCCATGCGGATCGCCAGCCCGTTGGTTACCTGTTGCAGGATGCAGCTGTTGGGCCCGTCGGCCACTTCGCTGGTGAGTTCCACACCCCGGTTGATCGGCCCGGGATGCATGATCAGCACGTCCTTTTTGCAGCGTTTGAGCCGCTCGGAGTTCATGCCGTAGATGCGGCTGTATTCGCGAAGCGACGGGAACTGCTTGCTCTGGAACCGCTCGAACTGGATGCGGAGCATGTTGACTACGTCCACCTCGCCGAGCACGTCGTCGAGGCTGTGGGATATCTCGCAGCCCATCGGCTCGATGGCGCTGGGTACCAGCGTGGGCGGACCGACGACCACCACCTCGGCGCCGAGCTTCCGCAGGCCCAGAATGTTGCTGCGGGCGACGCGGGAATGGGCAATGTCGCCGACGATGGCGACCTTCACGCCCTCCAGCGTGCCGAGCTTCTGCCGGATCGTGAAAATATCCAGCAGGGCCTGGGTGGGGTGTTCGTGCTGGCCGTCGCCGGCGTTGATGATGGACGAGTTGGTCTTCCGGGCCAGCAGGTGCGGAGCGCCGGACTGGCCGTGACGGACCACAAAGATGTCCACGCCCATCGACTCGACATTCTTGACCGTGTCCAGCGTGGTCTCCCCCTTGGAGACGCTCGAGCCCTTGGAGGTGAAGTTCAGCGTGTCGGCCGAGAGTCGGCTCGCGGCCAGCTCGAAGCTCATCCGCGTGCGGGTGGAGTCTTCGAAGAACATCAGCGCCACCACCCGCCCGCGGAGGGCGGGCACCTTCTTGACCGAGCGCGTGGAGACTTCCTTGAAGCTCTCGGCCGTGTCGAGGATGTGGACGATCTCCTCGGGCGACAGGTCGTCGAGCCCGAGCAGGTCCTTCCGATCCCAGGTAAACTCCTCGCCGCTGCTACGGCTGCCGGATGAGGAAGACGCCTTCTTCGCCATCGTTCTCTTTCATTCTTACTTGTACCCGGGAGGTGTCCGGGGCGTCCAAAGTCTCTCCCACGTAGTCGGCGGCGATGGGCAACTCCCGCCCGCCGCGATCGATCAGCACGCCCAGGCGGATAATCTTCGGGCGCCCGAAGTCGTGGATCGCGTCCAGGGCCGCACGAATGCTCCTGCCGGTCTGGACCACGTCGTCCACCAGCAGCATCCACGTCTCGTCGACGTCGAAATCGATTTCGGTGGCGCGGACCAGCGGGGCGTTCCGCCGACGCGACAGGTCGTCGCGGTAGAACGTCACGTCCAGCACGCCGTAGTTGATCTCCACGTCCGGCGCCTGCTCGCGCAGTCGTTCCACCATTCTGCCGGCGATGGTCTCCCCGCGGGTGCGGATCCCGATGATCGCCACGCGGCCGTCTTTCGGCATGTTCGAAAGGACCTTCGCGTAGAGGGTTTCCAGTGCGTCCTGCACCTGCTCCGATGTGAGAAGTCGTTCCATGATTTCACCAGGAGGTTGGTTGCTCTCTCGAGGCCGATGGTACCGCCGGCAGAGAGGAAAGACAAGCCCCCAGAACCCGGGCTGTAAGATTCTGGATGAAGCCGCCGCCTGGAGCCGATATGGTGGTAGACTAAGGGTCTGTTTGTCCTTCGTCCCGAAACCCTGCATGTGGGAGCAACCATGAAAGCCCAACGCACGCTTTTGATTCCAATAGTCGCCATACTCGCCGCTGTTCTCGCCGGTCCGCAGTTGCTGACCGCAGGCCCCGGCAGAAGTCGAACGGTCTACTATCAGGTCACCTACAGCGACGGAACCGTCAAGGACCTGTCCCAGTTGCCCGCGACGAACGAAAACATCCACCGGGTGATGCGCATCATCCGCCTGGGCGACAATGAGAAGAGCTACAAGGTGCTCTCCAGCGTGGGCCCGGTGTTGACGATCTCCAACGACGGCAGGACCATCACGCAGGACATGACCTGGGACGGGAAGAAGTGGACCCCGGTGACCTTTGAGGATGAAAGCAAGGGCAAGGCCGACGCGGAATTGAAGTCGAAGATGCAGGCCCGGCTGATCGAACTCCTGCGGAAACGCCCGACGCTCAAGAACGCGACGGTGGCCGCGAAACTGAACCTGAAAGAGGCCCGCAAAGCCGACGACGAGGCGGCTCTGTCCCGGGCGAAGCTCATCGTGGATGGCCTGGAATACGCCCTGGACCTCTGCGAGACCAACATAAAGATGTACGAGAAGGCGCTGGGAATCGACCGGAAGGTCGAGAAGAAGCTGCCCGGAGAGTTGCCGTCACCGAAATCGGCCGTGGGAAACAACGATTCCTTCGTCGTAGTCGTCTCAGGTGAAAGCGGGCTGACCGTTGCCGGAAGGAAAGTGAAGGCGGAGCAACTGGGCACTGCCGTGGGCAGACTCCCTGCCGACAGGCGGAAGCTCTGCAGGTTGCAGGTCAACAGAGACGCTCGCTGGCAGCGCGTTACCGAGGTATTCAAGGCGCTGAAGCAGGCGGGCGTGGAAAACATCTCCTTCGGCATCCTCCACGAAACGCAGGAAGACGACGAGGACTAGCGACCGGCAAGAACAACGCAATCGCATCGGAACCGCCCGGATCGCTCGGCCCGGGCTTTTCTGTGCGCCGTCTGGCAATCTGCGCGGGGCGGACGTACAATGCCCGCTTTCCGACGAGACTTCAGCCAGTTACCACACAGACACGACGAGGGAGCCGATATGTCCGACGCCAGACAACGCTGGGTAGACGACCTGATGGGGAAGATGAACATCGAGCAGAAGGTGGGGCAGTTGCTCGTGTTCGGGTTCGCCGGGACGCAGATTACGCCCGACCAGGTGGAGCTCATCCGCAAGTATCACATCGGCGGGCTGCGAGTGAGCCTCGGCTTCCGCACGATGAACCTGTTCAACGACGTCAAGCCGGGCACCGAACCGCAGGAATGGACGCTCCGCTCGCTGCACCTGCCCGAAGGCCCCAACCGCGACTTCATCGGCCAGGCACCGACCATCAATGTCACCGCGAATGAATACGCGGGCATCCTGAACGAACTCCGCGACCACGCGCTGGACCGCGAGGGCAGCATCCCGCTGCATTTCACGATCGACCAGGAGGGTTCCGGCTCGGACGACCTGTTGTGTCGGACTCGCCTGTTCTGTCACCCGATGGGTTTCACCGCCGGCGGGGAGCCGGAGCTGGCTTACAAGGTCGCCAAGGCGATCGGCATGCAGGCCCGGGCCGTCGGCGCGAACATGATCCACTCGCCGGTGCTGGACGTGAACACCAATCCGAAGAACCCGGAAATCGGCACCCGCGCCTACAGCGACAACCCGGACGATGTCATCGAGTACGCCACCCAGAGCGTCCGCGGGTTCAACGAGATCGGCATGATCTCCACCGGCAAGCACTTCCCCGGCCGAGGCGAATCCATGGCCGACGCCCACTGGGGTCTGCCGACGGTGGATCTTGATCTGGAAACGCTGGAAGCCCAGCACATCGCCCCGTACCGCAAACTCATTGCGGCCGGAATGCCCGCGATCATGATGGCGCACAGCCTCTACCCGGCGCTCGGCGTGACCGAAGAACCCAGCAGTTGCAGCCGCAAACTCATCACCGAGTACCTCCGCGGCCAGTTGGGCTTCGAAGGCGTCATCACCACCGACAACATGATGATGGGCGGCCTGTTGCAGAAGTACGAGCTGCGGGAAGCGATTCTCAAGACCCTCCAGGCAGGGTGCGACCTGGTCCTGCTGCGAGACGAGAGCCCGATCCGTCAGAAAATCTGCACCATGCTCGTCCAGGCCGTCAAGGACGGCTCGCTACCCGAAGCGGAAGTCGACGAGAAGATCAAGCGGATCCTCGGCATGCGGTGGGACATGGGCCTGGCCGGGAACGGTGGCAAGGTCGACGCGTCCAAGGCCCACGAGCCGACCGAAGACGCTTTCGTCAACGACGTCTGCCGCGAAGCTGCTGCCAAGTCCACGCTCCTGCTGCGGGACGAAGCCGAATCGCTCCCGCTCGATCCGGCAAAGAAGGTCCTGCTGGTCGAGCAGGTGTTCCCGACGCATTTCCGCGAGTGCGACCACTATTGCCATCCGGGCATGCTCTGGGAAGAGATGCTCAAAATGTCGCCCAACGTCGGATCCGTCGAGATCAGGAACGTCCCCGACGAAGCCGACCGCCAGCGCGTCATCCGCCGCCTGAAAGACGACGAGTACGATATCATCGTCACGACCAACTACTACTATCACAAGGCCGCTGCGGCGATCACGGACCTGGTTCACGAGATGCAGAAGACCGGCAAACCCGTCGTGGCGATCACCAACACCCCGTACGAGTTCGCGGCCCCGCCGGAACTGCCCACCGTGATCACCAGCTTCAACCCCGGCGGAAGACAATGCCTCCGCGCGGTAGCCGAGATCCTCTACGGCAAGCTCCAGCCGACCGCGAAATGCCCGGTGAAGTTGGGTTAAATCGCTACGAACCGGAGGCACTCGACGGGCGGTTTATTCACTTTAATGGGTTGGCGGGTCTCCCGACCCGCCAACGGGTTCCGGGGCCCCACGCAGCATCGGGGGCGGGTCTCGGCCTTTGCAACTGTCGCTTGGCCGTTCCCTCATTCGGACCGGTTACCGGTGGTGGGTCAGGAGACCCACCACCCGGGGACCTGCTCTCTTTAACGGGTTGGCCTCCGGCAGGCAAGCCCGACCCGCCAACGGGGCAGAATCGTCGGCAATGTGCACCGTGTACTACGTGGTGGGTCAGGAGCCCCACCACGCGGGGGACCATAGAAAATGGCGGGTCGAGAGACCCGCCATTCGAAGACTACCATCCGTGTGCTTTGGGCGTCCTACGCCTGTTCGGCTACCGCTTCTTTCTTTGAGGTGCAACCGCTGCCGCAGCTCTCGCAGCCGTCCCAGCAGTAGGTGCAGAGCTTTTCCTTCGGCAGGCCGATCGCTTCGACCAG
>JBKHHU010000168.1:0-7644 GCA_046539045.1 Phycisphaerae bacterium
TTACGATTCTCGTGTTCATGCTCTCCATGTTCGGCCTGGGTGCGATCCTCGTCCTGCCGCTTGTGGTTGATCCCGAGTTTCGCCTCGTACAGGCGGTAGACATCCGCCGGCGAGAGCCCGAGGATCTGGCAGATGCTGACCCAGAAGAACAGCATGTCGGTCGCTTCGACACGGGCGTTCTGCAGATTCTGCAGCTGGTATTGCCTGCCCTCACGCGCTTCCTTGTACCAGTGCTTCCAACTGAGACATTCGGTCAACTCGTGGCACTCGCTGCTGAGCGCGTCGATATAGTTCTTCAGCGCCTTGCCTGCGTTAAGTCGTTCTGTCTCAGCGTCTTCCAGGCGTTCCTCCCGCTCGGCCTGCTGCAGCAGCTGGCCCAGACGGTTGGTGTCGAACCCTGATCTGGCGTTCAGCTCTGCCTGCAGCGGCCAGATGTCTTCCAACGAGCGGATGTCTGCCTCAGCCATATTTTCTCCTTCGGGATGGACCTGCGTATCGGCGGAGCCTATTCTATCTTCGCAGGTCGGCGGCCACAACAGCACACTACACTCGACCGGCTCGACGCAATTCGACTGAACCCCGCAACCGTTTTGCGCGTATACCTCATAGAAGGTCCGCGCGATGCATGTACAAGGGCTTTCCCTGTAGGCGCGGGCGGAATCTTCCGATGTATCATCAGAGACGACGGTCCGGATTGGTTTCTACGAATGTGTACACGATAGACGGAGAAATGCCTTGCTAGCAGCTCTTTCCGATTGGTTACGGTTCTGGCACGTCCCGGTCATTCTGATCTACGCAGCCGCGTGGATTCTCCTTGGCGGGTATGTTCTGGCAAAGTCCATGAACGCGCACGAGCAAAGGCGACGACCCCGCACCGGCAAGGGGATGCTGGTAGCCTTCCTGTCGCTGTTGGCAGGGCTCGTCGGCGCGGGCATGTTCTTCCTCCTGGTCCGCTCCATCGGCAACGCGACGGACACCTCCGTCCTGATTCCGTCGGTCATCGCCGCGGTCGGTGGGCTGTTCCTCTTCTCTTTGCTGGTGGTCTACGGCATGTACGACCTGTCGCTCTTCCGCTCGTTGCGTGCATCCATGCTGTACATCGTGGCCGTCCTTGCGCTGACAGCCGTGGTGGGCGTGGGCGCGGGCATTCCAACTTATTCCGGCTTCCAGCAGGACCTTGGCAGACAGCGCTGCCGCGGAATGATGACCGAACTGCGAAATGTTCTTCTGGCATATCAAGAGTCGCAACTGCCTGTCACGCCGGTAGATAGCTTAGAGACGCTTCAGACGAGACTGGAGCTGGAAGAGGAGCGGCTGCGGTGTCCCCGGGCGGAAGGACCGCAGGCGGTCTACTTCTACCATCCGAACCTGATCAACATGGGCGAAGATGTCGCTCCCGGCGACGAGAGGCGGCTTATCGCCTCCGATCGCACTCCTGCCAACCACGGCGGGGCAGGGCGAACCGTGGTCCTGGGCAACGGCGACGTGCGATGGTACGATGAGCAGCAGTTCCAGCAGCTGCTGCAGGAGCCACAGAATCAGGATTTCGCCGAGGCGCTTCGGCAGGACACCGGCGGACAGTGACGCCTCCTGATGTCGCAACCTATGTTATGAGTGACACTTGCGCGGTTGCAGTATCGCTTTGCAGGCGTTCACAGCCGATGGCATCCCTCCTGACCGATTTCCTCTCCTGACGGGCCGAGAATGTGCGGATTCGCCGGAGAATACCGATTCGGGCAAGACCGGGCCGATCTCCAGGCCGTCCGCGGGATGGCTCAGCGCCTTACGCATCGAGGCCCGGATGAATCCGGCGAATACGTCTGCCCCACCGGCCGGTGCGCGATCGGCTTCCGCCGCTTGGCGGTGATCGACCCGGATTCCTCCCATCAACCGCTGTCCCTGGCCGACGACTCGTGCACAATTGCCTATAACGGCGAGCTTTACAACTATCAGCAGCTGCGCCCTGTTCTGGAGCAGCGGCATCTGACATTGCGGACGCATGGAGATACCGAGGTGCTGCTGGGGATGTACCAGGCCGAGGGCATCGACTTTCTCAAGCACCTGAGGGGCATGTTCGCCTTTGCCATCCACGACCGCTCCGACGGTAGCCTTCTCCTCTGTCGGGACCGGCTCGGCCAGAAACCTCTGTGGTATGCCTCCATTCCCGGTGGGATTGTATTCGCCTCCGAAGCCAAGGCCCTTCTCGACCATCCACAGGTGCCCGGACACCTGAACCGCACCGCCCTAACCTACTACAGCGTCCTTGGTTACATTCCGTCGTTCCTGACCGCGTGGGAGGGGATCCACAAGCTTCCGCCGGGGCATTATCTGCGGGTGTTATCGGACGTTCCGCCCCCGGTCCGCTATTGGGCCCCACCGGTAGAGCCACTCGACGTCCCGTCCGACCCGGTCGATGCGGTCCGCGAGGGGCTACGGGAGGCCGTCCGCATGCGGATGATCTCCGATGTGCCGCTAGGGGTACTCTTGAGCGGTGGGGTCGACTCCGCTGTTATCGCCGCTCTCATGGCTGAGCGGACCGGGCAGGCCGGAGGCGTGCGAAGCTTCACCGCCGGCTTCCAAGACAACCGCCTCTATGATGAACGCCCTGCCGCACAGGCCCTGGCCGACCATCTGGGGCTCAAACATACAGCTATCACCGTACAATGCGACCCGGAGTCACTTCTCGATGACATTGTGGGCATGGCCGATGAACCATTTGCCGATTCTTCCCTCCTGCCGACGCACCTGATCTGCCGGGCGGCACGAGAGCACGTGACCGTAGCACTGGGCGGAGACGGCGGGGACGAGGTCTTTGGGGGGTATGATCGCTACCGGGCCATGTGGCTTGCGGACACGATGACGCCGGTTCAGTACCTGGCGACTCGCGTCGGGGCCGCCCTGCTCCGGCCGGTCGCACCCCATTCCGAGCGGAGCCGCTTGCGACGCTTCCTCCGGTTCGCGGAGATTCTGGCCTACCCGCCGGCAGTGCAGTATCTGCGACTTCGGGCACTTTTCCAGCCCGAGGACCTGCCGCGGCTGTTCACGGAGGATTTTCTGGGCAGGCTGGACGCACAAGCGCCGCAACGATGGTTTGGAGACCTGTACGAGACGGGCGATTTCGAGGATGAGGTGGCGTTTGCCCAGCGGCATGATCTGGAGACGTATCTTCCGGACGATCTTCTCGTGAAGGCGGACACCGGCTCGATGGCCTGTTCACTGGAGTTACGGGCTCCGATGCTCGATCATCCGCTGGTGGAGCTGGGATTGAGCCTTCCGAGGGAGTGGAAGCTAGACAGACGCGGCGGGAAGCGGATCCTGGAGGCGGCATTCGGCGATATGCTCCCGCCGGAGGTCTTCCGCCGCCCGAAACGGGGCTTTGGCGTGCCGTTGGCCGACTGGTTGCGGGGACCGCTGGCAAACCAGATGGAGCAGACGCTTCTGCGCAGCGGGTTTCTGGATCGCGGCATCATCCGGCCGGAAGCGGTTGTCGGACTCATGAACGACCATCTCAATGGCCGGGATGACCATCAGCACCGCCTGTGGGCGCTCATGGTGCTGGCAAAGTGGCTCGAGACGCAGCGTTAGCCCCTCAAATGCCGCCGGTATCGAATCGGCGGGTATTGGAAGTCCATTACTCCTGTTCCACGTGGAACAATCTCTCTCGCAAGGCATTGAGGGGGCGATTGGAGAGTCGGGGGCTCCACTTTCCTCAGCGGATTCCGTACACTTGCCGCCTTTTCCCGCGGCGGCTGCCCGCTTCGGTCGTCGTTTTCGCTTGCCTTTGGCGCGTGGGCGCGGTACACGTGTTCCACGTGGAACATCTCTCCCGTACGGATACGACGATGCACAAAACGGACAAGGAGGCCCGTCATGGCCAAGAAACAAGCCCGCTCTCCCCAGAAAAAACGTCTCGGACGCGGTCTGTCGAGCCTCATCGGCACTCCGGAAGCCCAGCCGGCCGCAAAGCAGTCATTGGCTACGTCCGATAAACCCGCAGACTCCGCTGCCAAACCCCCTGCTCAAGCCAGCGGCGAACCGACCCACCTGCCCGTGCACGACATTACCGCCAATCCCTACCAGCCCCGGCGGGAATTCGACGATGAACAGCTTCGCGAGCTGGCTGACAGCATCGCCCAGCAGGGGATCATCCAGCCGCTCGTGGTCACCCCCGCCAACGGCCACAAGACCAAAAAGCCCTACGTGCTCATTGCAGGCGAGCGGCGGCTTCGGGCAGCCAAGAGGGCGGGTCTGAAAGAGGTGCCCTGCGTGGTCCGTCAGGCCGATCGACGGCAGATGGTCGAATGGGCCCTGGTGGAGAATATCCAGCGGACCGACCTGAACGCGATCGAACGCGCCCACGCCTACCGTGAATACATCGACCGGTTCGAATTGACGCAAGCCGAGGCGGCCCAGCGACTTGGACAGCCGCGGGCGACCGTCGCCAACTATCTGCGCATGCTGGACTTAGCTGAAGATGTTCAGTCGATGCTGATCGAGGGAAAGCTTTCCTTCGGCCATGCGAAGGTCCTGGCTGCCGTAACCGACCCGGCCCAGCAGGTCGCTTTGGCACACAAGATCCTCAAGACCCGCATGACCGTTCGCCAACTTGAGAAGGCCGTCGACGCGATGAAGCGGGGCGCGGACGTCGAGGCCGGCACCACGGCCGTCCGCACAAAGCCGACCTACATCCTCGACTTGGAAGAGCAACTCACCCAGACCATCGGGACAAAGGTGAACATCAAACCCGGAAGGGCCAAACATACCGGCAGGTTGATGATAGACTATTACAGTCTGGATGATTTCGACCGGATCGCCTCGCTTCTGGGCTTGCGGCTGGAAGACTGAAAGCGGCCTGGCCTACATCCATATATCCTGTTATATCCTTAGGGTCGTTACATGAAGCGGGTATGGATAGCGTTTGTGGTGTTGGTCGTACTGTCGCTCGGAACGTTTCAATGGGCGGTCTGGCCGTGGCCTTGGGAGGACGTGGTGACGGTGACCCTGGAGGGGGCGGAACCCACGGACGCCGATCGCCTGCTCTGGGCCCGGCCCATCGAGAAGGAGGGCGTTCCCAACCTTCATAAGGTCACCCCGCACATCTATCGGGGAGGCCAGCGGACACCCGAGGGATTGAGGCGGCTGGACGAAATGGGCATGGAGACCGTCATCAATCTCCGGAGTCTGCACAGCGACCGCGACGAGATGCAGCGCACGGACATGCTGGACGAAACAGCAGGCCATCGGCCAGATGACCCGCGGGGATTACGGCTTCCATGAGCAATGGCAGTACATGGTGAAGGTCATCCGCGACCTCGACGTGGAGAATATCTGCGAGGAACCGGGCCTCCGGTTGAGCCACCACGGAGGGCACGGAGAACACAGAGGTTGGTGCGCATATGCTTGTATGGAGAATGGGTTACACCAGTGCCGAAGGCCACGAAGAACAGGCATCGCTTCCGCTTGCGCTTGACGGCACCCGTCGCTTGGCAACTGACAAGCACCCTCACCCTTAGAGGCCTTTGTCGTCTTCGAGCCCTTCGCGACCCGATGGACCTCGGTGTCTTCCGTGCACTCCGTGGTTTCCACCAGGCGGTGGTTCAGCCTTCTTCCGGGGCAGCGTTTTTCGCTTCCACCGGTTCGCGGGTCCATTTCCACCAGCCGCGAATGTGCAGGGCGATGAAGATGACATTGGCGGCCACGTTCGCGACGCTCTCGACCATGATGCCAAACGTCAGCCAGCACAGGCTCGCCCCGATGCCGAACACGAACCCCCACTTGCTCTTCCTGCCCAGCATGTAGATCGACACGAACGTGAGGATCAGCGCCGTCCAGTCCACGCCGTAGTACCCGAACAGATTCTCCGGATCGCCGAGGAATTTAAACATAATCAGGCCGGATCCCTTCCAGGCAGATTTGCCGGTGCATCTGGTTGCAGAATCGGTCGGTCATCCCGGCAATAAAATCGCAGATGACGCTGTGGGCGCCCTGTTCTTGCAGGCGTCGTTCGTAGCGTTTGGGCAGGAGCGTCACATTGGCGAGGTAGGCGTGGAACAATTCGCGGATCGTCCGCTTGCCTTCCTCGTCGGCAGCGAGACTCTTCGGGCTGAGGTACACGTTCTCCAGCAGGAACATCTGCATCTGTTCCACAGCCGCCGTCATCTGCTCGGAGAAGCTTACGCATCGACGCGGGGCGTTGCGGGCGTCATCGGGGCTTGTGACGTTCATCGTTTCAATATTGGAGAGCGTGGTGCGGATCAGGTCGTCGGCCAGTAGGGCGAGCACGGCCTTGCCGGCGCGGATCTGCTTGTGGATCTCCCGGGCGTCCGGCCAGCGTTGCTCGGTATAGTCCCACGCCATCTGCCACAGCGTCAGATGCTCGATCTGCTCCCGCGTAAGCCAGCGGGCGACGAGAGCGTCCTCGAGGTCCGCGGAGGTGTAGGCGATCTCGTCGGCCACGTCCACAAGCTGGCCTTCGATGGGCCCGCGTTGATCGTTGTCGAATTCCTCGCTGACCGGCGTGTCGTATCGCGTTTCGTGACGGGCCAGGCACTCGCGGACCACGCGAGAGAGGTTCAAACCGCGAAAATTCGGGTAGGGGTGCTCGAGGTAATCGACGATCCGCAGCGACTGGCGGTTGTGCTCGAACCCGCCGCTCCCGGCCATGAGCGCGTCCAGTTCTTCCTCCCCGCCGTGCCCGAAGGGCGGATGCCCGAGATCATGGGCCAGCGCGACCGCCTCGACGAGATCTTCATTCACCGCCAGGGCGCGGGCCAGCGAGCGGGCGACCTGGGCGACCTCCAGCGTGTGCGTCATCCGCGTGCGGAAGTGGTCGATCACGTGCGGGACGAACACCTGCGTCTTGAAGTCAAGCCGCCGGAAGGCCGAACAATGCAGGACGCGCTCGCGGTCCCGCTGAAGGGCGGTGCGGTAGGGGTGTTCCGGCTCGGGGTGGGCGCGTCCGCCGGTCTGATCGTCCGAAACCGCGTACCCGGCCAGCCAGCCGGCCCGGGCCCGCTCGAACCGTGTCCGTCTGTCAGACGCACCGGAGTCCATGTCTATTTCCCCGCCGCGGGCAGGTCCAGACGCTCGCCCGTCTCGCGCATCAGCGTGTGCAGCTTCTCCAGCGATTGCGGAATCACTCGCACCCCGCCCAGGACGGTCATGAAGTTCGTATCGCCGCCCCATCGCGGAACGATGTGCAGATGCAGGTGACCGGGCAGCCCCGCCCCCGCGCACCGGCCGAAGTTGATGCCCGCGTTGAACCCCTCGGCGTTGACCGTCTCCGTGAGGATCTTCTTGGTATCCCGCAGGTAGTGCATCATCTCCAGCATCGTCTCGTCGGGCAGGTCGCTCAGCTCGGCTACGTGCTCGTACGGGGCGATGAGCGTATGCCCGGAGGTGTACGGGAAGCGGTTCATCAGCACGAAACTCCGCTCGCCCCGCCACAGCACGAGGTTCTCGGCGTCCTTCTCGACCTGCGGCACGTAGCGACAGATGAAACACTCGTCGCTGCCATCGTCGATCGAGTCGATATATTCCATCCGCCACGGAGCCCACAGGTTCCGATGCCGGTCGAAGTTGTTCTTCTCTTCACTCATGGGTCCGAATCATACCAGCAGGGCGGTGCGGACACAACGACGGCGG
>JBKHHU010000029.1:0-24047 GCA_046539045.1 Phycisphaerae bacterium
GAGGAGACTGCTTTTGAAAATCATCAACGTGGCCGGGGCCCGGCCGAATTTCATGAAAATCGCGCCGCTGATGGCAGCTTTTGGTGCGGCAGACGGTATCGATCCGCTTCTGGTTCACACCGGACAGCACTATGACGAGCGGATGAGCGACCTGTTCTTCCGGCAGTTGGGCATTCCCGAACCGGACGTCAATCTCGGAATCGGCTCGGCCAGTCATGCCGTGCAGACCGCCGAGATCATGAAGGCCTTTGAGCAGGTTGTTCTGGCCCAGCGGCCGGACGGCGTGCTCGTCGTCGGCGACGTCAACAGCACCATCGCCTGCGGAATCGTCGCGGTCAAGATGGGCGTCCCGCTCGTGCACGTCGAAGCCGGGCTGAGAAGCTTTGACCGGGCCATGCCCGAGGAAATCAACCGCGTCCTGACCGACTCGATCAGCGATATCCTCTTCTGCACCGAGCAGAGCGGCGTGGACAACCTGAAGAAGGAAGGCGTGGCCGACGAGCGGGTCTTCCTGGTCGGCAATGTCATGATCGACACGCTGCTGAAGAACAAGCAGAAAGCGGCGGAGTCGACGATCCTCGACGAACTCGGCCTCGAGCCCAAGGGCTATGCTGCCCTGACGTTACATCGCCCCAGCAACGTCGACGATCCGGCCACGCTCGGACGGCTGCTCGACGCGCTGGACGTGATCCAGAGCGACATGCCGATTATCTTCCCCTGCCACCCGCGGACGCGGAAGAACCTGGCCAGCAGCCCGCTCGGCGGACGCGTAAAAAGCATGGAAAACCTGCGCCTGATCGAGCCGGCCGGCTACCTCGATTTCCTCAAGCTCATGTCGGAAGCCAAGTTAGTGCTGACAGACTCCGGCGGAATTCAGGAAGAGACCACCATCCTGCAGGTGCCCTGCCTGACACTTCGGGAGAATACCGAGCGTCCCGTCACGGCCGAGATCGGCAGCAATCGGATTGTCGGGACCGACACGCAGAAGATTCTCGACGCGTACCGGGCGGCCACCGACGGCTCCGCCGCAAAGGGCCAGATCCCCCCGCTCTGGGACGGCCACGCCGCAGAAAGGATCGCCGAGATACTGCTTCGAGAACTCGGCTGAGACCGCAAACAGACCACTGAAGCGGAACCCACACCGGCGGGCCAGATAGCCCGCCGGTCTCTTTGCGCCGGGTAGAACTCGATATAGCGCCAGATAACCAGCGTATCCGGCCGGCAGGCCGCAGATTTTTCCACAGCAACTCCGGCCATTGTGGGCCCGTAGACACGGTAGTCACCGAAGAAGGAGTCCGGCCCGGCCGATTCCGCTTGCAACGTCCTGATTCACACGCGACCATAGTTCAGTCAGTTGCCAATTAAGGGGAAGCGATGTGAAATCAAACATTCTGTTGCGGCGTGATCAGTTTGATGTTCCTGCTCGGATGTGAACCGGAGGGATCATCCAAAACGATCGCGGTAACCAGCCCGACGACTCAACCATCCAATACGACGGGAAGCAGCGCCTTAACGCGCGCTGCCGATTTCCGCAAGCTCGTCAATCGGCTGACGCAGAGGCCTTCATTCGCTACAATAACTCCCCTGTTGCCGGCCGTCGGCTGAGCCGTGACGACGTCAGACACTGAAAGGAACCGCATGAGCCTCCAAGGCAAACGCATCGCTATCATGATCGATCAGCAGTACCAGGAACTGGAAGTGTGGTACCCGCTCTACCGTCTCCGCGAGGAGCAGGCCGAGGTGGTAACGGTGGCCTCCGAGTCGGAAAGGTCGTACCCATCCAAGCTCGGCTATCCCTGCATGTCGGACCAGAGCGCCCACGCTGTTCGCGGGAGCGAATTCGATGCCGTCATCGTTCCCGGCGGGTGGTGCCCGGACTTCATGCGACGCGACGAGCAAATGATCCGCTTCATCCAGGACGCCGTCGACGCGGGCAAAGTCGTCGCCGCCATCTGCCACGGCGGATGGATGCTCTGCTGCACCGATGGTCTGAAAGGCAAGCGGGCCACCAGCTTCTACGCCATCAAGCACGACATTATCAACGCCGGGGCCGAGTGGGTCGACGAGGAAACCGTCGTCGACGGCAACATCATCACGGCCCGCAAACCGGACGACCTGCCCCGTTTCGTTCGGACCCTGATCGACCGACTGCAGACGACGGAATGACGACTGATCGCACCGCGGCTGACGCGCTGCCGGCCCGGCTCGACATCAGGAAGCAAATGACCGTCGCCAATAGCAGGAAACTGAGGACAACACACTGAAAGACGACTTCGCCATCGGATCGTTTTTCGGCTGGCAGCTCGATCTGGCTGAGCGGATCGAGCTGATTGCCGAGGCCGGATTCGCCGCTACCTTTCTCTGGTGGGGCGAACCCGAGGGCTACTTCCACGCCGGCAAGATGGACCTGGCACCCCAACTGGTGCGCGATGCGGGCATGGAGATCGAAAACATCCACTTCCCCATCGAAGACGCCAACGAACTCTGGTCGCCGGACAGCAGGACGCGGCGCCGATTCATCGACCGGCACCGCCGGTGGATCGACATCTGCGCCGCCCATGGTGTCGGGGACATGGTCATCCACATCACCCACCGTAAAGACGCCCCGCCGATGGCGCCGCACGGACTGGAGTCGTTCGGCAAGGTGGTCCAACACGCCGAGCAGGCGAACGTGCGACTCTGCCTGGAAAATACCCGTCGCGACGACGTGCTCTCGGCCCTGCTGGAGTTGTACGATCATCCAAGCGTCACACTTTGCTACGACAGCTCCCACGACTGGATGTGGTCCAGCAGCAAGCCGCTGCGCCTCCTGCGATATTTCGGCAACCGGCTCGGCCAGACGCATCTGTCCGACACGCTCCATGACAAACACCGACACGAACTGCCCGGTGATGGAGACATCGACTGGGACGCGCTGGCCGAGAACTTCCCCAGGAATTACGACGGGCGACTGACGCTGGAGGTGATTCCGAGCTATAACCGCCCTTCCGATCCCCGCCAACTGCTGGGCAAAGCCTATCGGCGTGCGGAATGGCTTGCCGAACTGCTGACCGGCCGGGGAGACGGAACGGAGTGATCGCCGCAGAGGCTGCCGCGGACCAGGCGGTCAAGAGCACCGAGCGAATGAGGTCCCAGCGATGCGGCATTCGACAAACTACTCGAACAGTGCCGTCCCGATCCGCAGGACGGTTGCCCCTTCCTCGACGGCCTGCACATAGTCGTTGCTCATGCCCATGGACAGGTGGCGGAAGGCGTCGGTGCCGATGCCGTCATGTTTCATGTCGTCGAAGATTTCGCGGAGCCGGCGGAAGCTCGGACGGGCATCCTGCTCGGGATTGTCCGAATAGGGAGCCATGGTCATCAGCCCGACCAGGCGGATATGATCCATCGAGCAGATCATCTCGGCAAGGTGCTGGGCGGCCCCTACCGCACAGCCATATTTCTGCTGCTCCTTGGAGCAGTTGACCTGCAGGAACACATCGGTGGTCCGGTCCATTTTCTCCGAGCGGGTGTTGATCTCCTCGGCCAGCCGAAGCGAGTCGACCGAGTGGACCATTTCGGCGGCCTGGAGACAGGGCTTGACCTTGTTCCGCTGCAGGTGCCCGATCATGTGCCAGCGAACCGGCGAAGGTATCGGCTTGCGTCGGCGCTGCAGGTAGGCGTCGATCTCCTCGACTCGGTCGGTCAATTGCTGAACACGGCTCTCGCCGAGATCGAGCATCCCCACGTCAATGAGATTGCGGATGGTCTCCACATTGACCGACTTGGTCACCGCGACGATCGAAACTTTGGACGCATCGCGTCCCGACCGTTCGCATGCAGCGACAATTTCGCCCCGAATCGCCTGAAGATTCTTCTCTATCCTGTTTTGCGTGACTGTCATAACGGCGGAATGTATCATTGTGGCCGGCGGTTGGCAATTTCAAATCGAATGCCAACGCCCGGCTGGACGGCCCGGCGGTACCGTCCCCGGAGAAACCGATGGCAGGAAGGTTTGCCGACATTCACGCGCAGCTGACTTACCGCCGCGGCACGAAGCTGTTCAAACAGGACAGTGACGGGAACATGGAGCCGGTTCTGGACGTATCTATGGATGCGGGTGTGAATCTGGTGTATCCGATAGAACCAACGGCGGGAATGGACGCGGTCAAGATACGCCACCGGATACCCAACGGAACGCCTTTGGACGCCTACCGTTTCTATGTCGGAAAGGCATGGGAGATTATGGAACGCGAGGCAGCCAATCTGGTACAGTAGACGTCGGCAGGTCGGTCGAAGCGGGACCCTTCGGAGGAACCGCAAACACGCCGGACCGCGGCCGGGGGCAGCGGGTTGTGCCGCCCAAAGCAACGTAGACAGACTCTTTCTCACGGGAGCAACAAGTAATGTCGCAAGTGCCACCTACGCCTGATGATAAAAACGATCCGCAGACGCCGCCACCCACTCCGCCCCAGTCCCCGGCGAATCCGGCCCAGAGCCCGCCCCCCAACCAGTCCTATCAGGCACCGAATCACCGCCAGCCGAATCAGGGGCAGCAGGCGGCCGGCAATCAACAGCCCTACCAGATGCCCGCAGGACCCCCGCCCTGGTGGATGCACCCGCCCAAGAAGAGATCGTGGATCCTCCGCATCTTTGTGATGATGGGTGTGGGCGTGTTCCTGCTGTCGGTGCTGCTGAACATCTACCTGCTTGCCGCGGTATCGATGGCAAGCGACGCCACAAAGATGGTCAGCAGCGTTGCCGACAAAGGCAATGATGATGAAGTCGTGGCCGTCTACCGAATGGTCGGGTTGATCGACGCAAACGCGGCGGGCAACTTCAAGAAATTCGCCGGCACCGCCGCAGAAGACCCGAACATCAAGGCCGTCGTTCTCCGGGTAGACAGCCCCGGTGGGACCGTCACCGCCAGCGACCAGATCCACAAGATGGTCGAGGACCTGCGGGGGCAGGGTAAGGTTGTGGTGGTGTCCATGGGCGGCGTGGCGGCCAGCGGTGGGTACTACGTTTCTGCCCCTGCCGACGAGATCGTAGCCGAGCCGACTACGCTGACCGGTAGCATCGGCGTGATCATGAACTGGTGGGTCGTGGAAGGAACGCTGGAGAAGATCGGTGTGGAGGCGGTGTCGATGAAATCCTCCCGCGCCCAAGGCTGGAAGGACGAGATCAGTCCCTTCCGCACACCGGACCAGAGACAGAAGAAGCACCTTCAGGGCGTCCTGGACAAGATGCAGGCCCAGTTCGAGAAGGTGGTTCGCGACGGCAGAGGCAGGCGACTCAAAACGCAGCAGAACACGTTCGATATGGAAAACGGCGAAGGGCAGACGGTGACGGTCACCGAAACCGCGCCGCTGAACGGGAAGATCTACCTGGCCGAGGAAGCCAAACAGCACGGGCTGATCGACAAGATCGGCTACGAAGAGACGGCTTGGGCGCGGGCAGAGGCACTGGCGGGGCTGGTTGACGCGAAAGTGGTCGTCTACAGTCACCGCCGTCCGCTGCTGGACAGCCTCCTGTACGGCAAAACGAATACAGGCCTTGGCATTGATCAGGAGACGATCGACAGCCTGCAGACACCGAAGGTCATGATGCTCTGGCGGGCGGAGTGATTCAGTAGATGCGTTTGTACCGGTATGGAACGATGATCCTGGCGGCGGTCGGCCTGCTGTGGAGCGGGACGACCGCCGTTGCAGATTCCCCCGATCCGGAGCGGATCGCCGAGGCTGTCGCTGCCGGCAGGAAGCACCTGATCGGGAACCTGACGGCCAGGGGACCGATCGCCGGTGAGTTTCCGGCAGACAACATCCGCTACTCCGGTCGGACCGCTCTGGCGCTCTACGCGGCCGTCAGCGCCGGAGCGGACGTGAATGCCCCGACGCTTCGCAAGTCTTACGAATGGCTGGTTGACCAACCGCGAAAGAGCATTTACGCAGTGAGTATGCGGGCCTGCGCGTTGGCGGCGCTTGGCAGGCACATCAAGACCCGAAAGCTGGAAGATGTTCTCAGCAAGGACGTGAAATGGCTGATCGCCGCAGCCCGGCCTGACGGGTCGTACACGTACACGCCGTCGGACGGCTCGACCGATCGGTATGACAACTCCAACAGTCAGATGGCTGCCTTCGGCGTGTGGACGGGCGCACGAGCACTCGGAATGGACGTATCCGGAAAGTACTGGGAGAAGGTGGAGCGGCACTGGATTTCCCAGCAGCAACCCGACGGCGGATGGGGGTATCTGATCCCGCCCGGACGATTCAAAACCCGAAGCTACGGGAGCATGACGGCCGCGGGTCTGGCGACGCTGCATCTCTGCTTCAACTCACTGCACAACGAGGAGTTCATCAAGGCCCGGCCGCCCCGCCAGAGCAAGTCGATGCAGAAGGCCCTGGCGTGGCTCGGCAAGAATTTCGACGCGCGGAACAACCCCGGAAAGAACGTGCAGTGGTATTACTACTGGCTGTTCTCCGCCGGGCGGGTTGGTCTGGTCAGCGGCCGGAAGTATATCGGCAAGCACGACTGGTATCCGAAGTGTGCCAAGCAACTGCTGAAGATGCAGAACCGCGACGGCAGTTGGGGGTACGACGGCGAGGTGGATGCGACGGGGTTTGCTCTGTTGTTCCTGGCCCGGGGCGGAGGACCGGTGCTGCTGAACAAGCTGGAGTACACCGGCAAGTGGAATCCCCGTCCGCGGGACGCAGCCAATTACGCCCGATGGATCACCTGGAACTACGAGAAGCCGGTCAGCTGGCAGGTGGTGGACACCGATTCGTCACTTGACGATCTCAACGACGCGCCGATCCTTTACATCTCCGGGGCGGGCCCCGCCCAGTTCCGCGACAGCGACCTGCAGAAGCTCCGCACATTTATCCTGCAGGGCGGGCTGATCCTGTCTGAAGCGGCCGGGAGCAACGCGGATTTCACCATGGACATGCAGCGTTTCTACCGCCGCATGTTCCCCGAGCACAAGATGCAACGCGTGCCCGCCGACGACGAAGTGTACACCGTCCAGAGCAGGATCACCGACCGCAAGCTGCTGGCGATCGGCAACGGCATACGACATTTTGCCATCCACGCGCCGCGGGAGCTGTCGCTCGCGCTTCATCTGAACGAGCGGGACCGGAAGGAAGATACGTTCAAGCTCCTGTCGAACATCTATCTCATGGCGACAGGTAAGGGCCGACTGAGGCCCAGGGCCGGCCAATGGTGGCCCCCTTCCGCAAAGACCAAGCCGACTCGAACCATCCGCGTGGCCAGGATCCGCCACGAAGCCAACTGGAACCCCGAGCCGCTGGCGTATCAGAGACTGGCCGCGGACATGCTGAACCGCCACAAAGTGCGGCTGGATTTCTCCAAGCCCATGTCGATCGATAGGCTGAAGACCGCGGAGTATCCCGTGGCGATGATGACAGGCACGGGCAAGCTGAGCTTGAGCGACGGGCAGAAACATACGCTGCGGAAGTATTTTGCCGACGGCGGAACGCTCATCGCCGACGCTGCCGGCGGAGACGAGGCTTTCGGTGAGAGTCTTCAAAAGGAGCTGGCGAAAGTTCTGCCGCGCGCGCGGCTGGACCTGCTGGACCTGGATCACCCGGTGTATGTGAAGGGGCCCAAGAAGATCACGAAGGTCGGGTATCGGAAGATGTCGGTCACGCTGCCGGGCAGAAAATCTACGTCACCCATGCTGGAGGGGCTGCTGGTAATGCAGCGGCCGATGGTCATTCTGAGCAAGGATGACCTCACGTGCGGCCTGGTTGGCTACCAGTCGACGCAGGTGAGTGGCTATCGCCCGCAATCGGCCATGGACCTGATGATCAATATCCTGCACTACGCCGATTCGGTGACCGGCAAGCCGCTGCCTCGGAAGATCGAAGTGGAAACGCAACCGTCCGGAAGCTGAGTTCTGCCTGCTCACCCGCCTTGGAGAATCGCCAGAAGCTCATTGTACGTCCCGGCAGCGAGTCGATTGCTCCGGCCGGCCCGGTCGAGCACATGCAGGATTTCCTTCAGCGCGTCGTAGGTCTGCTCCCGCTCGGGCTTGCTGAACATGATCTCCGCCTTGGCCGTGCCCACTGCAGATAAAAGCCGCCGCGTCTGCTGCGGATCGAGGTCCATCCGCCCGTGGAATTCCTCCAGCATGCTCACCAGTTCCACCAGTCGGCCATATTCGCGGTCATTCATTCGTCACCTGCCACGCCGGTTTCGACCAGGCTGTCGGTCGCTCCGTCCATCAATCGGCGGAGAAAACTTCCCAGGGTAGTGTCGACCACCACATCCGCAGCCGCCTTTACGTGCGGTAGCGCCTGCGGCATGGCCGCTCCGAGCCCCGCCTTCTCCAGCATCGGCACGTCGTTGACGTCATCGCCAACGGCGACGATCTGACCGGCGCCGATCCGGTACCTCTGAGCGATGTAATTCAACGCGGTCCACTTGCTTACCCCCGAGGCGAACGCCTCAATCACTCGCACGCCGTAATTCGGCGCGGCGATGAAATGCAGCTCCAACCGGTCGCCGAACCGTTTCCGCAGCGTCTGCTCGACGGCCCGGCCGTCGGCCATATCCACGATGGCCGTGATGCGCAGAAGCGGAGGACAACCGTCTTTCCCCAGTTGCTGCACGAACTGCACCTTCACCTCGCGGTCCATTTTGTCCAGCCATGCCTCTCGCACGAATTCCGCGTCGTCGGATTCCGCGACGAAATACTCCACCCCCCACCGCCACGGGTCCACCACCCCGGCAGCCGTGTAGCCCATCTCGTTCAGCGCGGTGCCGAACTCAGCCGCCACGTCATTCGGCATGGTGACCTGGTACAGGGTTCTCCCCAGTCGTGGCTCTGCCACCAACGCTCCGCCGACCACGATCATCGGCTCGTGCGGCTCGACCAACTGCAACTTTTCCCATACCGGATGCGTCTCGACGTGGCTCCTGCCGGTGGCAATGACCACTCGCACACCGCGCCTGGCGATGTCTGTCACCGCCTGAATCGTCTCAGGCGCCACTTCACCGTCCGGTCCCACGATGGTCCCGTCCACATCCAAAGCCAGCATCTTGTACTTCATCATCTCTCCTGCAAAGACCCTGTCGCCCAGACAAGTCTAGCATCACATCGGCCGCGCTGCACCGGCAAAGCTTTCCGTATCGGCCGTTTCCCGGCGATCCTATGGTTACCCGTTGCAAAACGATCTCCCGGCCACGAAGATACGGCTCTACGCATGGACCGCAAGCAAAGACGATGGAGTAGACGATGAAGATTCGGTTGGCTCACTGTCCCGACGTTGGCGATGGATTCATGTTCTACCCCTTGGCTGAGGGGAAGATCGACACCGGCGACTTCGAATTCGAACTGGTCGCCCACGACCTGCAGGCTCTGAACGACCACGCATCGCGCGGGAAATATGAAATCACGAGCATCAGCGCGCACTCCTACGCCTACGCGCGGAACCGGTACGTGCTCAGCCCCGCCGGTGCGACATTCGGCACCGGGAACGGACCGATGGTTGTTGCCCGGGAAGGCTTTGATCCGGAGTCTCTTTCGGACGCCCGTGTAGCGATCCCGGGGGCTACAACCAGCGCGTCTCTGCTTCTCCAGCTCTGCCTGCCCCGGCTTCGAACGCAACTGATCCCCCATGAGCAGATCATCCCTGCCATCCAGACCGGCGTGGTCGATTGTGGATTGCTTATCCACGCTGCTCAGTTGACCTACCCGATCAACCGGCTGCGAAAGGTAAAGGACCTGGGCCAATGGTGGGCCAGAACCACCGACGGACTTCCCCTTCCGACCACCTGCAGCTGCATCAGCAAATCTCTGGACGACCAGGTCCAGGCGCAGCTGGCCGGGATCCTCAGCCGCTCGGTGGCGTGGTCGCTCAACCATCGCGACGAAGCCCTGGAGTGGGCAGTCCAGTTCGTAACCCCGCGGGAACCGAAACTCGCCGACCGGCTGGTGGAGATGTATATCGGGCAGCTTTCCGTGGACATGTCGGACGCAGGCAGGGAGGCGCTGCACCTGTTTCTGGAAATGGGTGCCCAGGCGGACCTCACTCCGCTCGCGGTCCCGCTGGAGTTCGCGCCGACACCCCAGACGCTGGAACAGTAATCCGACAGATGAACCCAGCGCTTACAGCACCCGCACGGCGAGCATGGTGACGTCGTCTTGGCGTGTCTGCAGGCCGGCGAACCGCCGCATCTCCCACAGCACGTGTTTGCAGATGCCGTTGGCGTCGGCGGCCATTTTCTCAACGGCCGCAACCAGCGCTTTTTCCACGCGAGCCCTCCCGAATGCTTCGTCCTGGAAATTCAACGCCTCGGGGATCCCGTCGGTGAACGCCAGAACCACATCTCCGCTCTTCAGGCCGAACCACTCGTGCGGATAGTGGACGTCGGGAGTGATCCCCAGCACCCCACCGGAGGTATTCAGGTGGCAGATCTGGCCGTCCCGATAGAGCATCGGCGGCAGATGCCCGGCGTTGGTGTAGGTGAAAATCCGCTGATTCACGTCCATTACACCATAGAACATCGTGGCGAAATCACTGGTCTGGCTGGCGGTTACGAGGTCGCGATTCACCTTGTCCAGCACAGTCGACATTTCGTAGACGTTCAGCGCGTGAGCTCGCAGTGAGCCCCGGATCATGGCCATCAGCAGCGATGCCCGCACCCCTTTTCCCGCTACGTCACAAATCGCCAGCCCGACGTTGTTCTGGGGCAGTTCGATGAAGTCGTAGAAGTCCCCGCTGAGCTGGTAGCTCGGAACATAGAGAGCGGCAATGTCGAGCCCGGGGATGGTTGGCGGCTTGGAGGGAATCATCCGCCGCTGCACCTCGGCGGCCATGCTGAGCGCCCGATGAACCTGGGCAGAGTGCAGCGCTTCCTCGTTGAGGCGTGCGTTGACGATCGCGGCGGCCGCCTCTGCACTGATCGTGCGCAACAGGGACATCTCGAACCAGTCGAACTCGTGCTGCTCGCTGGTGTAGACGTGGATCACGCCTTCGGGCTGGCCCTTATAGAGCATGGGGGCGATCAGCGCGCTGACGATCCCCTCCCGCCTTGCCTCAGCCGGGTACAACACGCGCGGGTCGTTCTGTTCGTCGGCGATGTAGATGATCTCGCCGGTTCTGATGACCTCCTGGTCGAGTTGACTGGCGGAGACGAGGATGGGCCCTTTCTCCAGGTATTCCGCGGAGAGATTGGCCACGGAATGAACCACCAACTCGGTTCGCTCTTCACTCAACAAACGGATCGAGCAGGCTTTGACCTTCAGCACGTCCACGACTGTCTGGGCCACAACGTCCAGAAGATTCTGAATATCTCGCTCGCCTGTGAACTCGGCGGTGAGTCGGTACAGGACGGAGAGTTCCTCCACGCGGCTTCGCAATTGGCTTTCCCGCTCGCCGAGGCGGACGGTCAGATTGGCCGCAAGTCGAAGCAGGCGAACGATGCGCGAGCGTTCCCTCTGGTCTACTTCCAGTGAGGGCGGCAGTTGTGTCCGAAGACACCCGAGAACCTCATCGCCGTGCATCACCGGCACAACGTAGCACCCGTCTTCCTCGCACAGATCGCCGCAATGCACGCCGGGATCAATACTTTCAGCACGCAGGACTTCATTGTCATCGGGTTTAAGGCAATACCCCCCGAGTATGGGCTCCCCGTCGCGATCACAAACCCGAATGGGAGCGCTGGCAACGGCAGAAAAGGCGTCCTGGATCTGCCGGAGCAGATCCACATTGATAAAGTCCCTGATATCCGGCACGTCTGACTCTCACTACAAATGGAGAAGGTACAGTGTCATCCATTGTAGCGAAGGCTGCGACAGTTTCATCCGAAAACCGCCCCGGCTCCGGAAGGCCCACCCGATTTGACTTTCACTGTCCCAGGTCGCTATCATTACAGGTGGTGCATGTCGTGGTTCGTATCGCAGGCGGACCTGGTTGTCTCAATCCTCTTCCTGCCATCGGAGTTTTACCATGATCTCGCGAAAGCTGTCGCGGGAGACGGTGAGTTGGCCCGAATTTCCTTCTTGCGTGGGTTTCACCCTGATCGAACTGCTCGTAGTCATCGCCATCATCGGCCTGCTCGTAACCATGCTGGTGCCCTCTCTGGCTCAGGTCCAGCAGTTGGCAAAGACTCTCAAGTGCGAGGCGAACCTGCACGCACTGGCTCGCGCGTCGAAGATCTACGCCGGCGAGAACGAGGGGTACTTGCCGATGGATTTCTACTACGGCTGCAACAACCAGAACTCGGGCAATCTCGGCCACTACAGTTTTGCCGCCAAGCTCTCTCCGTACGTCAGCGGGCCGACGATCCCCTTTGAGCACGATGACGACGACGATTACCTGTACGAGAGCTTCAAAGAAACGCCCGGCCTGCACTGTCCCGGAATCGAAGACGAGGAATTCGTGCTCCATTACGTCTCCAACGGGATGGACTACGATTTGTACAGGGGACAGCAAACAGTACGATTCTGGGCCCGCTCAGCGGGAAGCCGATCTGACCGGCCCGGCCTCCGATACGCTCTACATCGCGGAGATGAATCCGGCCCGGCTGCCGGCAAGGAAGTTCGGCCAGTACGATCTGTTCAGCCCCGGGCACATGCCTTTTGACGGCTGGGTCCCCCGCGGTCCCGAGCAGCCTCGGATGATTCACTCCAAGGACATGCGGCACTTCGGCAAAACCACCATCGTCTTCTTCGACGGCCACGCCGAAGCGCGGAGTCTGACCCCGGAGCAGGTTCCAGTAACGCTGCTGAACCCTGCCGAGGACGACGGGCTATAGCCGCCCCACGACCGCGTATGCAGCGTTGCACCGGGCGTCGGTCTGCGATACCCTTTCCGACTGTCATTCACACAGTATCGGAGAGTCTCAATGTCGCAGACATCACAGCAGCGCGATCGTATCGTTCAGCGGCTCAAGCGGTTCAGTATCGAAGTGCCTTCGTGGGGATACGCCAACACCGGCACCCGATTCGGAAAGTTTTTCCAGGACGCCGCGGCCGTGGACCTGGAAGACAAATTCTCCGACGCCGGACAGACGCACAAGTTCACCGGCATTACGCCTTCGGTAGCGGTTCATGTGCTGTGGGATTTCCCGGACGGGTATGATCCCGCGGTGGAGGATCTCGCCGGCAAGTATGGCGTGAAGGTCGGCGCGATCAACCCCAATGTATTCCAGGACCAGTGCTACAAACACGGCTCCATCACCAACCGCGATGCGGACACCCGCGGCCGGGCGGTGCAGCACATCCTCGACTCGATCGCCATCGGGAAGCAGACCGGCAGCGACGCGCTGTCCCTGTGGTTCGCCGACGGGGCCAACTACCCCGGACAGGCCGACATCCGCCGGCGCAAGGCGTGGGCGACCGACGCGCTGAAACAGGCCCACGAGGCCATGCCCGATGGCATGACGATGCTGGTGGAGTACAAGCCGTTTGAGCCCGCGACGTATTTCACCGATTTCTTCGACTGGGGCAGCAGCTATATCTTCGCCAGGGCTGCCGGGCCGCGAGCCAAAGTGCTGGTGGACACCGGGCATCACCTGCTGGGTACCAATATCGAGCAGATCGTGGCGTGGTTGCTGGACGAGCAGATGCTTGGCGGGTTCCATTTCAACGATCGCAAATTTGCCGACGACGACCTGACCGTGGGGTCCGTCGACCCGTATCAGGTGTTCCGCATCTTCAACGAGATCGCCGCGTACGAGCATGACACCGGCAGCGACGCGGATATCGCATACATGATCGATCAGTCGCACAACATCAAGCCCAAGGTTCAGGCGATGATCCAGACGGTCTGCACTGTGCAGGAGCAGTTCGCCAAGGCTCTCTGCGTCGATCGCGAGGCCCTCGCCGACGCTCAGGCGAAGGAGGACACCATCGGCTCAGAGGAAATTCTGAAAGCTGCCTACGCCACCGATGTCAGTGACATCCTGCATGATGTGCGGGCCGAACTCGGGGTCCCCGCTGAGCCGCTGAAGGCGTTCCGACAGAGCGGATACGAGCAGGAGCAGGCCGCGGCCCGCGCGAAGAAACGGACAGAGATGGGTATCGAAGAAGGCAGCAGCTACGCCTGACCAGCGGCTGGGCCTGCGCAACGGAATGCCAATGACACGGGAACCGATACACATCGACGGCTCGCAAGGCGAGGGCGGCGGGCAGATCTTGCGGACCACCGTCGGGCTGGCCGCGGCGTTCGGTCTGAACGTGCGGATCGACAACATCCGGGCCAACAGATCCAAACCGGGCCTTCGCCCGCAGCACCTGACGGCGATGAAAGCAGCGGCCGAAATCTGCGACGCCTCGCTGTCCGGTGCCGTCGTCGGCTCGAAGTCCCTGACATTCCGCCCGGGACGGGTCAGACCGCGCGGATACAGGTTCGACATCGGCACGGCAGGCTCGACGATGCTGGTGCTGCAGACATTGCTTCCCGCCCTGTCGATCGCCCGCGGGAACTCAGCCGTGGAGATCATCGGCGGAACGCATAACCCGATGGCACCCTGCTTCGAGTACATCAGCGAGGTTTTCGAGCCGCTGGCAAGCATTCTGAACCTGCACTTCCACGTCCAACTGAACCGGCCGGGCTTCTACCCCGCCGGTGGAGGCGAGATACGGGCGGATATCATGGGGCTCGACTACGGGTTCGACATCCCACTGATGCCCGCCCGGTTCACCCGCCGCGGTGAGTTGAAACGCGTGGAAGTGCTCTCGGCGGTCAGCGGTTCTCTTCCGGACCATATCGCCGACCGCCAGGCCCAGCAGGCACGATCGCGACTGGCCGCGGCGGGGATCGACACCGATGGGCGCGTGGAGCGCCCCGACACGCTGAGTCCGGGAACCGTCGTGTTCGTGCGAGCGGTCTACGCCCGCAGCACAGCGGGATTCTTCTCGCTCGGCAAACGGGGCAAACCGGCCGAACGAGTAGCCGACGAGGCGATCGACGCGTTCCTGGCGTTCCACGAATCCGAGGGCGTCATCGATCAACACGCCGCCGACCAACTGCTGACCGTCGCCGGCCTGAGTCCCGAGCCGAGCGAGTTCGTCGTGGAGAGCATCACCAGTCATCTCCGCACCAACGCCGCGGTGATCAACGCCCTCACCGGCAGGCACATCGCCATTGATGACAACGCCAACAAGGTCACTATCCCTCGCGTACCGGACGACGAACTGGATCGCTACGACTACAACTCCTGAAACCGCGGCCGGTTCATTCGCCCAGCCCCGCTTCCGCGATCTCGATGGCTTTGAGCATGCCTTTGGCTTTGTTCAGCGTCTCGTCGTATTCTTTTTCCGGCACGGAATCCGCCACGACGCCCGCCCCTGCCTGGATGCGTACCTGGCCAGGGGTGACCACCATCGTCCGCAGCGTGATACAGGTGTCCATGTTCCCGCTGAAATCGACGTACCCGACCGCCCCGGCATACGGACCGCGGCGGGTCGGCTCGAATTCATCGATGATCTCCATCGCGCGGATCTTCGGCGCCCCGGTGACGGTTCCGACCGGCAGCGTGGCCCGCAGCGCATCAAAGGCCGTCTGCCCTTCACCAAGCTTGCCCTTGACATCCGAGGCGATGTGCATGACATGGCTGTAACGTTCCACGCTCATCACATCGGCCAGTTCGATGCTCTTGGGCTCCGCGACCCGTCCCACGTCATTTCGCGCCAGGTCCACCAGCATGATGTGCTCGGCGCGTTCCTTCTCATCGGCCAGCAGTTCCTCCTCCAGAGCCTGGTCCTCGGCCTGTGTTTTTCCTCGCGGCCTGGTGCCGGCCAATGGGCGCGAAGTGACCACACCGTCCTCAACGCGACACATGATCTCCGGACTCGAGCCGATCAACGTGCAGTCGGGCGTGTTCAGCAGGAACATGAACGGAGACGGATTGACTACCCGTAGCGAACGGTAGATGTCGAACGGGCTCGCATCGGTATTCACCGTCAGGCGCTGGGACGGGACGACCTGGAAGATGTCGCCGGCCTTGATGTATTCCTTGCAGCCTTCCACGGCGTTGATGAACTTCTCGCGGGTGAAGTTGCTCTGGAACGGCTTCTGCGGGATGCCTACGAAATTGATCTCCCGGACGGCATGGGTGCTGCCTTCCTGCAGCCTGCCGATGGCCCGTTCGATCGATTCGACCGCTTTGTTGTACGCCTCGCCGGGATCTTCTTCGATACGCGCGTTGGCGACGACCTTGATGGTCTTGGATACATGATCGAACACCACCATCGTGCGATAGAGCCCGAAGCACAGATCGGGCAGGTTGAGATCATCCTCCGGCCCTTCGCCGATTTTCTCGTAGTAGCGGACCATGTCGTACCCGGCGTATCCGACGACCCCACCGGTAAACCGCGGCAGGTGGGGCAGGTGCACGGCCCGGTACCCGTCCAGCAGGTTCGCCAGATCGCTCAGCGGGTCGTCGGACTCGATTTCCTCGGACCCACCGGCAGCGTGCTGGATCGTGATCCTGTTCCGACGGGCTGTGAACGTGGTTTCCGGGTCGGCGGCAACGAAGGAGAAACGCGCGATGCGTTCGCCCCCGACAACGCTCTCCAGCAGGAACGCGTTGGAGGCGGGCTTGAACCCGCTGGGCATCGCCAGGCGCTGGTACGCAGTAACCGGCGTGAGCGAATCCGAGAGCAGTTCTCGGTAAACGGGAATGGTGTTGCCCTTCCGGGTCAACGTCATGAAATCGTCGAAGTTCGGAAAGTAGTGCTTCATATCTGCTGTCCTGACAATGGTTTTCCGGCGCAACAGGCCGACTGCAGGGGTTCTTGATTCGATAGACGGACGATAGGTTTTTGGATCAATGGGTTATTGGCGGGAGCCCCGCCAGCGCAGCCGGCACCACCGCCAGGAACCGGCAGTTGCGAGCGAACGTGCTGTCTGCAAAATCACCATGTATCCAAATCCCGTGAGGGAAGTCCGTGCAGCAGATAACGGCCGGGAGATCGGCCGACATACAAATCATACCCAAGATCGGTTCAGTGTCAACGGAAGGTATCGACAAAGTCGGCAGCGACGGGAAAGCGGCCGGCGGATGCGGGAGATCCGCCAACCGGCTGAAATACCCGGGAATGTGGACGGTATTCTGAACCGCAGACTGCGCTTGGCGGGTTACGCAAAGGCCTGTCGAGCCACACCTGCGGCCCCGACGGCGCCCGCATCATTGCCGAGAGTGCCGATCACGATTCGCGTCCGCTCTTCGGTCAGTTTCCATCGCTGCTGCTGGAAATGTTCCTTCAGCGGGTTCAGCAAGCCATCGCCGGCCTTGGTCATCCCACCGGCAAGAACGATGATCTCCGGGTCAAAGATGCGGCAGATATTCACGCAGCCGATGGCCAGGTGGTATGCCCCCCGACTCCATACCTCGGCGGCCAGTCTATCACCGGCCTTGGCAGCATCGAGAATGTCTTTGGCGGTGAGGATCTTTTGAGCGTCGAGTACGGCTTGCAGGCGGGTGGGCGTATCGCTTTCGCGGACGCGACGGGCGGCGATCCGGCCCAGGAATGTGGCTGAGCAGTACCGCTCGAGGCACCCTTTCTGGCCGCATCCGCATTCGAGCCCGCCCGGATCAATGATCATGTGCCCAAGTTCCGCGCCGATCTCGTGCGAACCGTGGAGGATCTTGCCGTCGATGACGATACCGCCACCTACGCCCGTACCAAGCGTCAGCAGCACCATGTCGCGCGTGCCGGCTCCCGCGCCGCAGAGGAACTCGCCGAAGGCCGCGGCATTGGCGTCGTTCTCGAGTACTGCCGGCAGCCCGGTCCGGCGGGCGACTTCATCCCGCAGCGGAACGTTCTCCATGCCGGCAATGTTGGGCATGGCGTGGATGACACCTTCGGAGATGCTCAGCGGGCCTGGGGCGCCGATGCCTACACCCGCGATGTCCTCGACAGGCAGACCGTGGTGGTCCATCAACCGCTTGACGCCTGTGACGATCTGGTCGATGACGCCCTCGGCCCCCTGATCCAGCGGAGTCGGCAACTGAAACGTATTGCTGGGCTTGCCTTGCGCGTCGAGATACCCGAACTTGATGAACGTGCCTCCGAGATCGGCACCGATACTCAGCTTCGCCATGGAATCATCCTCTTGCTCGAACATAGACGAATGCGGGATTGTGCCTGATGCTCAGAGTGATGTCAATGGCCATACCGGCAGCTTTGTGCGGCAGGAAAGCAGCCCGGCCGGTCGGGCGGTTCGGCATACGCCGGAGATGACCTGACTGCAGTTGAGGTCATATGCAGAGTGCGTCGAAGCGGCTGGAGGGTCCGCCGATCAGGCCCCCACCCGGTCCGAAAGCCATTTCTCGATGGTTTCCAGCTTGACCTTCCTCGAAGTGGAGGCGTCGAACCCGTCCAGCTTGGGAGCCACCTGGCTGAGAAGTTGGAGGATCGCTTTTTCGGTTTCGGGATCGGGTTTCTCGGCAGCGACCGCAGCACGCAGTTCCAGCAGGAGTGGATGAATCGCCCGTTGGCCCATAGTCTTGATCGCCTGGGTGGCCTGGGTGCGGGCCCCGGCGTCCGGGCCGGTCAGCTCCGTCAGCAGTTTGCTTATCCGCGCTTGATCGGCTTTGAGGACCTCCCCTTTCGCCCGGACCAGCTTCGCGGCGATCGACTCCCGTGCCGCCTTCGGCAGACGCGGTCCGAGTTTCTGGAGGGACTGGTTTCCGAGCATGGCCAGTTCAGCCCACTGCTGCTGTTTCTCCAGCTCCGCCAGTCGCTTCTGCAGGTCACTGACGGCGGCAGCGAAGATATCCTCTTCCTTCTCATCGGCTATGATCTCAATGGCGGCAGGGCTGCCTCCGGACAGCAGGGCGCGGATCCACTCCTGCTTTACCGGGGCGGTCAGAGAGGAATCTTCCCTGTCGTACAGTTCCAGAGCCTTTGCCAGATGTCCTGCTGCCTCGGCCGGCCTGTTGCCCAGAATCAGAGTCTGGGCCAGCGCCCGGCGTGCGGCAGCCTCCTTCAGACCGTCGGAATCGGCCAGCCGGGCCACGAGCAACTCGTGAATGCGGATCCGCTCGGCGATGGCGTTCTGCCGACCGGTTAGAGCCTTTGCGACCGTCGCCAGAGTTTCGGCGTTGGCCTGCTGGAGCTGGTCCATGATGACCGCCCAAGCCTCCTTCCGGACTGTCGCATCGGTTTCCGCCTCCGAATCCGTCCGGCGGACGAATGCCTCAAGGTACTTGCTGCCGTTGAGTTTACCGACGGCCTTGATGGCAGCCATTCGCACGCCACGGTCCGGTTCGTCGGAGAACATGGGCACCATGGCCTCGGCTACATCGGCATCGCCAAGTTCGGTCAAACCCCGAACGGCCGCCAGCCGCACGGTTGCGGCGGAATCCTTGAGTGCCTGTTTCAGCACGGGGATCAGGCGTTTGTCGCCGACGGCCCCCATCGCCAGCAGCATTTCCTCCCGCAGTTCGTGACCGTTGGTGCTCTCCAGCGATTTCCGATAGCGGTTGACCAACTTGTCGATAGCTTTCTTGCGAGTCGCTTCCTCAAGGGTGGTGCCTTGGGCAATTCGCACCAACGCACCAGCCGAGGCACCGGCCAAGGCGGAATCCTTGGCGTCCAGCGATTCGATGATGTGCGGCAGGGCCTTGGCCGACTGCAACTGCCCGAGCGCGGAAATCAGGCTCACCTGTACCAGCGAGGTCTCTTCTTTCTGCAGGCGCTCCAGCAGCAGCTGTTCGGATTTGTCATCATGCAGCGCCGCCATCAGCAACGGAACAGCACCTCTCACGTTGGGCGAGGCGTCGTCGAGCATCGCGCGGATCTCGGCAGCCAGATCAGTCGAGATCTTCCCGTTGGTGGCGATCTTCCTGTCCAGAATCCGCACACCGACCAGGCGGACCTCGTCGAGCGGGTCTTTCAGCAGTCCCAGCAGCATCAAGTCGCGCTGGTCGGCAGATGTGGCGCTGTAGAGTTCGTCCATGGCCCGAGCCAGTCGCGACCGCAACATCGCATTCTCTTTCTCGAGTTTGGCCTTGGACCGGGCCAGGTTGTCGGCCAGATCCGCCAGCCATTCGGAACGCGGCTTGTCGGCATTGCGGGTCCACCACTGCTTCCATCTCTTGCGGTCGGTGCCGAAGTGGCGGATGTTGGTCAGCTTGGCCAGCGTCTCAGCCGCGGTATTCCGCACAACCTGCGACTTGTCATCCAGCAGACGCACCAGTGCATCAACGACGTTCTTGTCCAGCAGCCGGTGCAGCGCCTCGATGGCCACCAGGCGGATCGGCTGGTCCTCCTCGACGTCCATGGCAATCCCAATGAGAGTGGCCGCTGCCCCGTTTTCCTTGAATGTAGCCAAGGCGGCCGCGGCGGCCGGGCGCACTGAAGCCTCGCTCCCCTTCAACAGAGACACCAGCGGCTGGAGGAATGCTTCATCCCCCATCTCATTTTCAGCGATGGCCTGGGCAATGGCGATCTGCGCCCCGCGATTGTTGCTGTCTTTGAGTTGCTCCAGAAGCGCCGTCTGCGCCTGCGGGTACGTCCGCGTCAGCAGCAGCACCGCCGCTTCCTGCTTGGTTTTCTCACTCCGCCCGGATTCGGTCAACTGCCTCGTCAGCAGTTCCAGTTCCATCCGTTCGGCCCGCGAAAGCGAGTCTGCCCGGGCGACACCGGAAAGCGCCAAGAGAACTCCGCAGACTACCGCGATCGCTCTGGGTTTGGCTTTCATCCGTTTCTTTCCCTTGGGCGCTATAGTGGTTAAGGTTCCTCTTGTTCCAAGCTACAGAATTACCTGTACCAAGTCAAACGCAGCAGCGGCCGGAACATCCTGCACAAATATGAAATTTCGACAAAAACAGTCGTGGTTCTGCGCCTTCACTGCCGATGCCATCGGCGGGATCGAGAAGAATGTCTGTTGACGAGCCCTTCCCGCCCGATATAATCTGTAGCGACGCCGTGTGGCTGCTCAGCCTGCGGCAACTGTCCACCGACGCGCGAATCTGCGAGGCCGCATGCAAACGCCCCACTACATGTCGATCGACATCCACCGGAAACATCCGGTAGTGGACGGCGTTTGCGCCTCTATTATTATCGGCCGAATCCCCCTCGTACATTGCGTGCCATAGGGCAGGTTTTTTCAGCCAAACATGAAGAATTGACCGGCCCGAGGCATATCGACGCTCCGGGCCGGTTTTTTGATGTTCACCAGACCGCCCCACCACATACGAACGGAAATAACGTCCATGACTGACAACAGAGGAACCATCGAGGTATATGACACGACCCTCCGCGACGGCACCCAGGCCCAGGGCGTGAGCCTGTCCATGCAGGACAAACTGCTCATCGCCGAAGCCCTGGACGAACTCGGGGTCGATTACATCGAAGGCGGCTATCCGCTGAGCAATCCCAAGGATGTCGCCTTCTTTGAGGAAGCCGCCAAACGCGGCTGGAAACACGCGAAGATCACCGCCTTCGGAATGACCCGGCGCAAGGGCATCTCCGCTGCCGAGGACAAGGGCATGCAGGCGCTGGTCGCCAGCGAAGCGCCCGCCATCACCATCGTGGGCAAGACCTGGGACCTCCACGTCCGCGACGTGCTCCGTGTCAGCGAAGAAGAGAACCTGGAGATGATCGCCGACTCGGTGCGGTTCTGTCGCGAGTCCGGCCGCCAAGTCATCTACGACGCCGAGCACTTCTTCGACGGGTGGAAGGCCAACCGCGACTACGCGCTGAAGACGCTCAAAGCGGCCCACGAAGCGGGCGCCTCGCGACTGGTCCTCTGCGATACCAACGGCGGGAGCCTGCCGGAAGAGGTCGGCGCGACCATCGATGAACTGCTGAGCGAGATCCCCGAGGCGAAAATCGGAATCCACTGTCACAACGACGGCGACCTGGCCACCGCCAACTCTCTGGCTGCAATCGATCACGGCGCCATCCACGTGCAAGGGACCATCAACGGCATCGGCGAGCGGTGCGGGAACGCGGATCTCTGTGCGGTCACCGCCAATCTCGCCATCAAGAAAGACTGTTCCGTCCTCCGCGAGGGCACGCTCAAGAACCTCACGGAGATCAGCCGTTATGTGTACGAAGTGGCCAATCTCAACCTGCGCGAGCATCAACCGTTCGTCGGGGCGGCCGCCTTCGCTCACAAGGGTGGAATGCACGTCCATGCCGTCCGCCGCAACGCCGAAACCTACGAGCACATGGATCCGACCATCGTCGGCAATTCGCGGCGCATCCTCGTCAGCGAGTTGTCCGGCGTGAGCAACATCGCCGCCAAGGCACCGAGAAAATTCGACATCGCCGACAGCAAGGATGCCCAGCGGAACATCCTCGCCCGGGTCATGGAACTCGAGAACGAGGGCTACCAGTTCGAAGCCGCCGAGGCGAGTTTCGAACTGCTCATCCGCAAGGTGCTCGGCGGGCAGTGGTACAAGAAGCTCTGGGATCTGGATCATTACCGCTGCGTGATCTACCGCCAGGACGGCGGGGAGGCAGAGACCGAGGCCATCGTCAAGCTGACAGTCGATGGCGGGGAGATCCGCCACACCGTAGCCGAGGGCGACGGTCCGGTCGACAGCCTCTACCGCTCCCTGTGCGACGCCCTCGAACCGGACTACCCCTGCGTGCGCGACCTGCACCTGGTGGACTACAAGGTCCGCGTGGTCAACACCTCCGCGGAGACCGCAGCCAAGGTCCGCGTCGTCATCGACTGGCACGACGAGCACGGCGAGGCCTACTTCGGCTCGGTCGGCGTGGACGAGAACATCATCGACGCCTCCTGGCAGGCCGTCGCAGACGCAGCCGAGTACAAGATCCTGACGACACTGGAGAAAGAAAACGGGTGACGGAAGGGATTTGCGATTGCGGATTGGTGATGGCGGATAGGTGATTGGTGATTTCCGATTGAGCCCATTGGCAAAAGAATCCTTGCGAAATGGGCTCTCAAAACCGACATTCTGAGACTTGTTTCTCTGGATCAAGCGTCCGGGCTATCCGGGCGACATCAAGCGACCGAGGTAATGATGACGACTGAACTGGCAAAGGTTTACGATCCGCAGAGCGTGGAATCGCAAATGTACCGGAAGTGGACCGGGAACGGCTGCTTCCATGCCGATCCCACCGCGGAAGGTTTGGACGACAGTTTCTGCATGGTCATCCCCCCGCCGAACGTAACCGCCGCGTTGCACCTCGGGCACGCCTTGAACAACACGCTACAGGACATCCTCATCCGCTGGAAGCGGATGCAGCAGCGCAACACGCTCTGGATGCCCGGAACCGACCACGCCGGAATTGCCACGCAGACCGTCGTCGAAAAACGCGTGCTCAGCGAGCAGAACAAACGCCGCACCGACTTCGAGCGAGACGAATTCGTCCAGCTCATCCAGGACTGGAAGGATGAGTACGAAGCGACCATCCTCAACCAGCTCAAGACCATGGGCTGCAGCTGCGATTGGGAGCGGACGCGATTCACAATGGACGATGTCTGCGCCAAGGCGGTCCGGGCCAACTTCTTCAAGCTCTTCGCCGACGGGTTGATCTACCGAGGCAAGCGGTTGGTCAACTGGGACCCCGCCACGCAGACCGTCCTTGCCGACGACGAGGTCGAGCACGAGAACGTCAAGGGCTTCTTCTGGTACATGCGATACCCGCTGGAGAAGCCCGTGGAGATCGACGGCGAGACCGTGAAGTTCGTGACCGTCGCCACCACCCGCCCGGAGACCATGCTCGGCGACACTGCCGTGGCGATCAATCCGCGCGATCCGCGGGCAGAGGCGCTGGTCGGAAAGAATGTCCGCCTGCCAATTGTCGGACGACTCATCCCGATCGTTGCCGACGAGTTGGTCGTTTTGCCCGATCCGGAGAGCGACGATGAGAAGGCGAAATTCTCCACCGGGTTCCTGAAGGTCACCCCCGCCCACGACCCCAACGACTGGCAGATCGGCCTGCGTCATGACCTGCCCGTGATCAACGTGATGGCGCCGGACGGATCGATCAGCGACAAACACGGCTGGGAGGACTGCACCGAACCGGAAGCCCAGCAGTTCCTCGGCATGGACCGTTTCGAGGCCCGCGAGGCGATCGTCGAATGGTTCCGCCAGGAGAACCTGCTGGAGAA